>CAZNYC010000118.1:8108-12956 GCA_964577175.1 uncultured Anaerolineales bacterium
ATCGACCCGGTTGGACAAGCCAACCGGGCCACACCTGCGGCGCGGCGGGTGCGGATGCTACTCTGAAACGCCGGGCAAAATACCCGGACGGAAGCAGAGAAAAAAGACCTTGACAGCACGCGGGGGGGGGGGCGTACGGTCCATAAACTGTAAGGTCTGCTTGGCGTCGCGTGACGCCGAGGACGCTAAACAAGTACAAGCAAGGAGACCCGCCGTGACTCGCTGCACGTTGCTGTGCCTGTGTATCCTTCTGAGCGCCTGCGCCCTCGCCCCCGCCGCCGGCCGCCTCGTCCGCCGCACCGAGTACACGAAGAACGGCACGCAGCCGCCCATCGACTACGGCCGGGCCACGATCGAGGGCGCCGACGAGGTCCGGGCGCCCGACGCCAAATGGATCCTCTGGTACCGCACGCCCGCCAAGGACTGGACCGCCGCCCTCCCCCTCGGCAACGGCCACATGGGCGCCATGGTCTACGGCGGGGCGGACGTGGAGCGCATCCAGTTCAACCAGGACACCCTCTGGACCGGACAGCCGCAGGACTACCAGCACCCCGGCGCCGCCGAGTACCTGCCGCAGATCCGCGAACTCCTCTTCGCCGGCAAGCAGCGCGAGGCCGAGCAACTGGCATCCAGGCACTTCATGAGCCGGCCGCTGCGGCAGGAATCGTA
Organism: uncultured Anaerolineales bacterium; assembly: GCA_964577175.1. Classification (GTDB taxonomy): domain Bacteria; phylum Planctomycetota; class Phycisphaerae; order FEN-1346; family FEN-1346; genus BS750m-G62. Next base: position 8,778 of record CAZNYC010000118.1, read on the forward strand.
CCAGCCGTTCGGCGACCTCGTCCTGGAGTTCCCCGAGGCGCACCGGACGGTCCGCGGCTACCGGCGCTGGCTGGACCTGGACAAGGCCACGGCCCGCGTCGCGTACGAGGCCGACGGCGTCCGGTACGAGCGGGAGGTGATCGCGAGTTACCCGGACCGCGTCGTCGCCGTCCACCTGGCGGCCGGGGAGAAAGGCGCCCTCTCGTTCGACGCACGGCTCCTCTCGCCGCACGTCGAACACGAACTCGTCCGCGTGGCGGGCGACACGCTGGCCCTCCGCGGCCGGGTGACGCACACCGCCCGGACGGGCACGCCCAGCCAACTGCGGTTCGAGGCCCGCCTCCTCGCCCGCACGGACGGCGGCACCGTCGAGGTCGCCGACGGCGCGGTGCACGTCAAGGACGCCGACGAGGCCACCCTCATCCTCACCGCGGCCACGAGTTACGTGAACTATGCGGACATCTCCGGCGACCCGTCGGCCCGGTGCGCCAAGGTCCTCGCGGACCTCGGCGAGAAGCCGTATGTGGGCATTCTCGCCGACCACCAGGCGGATTACCGGGGCCTGTTCCGCCGCTGTCGCATCGACCTGGGCACGACCGACGCCGCGGGCAACGAGACCGACCGGCGCATCCGCGAGTTCAAGGACGGCGACGACCCGCACCTTGCCGCCCTCGCGTTCCAGTACGGGCGGTACATGATGATCGCGTGCAGCCGCCCCGGCAGCCAGCCCGCGAACCTCCAGGGCATCTGGAACCACAAGATGAACCCGCCGTGGGAATGCAAATATACCGTCAACATCAACACCGAGATGAACTACTGGCCGGCCGAACTGACCGGCCTCTCCGAATGCCACGAGCCCCTGTTCGACATGATCGAGGACTGCTCCGAGACGGGCGCCAAGACCGCCCGTACGTTCTACGATTGCCCCGGCTGGGTGCTGCACCACAACACGGAGATCTGGCGGGGCACGGCCCCGATCAACGCCTCGAACCACGGCATCTGGCCGACCGGCGGCGCCTGGCTCGCCCAGCACCTCTGGCTCCGCTACGCCTACACCGGCGACGAGGCGTTCCTCCGCGAGCGGGCGTACCCCATCCTGAAGAAGGCGGCCCTGTTCTTCACGGAGTTCCTTGTGGAGGACCCGGTGAACGACAAGGGCTGGCTGGTGAGCGGCCCGTCGAACTCGCCGGAGCGCGGCGGCCTGGTCATGGGACCCACGATGGACCACCAGATCATCCGGAACCTCTTCGGCCACTGCATCGAGGCCGGCCGCATCCTCGGCGTCGACGAGGACTTCCGCGAGAAACTTATTGCCATGCGCAAGCGCATCGCGCCCAACCAGGTGGGCGGCGAGGGCCAACTCAAGGAGTGGCTCTACAAGGAGGCCCCGAAGACGGGCCACCGCCACGTCTCGCACCTGTGGGGGCTGCATCCGGGCACCGAGATCACCCGCCGCGGCACGCCCGACATCTGGAAGGCCGCCATGAAGAGCCTCCAGTTCCGCGGCGACGGCGGCACGGGGTGGTCCCGGGCCTGGAAGATCAACTTCTGGGCCCGCTTCGAGGACGGCGACCACGCCTACACGATGCTCGCCAACCTGCTCATCCCCGGCCACATGTACCCGAACCTCTTCGACGCCCACCCGCCGTTCCAGATAGACGGCAACTTCGGGGCCACGAGCGGCATCGCCGAGATGCTGCTGCAGAGCCACACGGGCGAGGTCCACCTGCTGCCCGCCCTGCCCTCCGCCTGGCCGGAGGGGAGCGTCAAGGGCCTCGGCGCCCGCGGGGCGTTCGGGGTCGACCTGGCGTGGAAGGGTGGCCGCCTGGCCGAGGCGACCATCCGCTCGAAGCGCGGCAACCCGTGCACGGTCCGTCTCGGCGAGAAGACGAAGACGTTCGAGACGAAGGCCGGCCGGCAGTACCGCCTCGGCCCGGACCTCAAGGCGATCGAAATCGAGTAGCCCTGCAACGCTATTGAGGCCGGTAATTGTCATGTCGCAGGATGTCATTCTGAGGCCCCGCTCGCGGGGCCGAAGCATCTCGCCGTGCCAACGCGAAACGACAAAGACCAAGGCGAGATTCTTCGTCGCGGCCCGCCTTCGGCGGGTAAACTGCGCCGCTCCTCAGAATGACAACCGGGGAGCCGTGTCACATTTGATTTACCGGCCCCAATAACTCGTGCGCGGCGGGTCTCTGCAGGCGCCGCCCCGCCCGGATCAGGGCGATCCGCTTCTCTCGCCGGGTGTTGCGGCGCCTCTCCGCCCTCTGCTACGATGGACGGTTGGCACGGTCCGCCCGCCGCCGTCGTCTCACCGCCCGGCGGCGGTCTGCACCAGACATCCGGATGGATCCGAACAGGGAGGACACCATGGACCCGCTTCGTTTCGCCCTCGTCGGGACGGGGAACATCGCCGGCACGTACGCGGCGGCGGTGGGCAAGGTCGACGAGGCCGCCATCGTCGGGGTGGTCTCGCGCGACGCCGACCGCGCCGACCGCTTCATCCAGGAGAACGATCTGGAGGCCGAGACCGCCACGGCCCTCGATGCCCTCGGCGCGGAAGTCGACGCCGTCATCCTGGCCACGCCCAACGGGCTGCACCACCAGGGCGCCGCCGAGGCCGCTCGCCTCGGCAAACACGTCCTTTCCGAGAAGCCGCTCGACGTGACGGCCGAGCGCATGGATCGCATGATCGCCGCTTGCCGCGACGCCGGCGTCCAACTCGGCACGGCCTACTTCCGCCGCACGCGCGAGAACAATCGCATCGTCAAACGGATGCTCGACGACGGCGCCTTCGGCCGCGTCTACGGCGCCGACCTGTCGCTGAAGGTCTACCGCCCGCAGGACTACTACGACAGCGGGGCCTGGCGCGGCACGTGGGACCTGGACGGCGGCGGGCCGTTCATGCAGCAGGGGTCGCACGACATCGACCTGGCGTGCTGGCTCCTCGGCCGGCCGACCTCGGCCGTCGCCATGACCGCCCGCCTGGCCCACACCGGCATCGAGGTCGAGGACCACGGGGCGGCGGCGCTCGAACTCGCCGGCGGCGGCATCCTCTCCGTCGTCGCGAGCACCGTGGTGCGGCCGGGCTTCCCGCCGCGGCTGGACCTCTTCGCCGAGCGCGGCAGTCTGTCGATGGAGAACGACCGGATCACCTTCTGGGGCATGGAGGGGATGGAGGACCCCGGCGCGGCGCCGGAGGGCGAGCAGCACTCGGCCGCCGCCGGCGCCGCGGTCAAGGATACGAGCGGCCACGAGGCCGTCCTCCGCGACTTCGTGGAGGCGGTCCGCGAGAACCGCCCGCCCCTCGTGCCGCCCGCGTCGGCCCGCGTGGCGACCGACGTCATCCTGGCCATCTACCGCGCCGCCGCCGAGGGACACAAGGTCGAGGTGGCCGGCTGAACGGCCGTTCCCGCCGCCTTACCCACCGCCGGCCGCGACACGACCGCCCCGCCTGCCGCCTGCACCGTGCCTGCGCGAATTCTTCTTAGATCCTGGACATGCCAACCCTCAGGTGCTATAGTGTTTCCTCGCAGTAGCACGTCTATTCCATACTGTAGTGTATCTTTGGAGCCTCCGATGCAGAAAGAGGTGTCATTCTCCGAGGCCAAGGCCCTGAAATACCCCGAGCAGGTGGCCGTCGCCATCGCCCGCAGCGACCGGGACAAGTACAATCCGATTACGCTCGGATGGGCGATGCAGACCTCGCACGAGCCGCCGATGTGGGCCATCTCGGTCGGCCGGACCCGCTACTCGCTCCAGGTCATCCGGCAGGCGGGGGCGTTCGTCCTGGTCCTCCCGTCGGAGCGGCAGGAGAACGAGACCCTCCTGTTCGGCACGCAGTCCGGGCGGGACGTCGACAAACTGGCCGAGACCGGTACGCGGACCCGCCCGGCCGCCCGCATCGACGGCGTCCTGCTCGAAGACGCCGTCGCCAACTTCGAGTGCCGCGTCGTCGGCGAAATGGAGAGCGGCGACCACGTCATCTTCGTGGGCGAGGTCCTGGCCTCGTACGTCAACGCGGCGCCGCTGAACCGCCTCTACACCGTCGCCCCGGGCCATCAACTGGCCGGCCTGCCGCGGGGATGAGGCGGGCGCCTCGGGCCGCAATGTCCTCGCGCGTGCCACCGATTGCTCGTCAATCGGTGCCTCCGGATCGCAGCGCACGGATTGACAAGC
>CAZNYC010000119.1:0-12939 GCA_964577175.1 uncultured Anaerolineales bacterium
TGGCCGTTGCCGTGACTCAGGTACTCCGGCACTGCCGTTCATCGCGCTTTTAATTTATATCGCCCATCCTCCATGAGACGAAAAAAGGCGCAAGTTCGGGGCAAGTTTGCGCGCATCGGCGCGCGTTTCGATCAAAAAGTTGAAAAAAGGGGTACGTTTCGCCTTACCCATTTTAACATTCCGGCCCCCAATCGTCCCACACGGGACAGAATCGGCGATTCGGGGTCGGAAAAAGCGCATTTTCGGGGGGTGCGCGCTATCGCGTTTTCTCAGAGTATCGATCGCGGCGCGCCGCTTGAGTCCCCACGAGATCACCCGCCTTCGCCAAAACGACGGTGGGCAGGCGTTCGCGGCTCGGATCGCGGCGCCAAAAAAAGCCGCCGACCGAACGCATCGGCCGGCGGCACCCCTCATGCTGCCGGGACGCGCCCTCGTCGCCGGCGGCTTGTTACCCCTCGTCTGTGGGCGTTACCCCTCTTCCCCTCGCGTCAGAGAACGTGAGCGCGGCAGGTCTCCGCAACCGCCGGGCGTCAGTCGGCCTCCGTATTGCGGCGCGGCGGGTGCGGAGGTCCACCGCGCGGGGTGGGCTCGCCCTCGACCGCCCCTTCGTCCGCCTCGCCGCGGGGCTCCAGGTCCAGGGCGGCCGAGTTGATGCAGTACCGCCGGCCGGTCGGCTCGGGTCCGTCGGCAAAGACGTGTCCCAGGTGGGCCCCGCACCGCGAGCAGACGACCTCCGTCCGCTGCATGCCGTGGCTGTCGTCGCCCCGCTCGGCCACGTGGCCGGCGTCGGCGGGACGGAAGAAACTCGGCCAGCCGGTGCCGGAGTCGAACTTCGCGTCGGCGTCGAACAGGGCCTGCCCGCAGCAGACGCAGCGATACACGCCGGGGGTCTTCGTGGCGTAGTACTTGCCGGTGAACGCCCGTTCGGTGCCCTGCTCGCGGGTGACGTGGTACTGGAGGTCGGTCAACTGCTCGCGCCACTGCTGGTCGGTCCTGGTCACGGGGAACTCCTTGTCGGTGTCGGCGGCGGTTTCCTTCGCTTCGAGCGTCGGCACCGCCGGCCCGCAGGTCATGCACGTGGCGGGGGAAGGCGACCCCTCGTGCGCCTCACCGGGCGTCTCGCGGCAGGACGGTCCGACGGCGGCAAGGGCCGCGGCACAGGCGAGCATGAGAATCGGCCGATACGGCATGCTGTACCTCCCGTTCCGGGGTATTTTAGGCCGACCCCCTCGCGGCCGACAAGGGGGACCGCATGAGCGCGGCGGGGCTTGCAGGGGGCGGCGCCGCCCGGTAGCATGGCCGCAGCGCGCCGCACCAAACGAATCCGCCGAACGGAGGAACCGATGACCTATCCGCAATCGCATGCCCGTCTCGTGCCGCTGCTGCTTGCGACCGTCGCTTTCCTTGCGACCGCGCCCGCATGCGCGGCGGTCGAGGCATACGTCTGGATGGAGGGCGAGGCCGCCGGGACCAACGTCCCCGGCAACGTCGCCGGGTGGGGCAACGTCGACTACCTCTCGGAGGGCCAGTGGCTCCATTACAGCATCAAGGCCGGCGACGTGCCGAAGACCGTCCCCGAGGGCGGCATCGTCCTCACGTACCCGCTGGCCGTGAAGGCGGCGGGCACGTACGAGGTGTGGAACCGCGTCGGGTTCGAGTACGTCCGGAGCCCGTTCGACTGGCGGATCGACGACGGCCCGTGGCACCGCATCGAGCCGAAGGCGCTGACGACCGACCTGATGGAAATCTCCCGCTGGTGCGAGGTGGCGTGGCTGCGGATGGGCCGGGCGGACCTGGCGGCCGGCGAGCACCGGCTCCAGATCCGTCTGCCCGCCACGTACAAGGACGAGGCGAAGACGAAGCCGAACCGCATCCTGTACGCCGGCGACGCCGTGTGCCTGGCGAAGGGCACGTTCCGTCCGAACGGGCCGCACAAGCCGGACGCCGAGTGGCAGAGCGACCGCGACCGCGAGGCCGCGGGCCAGGTTTTCACGATGCCGGAGCCCGCCGGCGGCGGCGAGCGGGCGGCGGTGTCGCTCGGGGGGCTCTGGCAGATCGCCCGGTGGGACGAGCCGGGCCTCGTCCGGGACCGCACCGGCCCCGCCGAGGCGCTGCCCGACGCCGCAGACCTGCACTGGTCGTCCATCCGGGTGCCGGGCGACCGGAACACGCTTCGGCCGGACCTCATCTTCTGTCACCGTTACATCTACCGCACGCGGGTGAAGGTGCCCGCCGCCATGAAGGGCCGGTCGTTCTTCCTGCGGTTCACCGAGACGAACCTGCTGGCCACGGTGTTCGTCAACGGGCGGCGGGTGGCGTTCCACGATGCCGCGCTGACGGGCTTCCTGGCCGACGCCACCGAGGCCGTGCGGCCGGGCGAGGTCAACGAGATCGCCGTCGTCATCAAGGACGCCTACTACGCCATCGAGCCGAACGACGAGAAGCCGAACGTCCATTACTGGTTCAACATCCCCCTCGACATGATGAACCGCAACCAGGGTGTGACCATGCGGTTCGATTACCCCGTGAAGGGCCACACGCGCAGCGGCATCACCGACGCCGTCCGGCTCGTCGCGACGGGCCCGGCGTACGCCGAGGACGTGTTCGTCCGACCGTCGGTGGCGCGGAAGGTCCTGGGGGCCGACGTGACGGTCCGCAATCCCGGCGGCGCGGCCCGCGAGGTGGAGGTCGCCTGCGAGGCCGTCCCGTGGAATAAGGGCAAGGGCGGCGAGGCCGAGTGCGCCCTGCCGCCCGTGACCGTCACGGTCCCCGCGGGGGGGACGAAGACCGTGACCCTCTCGGCCGACTGGGACGATCCGCACCTGTGGTGGCCGGACGATCCGCACCTGTACCGGCTCGTGACCACGGTGACGGTGGACGGGAAGCCGGCGGACGTGCAGCGGACGCGGTTCGGCTTCCGCGAGTGGTCCGTCGAGGGCACGCGGTTCGTCCTGAACGGCGTGCCGTGGCAGATGCGGGCGAACCTCGATTACTACGGCTGCGGCAAGGGCGAGGCCGAGAAGGCCATCGCGTGGTGGCGCGAGAGCGGCCAGAACATGGTCCGCCTGCGGTTCCAGCGGACGTGGGGCGGGATGACGCAGAACGAGGCCCTCGACTTCTTCGACGCCCGCGGCGTGCCCGTCCGGCGGACGTGCAGCACGCTGGACGGCCAGCACGCGAGTTACGGCCTCGTTCGCAAGATCGAGAAGGACGGGCAGGAGGTGAAGGTGCCGAACAAGGCGCTGTTTGCGAACTGGCGCAAACAGATCGCCGCCCGCGTCCGGCAGCAGCGGAACCATCCGTGCGTGTTCGTGTGGGAACTCGACAACGAGATCATCTACATCAACACCCGCAACTTCGGGAACCTCGACACGGTGGAGCCGGAGTTCACGAAGGCGGCCGAGATGATCCGCGAGTTGGACCCGACCGGCCGGGGCGTCATGGTGGCCGGCGGACGGGCCCTGCAGGACCGGTCGCTGCCCGTCAACGGATGTCACTACGAGGCCGCGCCCGACCGGACGTATCCGGACATGGCGTACGGCCTGGGGGCGTGGACCGACCAGACGCGCAAGCAGCCGTGGCCGATGGCGAAGGAGAAGCCGATCTTCCTGGGCGAGGAGTTCTTCGCCCACGGCCGCAAGCCCGCCGAGTTCGCCGGCGTGGGCGGGGGACGGTGCTTCCTCGGCCGGGCCGAGACCGCCGAGGCCGTCGGCCTGCTCGCCCGCATGTACTCGGAGGGGTACCGGTGGCAGGAACTGGCGGCGTTCCACTTCTGGTTCGGCCGCGACGCCACGGCCCACTACGCCTCGTGGCAGCCGGTGCTCGCCCTGTGCCGGGAGTGGAACTGGACGTTCGCCGGCGGCTCCCGCGTGCCGCGCACCATCATGGTGCGCAACGACACGCGCCACGCCGATCCGATTGAGTTGGAATGGACGCTGACGGTCGCGGGCAAGAAGGCGGCCGGCCAGACGAAGACGCTGCGCGTGAAGCCGGGTCACGGCGAGGTGGTCGAGGTCACGCTGCCCGTGCCGGCGGTCGAGGAGCGGACGGCCGGGGCGCTGGTCCTGGCGTGCCGCCGCGGCGGCGAGACGGTGTGGTCGCGCTCCCAGCCGGTGGCGGTCATCGACCCGGACGCGGCGCCCAGGCCGAAGGCCGCCGCCGGCGACCTCGTGGTGTGGGACCCGCACGGGGCGGCGGCGGCGCGGCTCGAGGCCCGCAGCATCGCGTTCACGCCGGTGGACGGGCCGGACGATCTGCCGGACGAGTTCCGGTGTCTTCTCATCGGCAAGGACGCCCTGACACCGCGCCTCGCCACCGACGCCCGTTGGCACGCCCTGGCGGCGGAGGGCAAACGCATCCTCGTCCTCGACCAGGCCCACCCGCTGCATTACCAGGCGGTGCCGGCCGACTTCGAGGTCACCGATTACGAGGGCCGCGTTGCCTTCGCCGAGAACCTGGAGCACCCGGTCTTCGCGGGCCTGGCGCAGGAGGACTTTTTCTGCTGGTCCGGCGACCACGTGGTGTACCGGAACGTGTACAAGAAGGCGTCGCGCGGGGCCCGGTCGCTGGCCCAGTGCGACGACGAACTCTCGTGCTCGGCCGTGGCCGAGTGCACGGTGGGCGAGGGGCTGATGGTCCTGTCGCAGATGGTCGTGTGCGAGAAACTCGCGACCGACCCGGTGGCGCAGCGCCTCTTCGACAACCTCGTCGCCTACGCCCTCGGGCACGAACTCGTGCGGAACACGACGGCGGTGGCGATCGACCCGCAGGACCCGCGGGCCCGGATGCTCGAACGGTCCGGCCTGGAGTACAAGGCGGTGGCCGACGCGCTCGCCGCCGTCCGCGACACGGCCAGCGACATCGTCGTCGCGGACGCCTCGCCCGCGGCGCTGGCGGCCCTGGCGGAGGCGAAGGCGGACGTGCTGGCGCTGACGGACCGCGGCGGGTGGCTCATGCTGTGGAACGTCGGGCCCCGGGGCCTGGCACACTTCAACCGCCTCGTCGGCTACGACCACCTGCTCCGGCCGTTCCGGTGCGAGAAGGTGTCGCTCTCGCCCCTGGGCGACCCGCTGGCGAGCGGCCTGTCGCAGCGCGACGTGGCGCTCTCGTCCGGCAAACGCGTCTTCGGATGGAAGGGCGACGAGTTCGCGGCCGACGACGTCTTCACGCACGTGGTGGACCTGGAGAACATCGCCCCGTTCATGACGGGCCCCGGCATCGAGGGCACCAGCGCCGACCGCCCCGACAGCATCGTCAACGGGTTCACCGGCACCGAGGCATGGAAGTATATCCGCTATTTTCCGATGAACGAGGACGGCTCGCCCCAGACCCCCACCTGGACGCTGCCGCGCGAGGAAACGGTCACGAACTTCTCCATCGTCCCGAACGACCATTACTGGCTGATGACGAAACTGAAACTCGTCTTCAACGGCGACGAATCGACCGCGCAGACGATCGACCTGGCGCCGTACGAGAAGGGCAGCAACCCGCGGCAGGACTTTTCGCTGGAGCCGGTCAAGGCGAAGACCGTCACGCTCGTGCCGCTTCAGTGGAAAGAGGCGGCCGAGAAGGCGATCCTCGGCATCGACAACCTGTGGCTGCGCGTCGAGCGGCCGGAGGGCTGGCGCGAGCGCGTCCGGCCGCTGCTGAACATCGGCGGCCTGGTGACGTATCCGCGCGGCAAGGGCGGCATCCTGTTGAACCAGGTCAACGTGAAGGCGAGCGAGGCGGTGCCCGCGGGCGCCCAGAAAAAGCAGACCATCGTCTCGACGCTGCTGCGGAACCTGCACGCCGTCTTCGCGGGGCGGCGGACGCTGCTGCCCGGCGAGGGGCTCCGGTACCATCCCGTCTCGCTCGAAGGGCGATGCAACCTGTATCTGACGGCCGCCGAGGGGTGGCCGGACAAGGCGCACGACCTCTCGCACCTGCCGCTCGGCGAGCAGAAGTTCGCGGGCGTGACGTACCGCATCCGGGACTTCAAGACCTCGCCGCTGGAGAGTGCCGTCACGCTCGCCGGGCTGCGGGGCGTGAAGGCGCCGCGCGAGGTCACGGGGCTGGAAGTCGGCCGCAAGGCGGACGTCCTCTTCTTCCTGCACACGTTCGTCGAGAAGCGCGAGTGGCAGCCGCGGCGAGAGGGCGACGAGCCGCCCGTCATCTTCCAGTACGAGGTCCATTACGCCGACGGGAAGAGCGAGACCGTCGACGTGCGGTACGGGCAGGGGGGCGACCACTGGCTGACGGCTGCACCGCGCGGCCTGCGCGACGCCGCCGTCGCCTGGGCGGCGCCCTTCCCGGACGACGACACGCACCAGGCGGTCCTGTACCAGTTCCAGTGGAACAACCCGCGGCCGGAGGTGCCCGTTGAGTCGGTCGACCTGCAGTACCACGAGAAGGTGGGCAACCGGTGGGGCACGCCGGTGCTGCTGGCCGTGACGGCGGCGGAGGCGATTGACTAGGGGACCCGGCGATGGAGTAGCACGACAACGCTACGATCGGCCGGTCGTGGAGCCCGAAGGGCTCCGACGGTTGTCCGCCCAGGGCACCGCCCTGGGTCCTGGAACCGGATTGACGAGGCGGTCTGGCGTCGGCGGAACCGGCCGTCGCGGCTGCGGGACGTCCTTCGCGACCTCCGCCGGGTGCAGCGCGAGACCTGGCGCTTCGGCGCGGTGGGCACGACTGCCCACCGCGCGGGATGGAACTCGAAGGATAGCGCGGCGCCTGCGGAGACCCGCCGCGCCTGGCGCTTCATCGCGCTGGCCCGGGAGGGCCACCGCGCTGCCCTGCGGACTCCGACGGGAAGGACGGCACGTGGCACCGACGCTTCTGGCGACGGCCCGGCACTTCCAGCATATCGATTACGTGGTCCTGGCCGGCTACCTGCTGGTCCTGGTGGGCATCGGCTGGTACTTCTCCCGCCGCGAGAAGAGCACGGACGACTTCTTTCTGGGCGGGCGGCGGATTCCCTGGTGGGCGGCGGGGCTCAGCATCTTCGGCACCTCCCTGAGCGCCATTACGTACGTCTCGATTCCGGGCAACGCCTTCCAGGGCGACTGGGTCATGGTGATCGCGCAGGTGTCGCCGATCGTCCTGGTGCCCGTGGTGACGGCCGTGTACCTCCCGTTCTACCGGCGGCTGAACGTCACCACGCCGTACCAGTACCTCCAGAAACGGTTCAACACGCCGGTCCGGCTGCTGGGCAGCGCCCAGTGGGTGCTGTTCCAGTTCGGTCGGATGTCGATCATTCTGTATATTCCCTCGATGGCCCTCTCGGCGGCGACGGGGCTGAACGTCTACGTCTGCATCCTCGTCATGGGGGTGCTGAGCACGCTGTACACGGTGCTGGGCGGCCTGGAGGCGGTGATCTGGACCGACGCGCTCCAGGTGCTCATCCTGATGGGCGGGGCGGTGGTCAGCCTCTTCTACCTGGGCGCCGGCGTGGACGGCGGGCTGGCCGGCATCGTGACCGGGGCCGCCGCCCACGACAAGTTCCACACGTTCAACTGGACGTGGGACGTGGCCGCCCCCGCCGTCTGGGTCATCGCCATCGGGACGGCCGTCAGCAACTTCGCGGTCTTCACGACGGACCAGGCGCTGGTGCAGCGGTATATGTCGACGCGGACGCTGGGCCAGTCGAAGGGCGCGCTGTGGACGAGCGTCCTGGGCGGCATCCCGACGGGGCTGCTGTTCTTCTTCCTGGGCACGGCGTTGTGGGTGTTCTACCGGCAGAACCCGGCCCTGCTGCCGGAGGGGATGGGCGGCGACCGGGTGTTCCCGCTCTTCATCGTCCAGCAACTGCCGCCGGGCATCTCGGGCCTGATCATCGCGGGGATCTTCGCGGCGGCGATGAGCAGCGTCGACAGCGGCGTGAACTCGATTTCGGCGGCCGTCACGACGGATTTCGTCCGCCGGTTCCATCCCGGTGGCGGCGAGCGGTTCTTCCTGCGCCTGGCCCGCGTGCTGGCCGTCGTCATCGGGGCCGTCGGCACGGGCATCGCCCTGGTGCTGGCCACGTTGGATATCCCGTCCCTCTACACGTTCTTCCTGATGGTGCTGGGCCTGTTCACCGGCGGCCTGGCGGGGCTGTTCGTGCTGGGCCTCTTCACGCGGCGGGCGAATGCGTGGGGGAGCCTGGTGGGAGCCGCCGTCAGCATCGCCGTCATGGTCGTGGCGCGCCTGCAGCCGGAGTGGGTGCCCGTGCACAAGTTGCTGTACGGCCTGGTGAGCCTGGCCGTCTGCGTCGGCGTGGGATACGTGGCGAGCCTGGTCATCCCGGCGGCCGGGAAGTCCCAGGCCGGGCTCACGGTCTTCACGGCCGGGGATGAGGCCGACAGGTCCTAGACCGACCGGATGGAAGCGCGGCGGGTCTTCGCGCCCGCCGCGCGCAACACGGGCGCCGCGCGCCCAACGCCAGCCGCGTGAAGCGCGGTGGCCTGCGGAGAACCACCGCGCCACACCCGATGCGGGTCACGTCTCAAGCACCTCCCGCAGAAACCCCCGGGCCTTTGACAGAAGGCGGCGGGCCTGGGCGCACGTGACGCCCCGCTCGTGCATGACGATGGCCGTCTTCGTCTCGCCGTCGGCCCGCTCGAGCAACTCCCGGGCGGCGCGGCGGTCGACGCCCGTGACGGTCATCACGATCCGCTCGGCCCGGTCCTGGAGTTTGGCGTTCGTCGCCTTCAGGTCGACCATGAGGTTGTCGTAGACCTTGCCGAGGCGGACCATCGACGCGGTCGTCAGCGTATTCAGCACGAGTTTGGTGGCGGTGCCGGCCTTCATGCGGGTCGACCCCGTCACCACCTCCGGGCCGACGACCGGACAGATGACGACGTCCGCCTCCACCTGCCGGCGGACCTCCGGCGAACAGGTGACGAAGACCGTGGCGGCCCCCAGGGCCCGGGCCCGCTCCACGGCCCCGCGGACGTACGGCGTCAGGCCGCACGCCGCCACCCCGACGACCACGTCCTTCTCCGAGACGCGTTTGGCGTCGACGGCGCCCCCGCCGTCGTCGGCGACGTCCTCCAACCCTTCGGCCGAGCGGACGAGCGCGGGCCGCCCCCCCGCGATGATGCCCTGGACCATCGTGGGCGGCACGCCGAAGGTGGGCGGGCACTCCGAGGCGTCCAGGACGCCCAGCCGGCCGCTCGTCCCCGCGCCGACGTAGATGAGCCGCCCGCCGCGCCGGAACCGTTCGACGATGAGGTCGACGGCCTCGGCGAGGCGGTCGCGCTCCTTCGCGACGGCCTCCGGCACGCGGCGGTCTTCGCGGTTGATGATCTCCACGAGGCCCGCCGCGTCCAGCCGGTCGATGCCGCGCGTGCGCGGGTTCCGCTGCTCGGTCGTCAGTTTCGATCGGTCGTTCATGATCCCGGTACGATCTTGCCCAGCACCACGGGCCGGTCGGCGCCGGTGGCGGCCGGCAGGTTGCCCGCCCGGCCCCGAATCGTGGCGGCGGCCAGGAGGGCAAACGATACCGCCTCCTTGGCGTCGGCGTCCAGGCCCACCTCGTCCGTCAGACGGACCGGCGCGGGGGCCAGTGCCTGGCGCAGCCTCTCGACCAGGGCGGGGTTGCGCGCCCCGCCGCCGCAGAGAATCACTTCGTCCAGGGGCCCCGGCAGCCGCCGGCAGGCCCGGGCAATCGCCTGCACGGTGAAGGCGGCGGCGGTGGCCACCAGGTCCGCCTCGCCGAGCCCCAGCGCCTTGCCGCGCTCGACCAGGTCATCGACGAACGCCGGGCCGAACGCCTCGCGCCCCGTCGACCTGGGCGGCCGGCGCCGCAGGAACGGGTGCCGGAGCAGTTCGCCCAGCAGCCCGTCGTGCGCGCGGCCGGCGCGGGCGCGGCGGCCGCCGGCGTCGAACGTCTGCCGCCCGCCCGTCATCCGCTGGACGAGGCCGTCCATGACCATGTTTCCCGGCCCGGTGTCGAAGGCGAGGACGTCGTCCGGCCCGCCCCCGGCCGGGAGGTACGTCAGGTTGGCGATGCCGCCGAGGTTGCACACCACGCGGCTGCGGCGCGGGTGGCCGAACAGGAGGAGGTCCGCCTGTGGCACGAGGGGCGCCCCCTGGCCGCCGGCGGCCATGTCGCGCGGACGGAAGTCCGCCACCGTGGGGAGGCCCGTCCGCTCGGCGATGACGCACGGTTCACCGATCTGGAGGGTCGAGCCGATCCGCCGCCCCCGAAATCGCCGGCCCAGCGGCAGGTGGCGGACCGTCTGCCCGTGCGAGCCGACCAGGTCCACGCTCCCGAGGGGGACGCCCTCCTCCTCGGCCAGGCGGACGGCCGCCTCGGCGAACAGTTCGCCCAACACGACGTTCGCATGGCAGAGGTCGTCCACGGGCGCGGCCCGCGGGCCGCACAGGTCCAGCACCATTTGCCGGACACGCGGCGGGTAGGGGAAGGTGCGGAACGCGAGCACCCGCACGTCCCGGCCGCGCGAGGGCACGTCCACCGCGGCCGCGTCGATGCCGTCGGCCGACGTGCCGGACATCAGCCCGATGACGCGAAGGGTCCGCTTTTTCCTCAGCCGCCACATGTGCCGGCCTCCCGTGGGCAAAGCATAGCATCGAGCCCGGCGGGGCGGGAGGAAAAAGCGGCGGCCGCCGGAGGAAGGGACGGGCCTCGGCGGCCTGAACGCCCCCGGCCAGGGCCACCGTCCCTAACGCAACGCACCACGCCAGGCCGTGTCGCATGGCCGCTTGCCTCCTGCGCACCGTCGGCGATGACGAAAGGCGTATCCGGCCGCCCCGCGGGTCTTCAGTGTATCAGCCCCAACCCGGCTGACAACCCGTTTGTGCGGGCCGGGCGAAGGCGGCTGCGGCGCGGCGGGTCGGGCCGTGCGGAGGCGTTGGCCGACCCCCACCGCCTGGCACGCTGTGGGTGCGTTGCGGTTTCGCGGTGTCGAAGGAAGGCGTCGAACCCCCACGGGCCGCAAACCCCCACCCGATACCGACCCGGACGGGGCCGAATCGGCGCGGGACGTTGCACGGACACGCCGGTGCCTGATACCCTTATACGTGGCATCGGAGGCGGCGAATCAGCGAACCTTCCTGCACGGGCGGGCCGCGGGCGATGCCGGGAGGATGCAGGCGGTGAGCCGGGCGGAGCGCCGCCGGCCGGACAGTGAAACCATCGCACGTAAGGTGCGGGCCCGCGGGTCTCCAGCATGGGCGCGCCTTCCCCATGACCGACCGAAGATATCATGCTGCGGTGCTGCGTTACCGTTACCGCCTGCTCAGTCTTTTTTACGCGGCGGTGGACGGTCATCGGGGCCGGGACATCCGCGCGCCGCTGCTGGCGATGCTGGACCTCCGGCCCGGGGAGCACGTGCTGGAGGTGGGGCCCGGCAGCGGCCGGGCCCTGGCCGACCTGGCCCGCAGGGTATGGCCCGGCGGGACGGTGGATGGGCTGGACCTCAGCGCCGCCATGCTGCGCCTGAGCCAGGCCCACGTGCGCCGCAGGGGGCTTTCCCGTCCGCCGGGGCTGGTGCAGGGCAACGCCATGCACATCCCGTTTGCCGACGAGACGTTCACGGCGATATATATGTCGGGGGTCCTTGAACTGTTCGGCCCGGACCAGATTCCCCGGGTGCTTCAGGAAGTGCGGCGGGTCATGGCCCCCGCCGGTCGGCTGGGCGTGGCGAGCCTCTCGCGAAACGACCTCGAGGCCTGGGCCGCATTCCGGTGCTACGACTGGCTCCAGCAGCGCGTCCTGGGCGGGTGGAGTTGCCGTCCCCTGTCGGTGATCCCCTGGCTCGAGGACAGCGGCTTCCGGATCCTCTGCCGGCGGACGGTCCGGTTCGGACGGCTGGTGCCGGTCACCCTGGCGGTGGCCGGGCCGGGACCCGGGTGACGGCCCGCGCCGGCGCGCCGCCGTCCGGCTGGGCGGCTGCGCTCGCCCCGGTGCCGCCGCGCGTCCGGTTGCCGCCCCGATGGGGCGATGAAGAAAACGGATTCGGCGCCGGTGGGGCGGGGGCAGGTCCGTTACGCGAAGCCGAGCACCTCCCCGGACAGGAAGAAGGCCGGGTCCCCAGGGGCCATGGCGGTTGTCGGCCGGACCAGAAAACCTGTGCCGACGCCCCCACGCCCTCGGCGCGTGCAACCTTTGCCGGGCGAAGACGTGACGTGGTGCCGAAGGAGGGAGTCGAACACCCCTGTTTCTGTAAGTTCTTGTGGCTGCAATCCTTACGAGATAAACCCGCTGCTGGCAAGGATTTACGGTTTCTATTTGGTTGCGGGTGGCTACGCCTGATTTTGGCTGTCTGTCCTCTGGCGTGGTCACAATTTGGCCACAAGGCCTCTCTCGGCGGCGCGGCGTAGCAGGACCGGCACGACGCAACCTCTGATGAGCGGCGTCGATGCGCCGCTATTCTGATTGGGCCCCCACGGCCTCGACAAGCAAAATGCACGGTCCGGAAAAAGATGGTCCGCTTGCGGTGCGAATGGGTGTCTGTAACGGCACGGCATCCCAATAACTGAATACCGACCGACCGACGAGCACCAGGGAAACGACCTCCGGGGCAGAACGCCCTTGACACGGGGCGGTTATGGGCGTCCCTGGAACTCCGGAATTTCCAGGCTACTATCTGAATCCTAGCTCTTGGGCGTCCTCCCTCATGTCTCGAAGGGCCCTTTCTACAAGCCTAGTGAAGAAGGTCTTCGCACTAGCGAAGCGGCGGGTATCCTCCGGAACCAAGGTTATACACATTCGCAAGGCCTCTCTCAGAAATCTGTGAAATACGCTCGGCTGCAAAAGCGACGCGCCTATCTCGCGGGCTGAGCCATGAGAGAACACTGGGGGTTGGAATGACTTCTGGCCCTCAGTTGTACCTTCGGCAGGCGCGAGCCCCCCCTTCGCATTGAGGTCGTTCAAAACTGTGTCAGCGGCACTTCTAAGAGCCCCTAACAAAATGACTTCACGGTCCGCTCAAGGTGTTCCAGCAGATC
>CAZNYC010000120.1:0-12806 GCA_964577175.1 uncultured Anaerolineales bacterium
AGGTCGGCCGGCGAATGACGCGCTTCGGGGCCGTCTTCGATTCCACGTGCGACCGGACCTCCGACGCCGCCCTGTACCTGGGCCCCGTGTTCTACTACCTGCTTCAGCCGGATGCGGTCACCGTTGCCCCGAATCTGGGGATGGCGGCGCTGGCGGCGGTGGGCCTTGTGTGGGCGCAGGCGACGTCGTACCTGCGTGCCCGCGCCGCCGCCGAAGGGGCGGAGGGGGGCGGCGGTTTCTGGCAGCGGGGCGAGCGGGTCGTCACGCTCCTCCTCGGCCTGGGGTTCCACCATCTGTCGACGGCCGTCTGGATCCTCGGCATCGCGCCGCTCGCGACCGTGGTGCACCGGCTGTGGCGGGTGGCCCGGACGACGCCGGGGCCGGACGGCCGGCCGCCGACGCCGCCGGCCGCCGACGAGCCGCGCGGCATCCTGGGCGTTCTGCTCTTCCGCTGGGGCCGCCTGACGGTGCCGTTCGATATCCAGGCCGGCGCCACGATCGCCCTGCTGGTTTTCGTGGCGCTGCCGGAGCCCGACTGGGTCCGGATGCTTGTGGCGTGGCTGGGGGGGTGATCGGTTGGTCCTTGACTTGCCGGCCCGAGCCGATAGACTCGCCGGACGAAGGTGCAGGCGGGCGGGGCCGCCTCGGGTCCGGCCGTTCAGCCAAATCGTGGGTACCCAGAGAGGCGAGAGGGCAGAACATGCGAGCGTATACGTGGATTCTGGTGGCCGTCCTGGCCCTTGGCGTCATCGGCTGCGAGCAGCAGAATAAGGACGAGGAACTGCCGCAGATCGACCCGGCCGAACTCGAGGCCTCCGCCCCGCCGCCGGAACCGGTGCCGGCCAAGACGTCCGACACCGACGACACCGGCACTCCCGCCGTCGAGGTCGAGACGCCGACCGCGCCGCCCCCGGCCGTCCCCCCTGAGCCGAGCACCGGTACCCCGCAGACGTACACCATGCAGCGCGGCGACACGTTGTACAGCCTGGCCAAACGCTTCTACGGCGACGGGAAACTCTGGACGCGCATCGCCGACGCCAACAAGGACAAGGTCCGCACCGTCACCGACATTCCGGTCGGCACGGTCCTGACGATCCCGCCGAAGTAGCAGGCGGTCCGGACGGATTGGCGAGACGGTGACGCACCGCCGCGCCCGGCATCCGGGCGGCGCAGAGGCAGCAGGCCATGGCCTATCCGCACGAAGGACCGGGACGGCGCGGGGACGGGGCGCACCAGTTGTCGCCGTCGGCGATGCGGGCGGACTTCGCCCGCCGGCGGGCGCGGCTGGACCGCCGTGCCGCCGCGGCGGGTCTCTCGCGGCGTGAGTTCCTCGCCTCGCTCGCCGGCGCCGGCGTGACCGGCGCTGCAGCCGCACGTGCCCTGGCCGCCGCTGCCGCCGAGCCGGGCGCCGATGCGCCGCCTCCGGAGGCCCCGCCGCCCCCCGAGAAGAGCCGCGTCGTCGTCGTGACGCATCCCGAAGTCATCATCCGTGACTACCGCGCGAACCTGCCTATCGTCCGCGCGATGCTCGACCGGGCGGTGGCCGAACTCACCGGCCGCCGGACCGAGGCCGAGGCGTGGGCCGACGTCGCCCGCGAAGGCGATTTCGTCGCGGTCAAGTACAACGGGATGCACGCCCCCACGCTCCATTCCCACGCCGAGATTAACAGCGTCCTGATGGAGCGGCTGACGCAGACGGCCGGCGTCGACCCCGAGCGGTTTCTCGCCGTCGACCGCCGCCTCCCCGAGCCGTACGACGAACTCTCCGACCCGTTCGCCCTGCCGTCGCGGAACCTGACGACGCGCCTGAGGCGGCTGTACACGGAGACGGCGACGGCGGTGGTGAACGTCTCGGTGTTGAAGACGCACTTCGGCGAGGGGCTCTCGGCCGCCCTGAAGAATCACCTGGGCAGTGTGAACAACCCGGCGGCGTACCACGGATGGGAGCCCGACCGCATGCCGCGCTCCCTGCCCGAACTCAACGCCCTCCCGCCGCTCCGGACGAAGACGCGGCTCGTGGTCGTCGACGCCATCCGGCCGCTGTACGCCGGGGGGCCGTTCGACGATCCGGCATACCGGTGGGACTTCCGGGGGCTGATCGTCGCGAGGGACCCGGTGGCCGCCGACGCCGTCGGCCTCCGCATCCTGGAGGCCCGGCGTGCGGAGGCGCGCGGCCGGGCGTGGCCGATGCCCGCCGCCCGTGCCATGGTCCGGTGGGGGCAGGAGATCGGCCTCGGCAACGCCGACCCCGGCGGCATCGACCGGGTCGAGGTTGATATGGGTTGACGAAGCGGCGTTTCGGCTCGTGATCTTCGTTGTGTGGCCCGGCCGGACAAGCCGGTCGGGAAGGGGCTTCCACCCGGCTGGACGAGCCAACCGGGCCACACACGGAAGGGTTGCAAGCGCAGCCTGGAGGCGACGGTGCGAATCACGTTTCTCGTGCCCGGCCGCGGGCTCAGCGGCGGCATCAACGTGATGGGCGAGTACGCCGGTCGGCTCGCCGGCCGGGGTCACGAGGTGGCCGTTTGCTGCCGCCGTCCCACCGACGCCGTCGAGCGGCTCCGCCGATGGTGGATCCGCCGGCGGGCCCCCGACGCCCTGGACGAGTCCGGCTGCGACCTCACGCCCGTCACGTCCTTTACGCCGGAGACCGTCCCGGACGGCGACGTCCTCCTGGCGACGGGACCGGAGACGGTGCAGGCGGCGTCGGCCCTCGGGCCGGAGAAGGGCCGGCTCGTCCACCTCGTCCAGACCCTCGTGCCGCTGGAGGCCGACCCCGACCGGGCCCGCGAGGTCATGGCTGCCCGGGCTCACCGCATCGCCGTCTCCGAGCACGTGGCGGATCGCCTCCGCGAGCGGTTCGGCGCCGACGCCGCCGTCGTGCCGAACGGCGTGGACCACTCGCGGTTCTATCCGGTCAACCAGCGGTCCCGTCAGCCGGCGACGGTGGGGATGATGTACGCCGCCGAGCCGGGCAAGGCCGTTGAGGAAGGATTCGAGGCGGTCCGCCTGGTCCGCGACACCCGGCCGGACGTCCGTCTCGCCGTCTTCGGTGCGCGGAAACCGCGGGGCGTGCCGCCGCGGAGCGAGGTCTTCGTCCGTCCCAAGCGGACCCGCCTGCGGAGCATCTACGCCCGGTGCGACGTGTGGCTCGGCCCGAGCCGCATCGACGGTTTCGGCCAGCCGATCCTCGAGGCGATGGCCTGCCGGGTCGTCCCCGTGGCGGCCCGCGCGGGTGGGCACCCGGCCCTGGTGGAAGACGAGGTCAGCGGCTTTCTCGTGCCGCCCGGCGACGTGGAGGCGATGGCCCGCCGGATCGGTCTGCTGTTCGACGACGAGTCCCTCTGCCGGCAGATGTCCGAAGCCGCCCACGAGCGGAGCCGCCAGTTCGACTGGAAGGCGTCGACCGAGCGGCTGGAATCGCTCCTGGCGGAGTGGGTGGCAGGGTAGGGGTTCTGTCGGGTTTGATCCCGCGGGGTACCGCTGGCGGCTTGCCCGCCGCTGCGCCTCAAGACCCCGCCAACACGGGCTGACAAACAGCCGGTGGCACCCGCCGATTGAGACTACGCCCACGCCGGCGCGCGCTCTGCCTCGGCCGGGTGGCTGATCAGGAAGATCGGCACGGCCGCCGAGACCACGTCCGGGTCGAACATCCCCCCGCTGCCGCGGATCAGGATGTCGATGGCCAGCGTCGTGTCGCGCGCGGCGCGGTACGGCCGCCGGCTCGTCAGGGCGTCGAACGTGTCGCAGACGGCGATGAGGCGGGCCGCCAGCGGGATTGCCGTCCCGCGCAGTCCTTCCGGGCACCCCGAACCGTCAAACGCCTCGCAGTGGGCGGCTGCGATGCGGATCACTTCCTCCAGCCCCCGGACGGGCCCGAGAAACGCGCCCAGACGCGTGCCCCGCGACCGCACGTCGCGCAGTTCCTTCTCCGAGAGGAGTCGCGGCTCGTCGAGGAGGCTCTTCGGGACGGCCACCATGCCGAGGTCGTGGACGAGGGCGGCCCATTTGGCCCGGCCGACGTCCTCGGCCGGGAGCCCCATCGCCATCGCCACCAGGACCGTCAGGTGGGCCACCCGCCGGCTGTGACCGATGCGGTCGGAGGCGTGGGCGTCGGCCAGCACGCCCAGCAGTTCCAGCAGGGCGGTCATCTCCCCGCCGGTCGCCACGAAGTCGTCGTCGGCCAGGTGCTGGATGCTGGTCTGGACGAGCAGGTCGATGTCGTCGCCGGCCTGCAGTTGGGCGTAGAGTCCCGGCGCATCCAGGACTTCGAGGCCGGCGTTGAGGACGTCGCCGGTGACCTGGCTGGCGGCCCGGTTGCGGAGGGCGTCGAGCAGGGCCAGCAGTTCCGGCGTGCCCTGTTCCCGCAGGACGAAGTCGCACGTGTCGGCCAGACGGAGCGCCTGGGCGTCCCACGGTACTTCCTCGCCCGTTTTGCCCCGCGGATACCCGTGCCCGTTTGTCCACTCGTGGTGGTCAAGGACGGTCTCGGCAACGGGCAACATCCCGGGGATGTCCGCCAGCATTTGCGCCCCGACCAGTGGATGCGACCGCGTGACGGGCCGGTTCGCCTGTTCGCCGAGGTTCAGCGGGTGCGAGAGGTCCCACTGGCCGTCCAGGAGTCCCACGTCGTGGACGAGCCCGGCGTAGAAGACGTCACGCGGGTCCACCGCGCCCAGGCTCGACGCCACCCGGGCCGCCACGGCCGCCACCCGCCCGTGGTGCGGTACCTCGCGGGTGCTCCGGTAATCCAACGTGCGGGCCACGGCCGCCAGCAGGTCGGCCCGGCGAACCTGAAGGACCAGGTCCGCGGGTTCCCGCGATGTTGTCGGATCCGGCATCGTCGTTAACCTCATCCCGGTTTACGAGACGCGTAGGGGCGAAAGTCATTCACCGGGCGCCACGCGGCTCCGGAAGATGTATCGGCCGCTCCGCCGCGTGAGATAAAGTCTTCTGGAGGCGTTTGAGCGCGCTGCGCCGGGCGAGGCCGTCCGCGGAAGCGGCCGGTCATCTTCATCCGAGGCGATGAGTGCGGCACGCCGGAGAATGCCCCGCCGCCGGGCACGCAGCCTCGAAATCGACTCGTATCGACTCGCAGGGTAACCGACATTCGGTTTGACTCGCGCAGGTCCCCCGCGGTACGATGGGTGTCCGTGCCGGCCGGGCCGTCGGCACACACGATTTCCCAGCCATCGGAGGTGAGCGGTGAGTGTTTACGACGTGGCAGTGGTCGGGGGTGGACCCGGCGGATACGTGGCCGCCCTCCGCGCCGCCCAACGCGGGGTGACGACCTGTCTCATCGAAAAAGGCAATCTGGGAGGCGTGTGCCTGAACGTCGGCTGCATCCCCACCAAGGCGATGCTCCACGCCTCGGACGTGTATCACGGCCTCGGAAACGTCGAGACGTTCGGCCTCGCCGCCGGCGACGCGTCGGTCGACGGGCCGGCCTTCATGAAACGTGTGGCCGGCATCGTCGGCGGGCTCCGCAAGGGCGTGGGCGGTCTGCTGAAGAAGCGCGGCGTGGAGGTGATCCGCGGCCGGGGCCGGCTCGCCGCCCGCGACCGCCTCGCCGTCGAGACCGACGACGGGACCGAGGAGGTCCAGGCCCGGGCGATTATCCTGGCCACCGGGTCCTCGCCCGTCCGGCCGGGCTTCGCCCCGTGGGACAGCGACCGGCTGTGGACCACCGACGAGGCTACCACCGCCGACGCCCTGCCGGAGAGCGCCCTGATCGTGGGCGGCGGTGTCATCGGGTGCGAGTTCGCCACCGTCTACGCCGAACTCGGCATCCCGACGACCGTCGTCGAGATGCTCGACCGGCTGCTGCCCACCCTCGATGAAGATGCGTCCAAGGCCGTCCGCAAGAGCCTGAAACGGCGCCGCGTTACGATCCTGACCGGCGCGAAGATCACCACCATGAAGGCCACGGACAAGCAGGTGACCGCTCACCTGGAGGGTGGCCGGACACTGGAGGCCGACCGCGCTCTCGTGGCCGTCGGCCGCGCGCCCAACGTGGACGACCTCGGCCTCGAGGAGGTCGGCGTCGAGCGCGCCGGCGGCATCATTCGCGTCGACGACGCCTGCCGCACCAGCATCGAGGGCATCTACGCGGTGGGCGACTGTGCGGCCAAACTCCAGTATGCCCACTTGGCCAGCCGCATGGGCGTGGTGGCGGCCGACAACGCCACGGGCCACCCGGCCCGCGACGCGCTCAACGTTGTGCCGCAGGTCGTCTACACGCATCCGGAAATTGCGACGGTCGGCCTGACGGAGGCCGAGGCCCGCGCCTCGGGCTATGAGGTCCGCGTGGCCCGGTTCCCGCTCCAAGCCAGCGGGATGGCGCGGGCCTACGACGAAATCGAGGGCGAGGTCGAGCTCATCGCCGACACCGAGCACGGCGAAATCCTCGGCGCCGCCGTCATCGCCGCCCGCGCCGCCGATATCATCCAGGAAATCACCCTCGCCATGAAGAACGAACTCACCGTCGAGGAACTCGCCGAGACCATCCATCCGCACCCGACCTTCGGCGAGGCCGTCCACGAGGCCGCCGAACTCTGGCTCGGGTTCCCCGTCCACACCACCGGGTGACCCATGGCCGACCTGGTGACCCTCGATCTCGGCCGGGCGGCCTACGGGCCGACGTCGCGGCTGCAGGAACGGCTCCGCGACGAGGTCCGCACGGCCGACCCGGAGCGCGCCTGCCTCCTGCTCGTTGAGCACGACCCGCCCGTCATCACCCTGGGACGCGGGGCTGACGAGGCCCACGTCACGGTCTCGCGCGAGCGGCTCCGGGCGATGGGCGTCGAGGTCCACGAATCGGCCCGCGGCGGCGACGTCACCTGGCATGGGCCCGGGCAACTCGTCGGCTATCCGATTCTGCGGCTGGACCTGCACGGGCGCGACGTCCGCCGGTACCTGCGAGACCTGGAGGAGGTGCTCATCCGTCTGCTGGCCCGCTTCGGCCTGGAGGGCACGCGGGCCGAGGGGATGACCGGTGTCTGGCTCGGAGGCGAGAAGGTCGCCGCCATCGGCGTCGCCATCCGCCGATGGGTCACCTGGCACGGCATTGCCCTGAACGTGGCGGATTGCCTGGACGCGTTCGACCTGATCGTGCCGTGCGGCATTCGCGACTACGGCGTGACGACGCTGTCGCGGGCGCTGGGGCGCGAGGTCTTGGTTGCTGAAGTCAAGCCGCATCTTGTAGAATGCGTGGTCGAGGTGTTCGGCTTCGACGGCGCCCGCGTGGGCGCGGTGCCCGAGGACCTCTCGTGAGGATTCGAATGGCCCGCTGTACCGACAGGCAACGCGCCGGCCGTCGTCCCTTCCCGCCCTGGCTGCGCAAACGCGTACCCAGCCGGGGGGAGGCCGCCGCCGTGCGGGCGCTGATCGAGGAACTCGACCTGGAGACCGTCTGCGCGAGCGCCCACTGCCCGAACCTGCCGGAGTGTTTCGCCCGCGGGACGGCCACCTTCATGATCCTCGGCGGCGCCTGCACCCGCTCGTGCCGGTTCTGCGCCGTGCCGACGGGGCCGTCCGGGCCGCCGCGCCGCGAGGAGCCGGACGCCGTCGCCGAGGCCGCCGCCCGCATGCGTCTCCGGCACGTGGTCGTGACGAGCGTGACGCGCGACGACCTGCCCGACGGCGGCGCCGGTCACTTCGCCCGCACCATCCGGGCGCTCCGCGAGCGGCTGCCCGGGGCCGTCGTCGAGGTGCTCGTGCCCGATTTCCGGGGTGACGAGACGGCCGTCCGGGCCGTCTGCGACGCCGGGCCGGACGTGTTCAACCATAACATCGAGACTGTGCCGCGCCTGTACCCGACCGTCCGCCCCGAGGCCGATTACCGGCAGAGCCTGGCGGTCCTGGCGACGGCGGACACCGTTTTGCGCGGTGGGTCTCCGCCCCCACCGCGCCCGCAGAAGACGGGCCGCGCGGTGGGCGGTGAAGCGATTTCCCGCGCGGTGACCCTCCCGGGCCACCGCGCCGAAGGGGGGGATAAACCGGACCGCCCTCGCCGCACCAAGAGCGGCCTGATGGTCGGTCTCGGCGAAACGTCCGAGGAGGTGACCGCCGTCCTGGCCGACCTCCGCGACGCCGGCTGCGATATGCTGACGATCGGCCAGTACCTGGCCCCGTCGAAACAGCACGTGCCGGTGGCCCGCTTCGTCGAGCCGGCGGAGTTCGAGGCGTGGGAGGCCGGGGCCCGGGACCTGGGCTTCGCCGCCGTGGCCGCCGGACCCTTCGTCCGCAGCAGTTACCGGGCCGAGGAGGTTTTTGCGCAGGGGTGACGACGGACTAAACGGCTGTCACCCTGAGGAGCCCGCAGGGCGACGAAGGGTCTCGCCGTGGCCGTTGCCAGTTTGGCACTTGCACGGCGAGGTCCTTCGGCCTCGCCGGCGAGGCCTCAGGATGACAGACGCAGTGTTCGAACGCAGACGTACAGGATTATGGAGGATTCCGCATGGCCGTTGAAGACGTGAAACTGCCCGACCTGGGCGAGGATGCCGGCGACGTCGCCACCGTCGCCTTCTGGTACGTCGAGCAGGGGGAGACCGTCGAGGAAGGCGACGAACTCCTCCAGATGCTCACCGACAAGGCCACCTTCGACGTCCCCAGTCCCGTCGGCGGCGAGGTCAAGGAACTCATCGCCGACGAGGATGAGGAAATCGAAGTGGGCGGCCTCCTCTGCCGCATCGACACCGGGGACTGACGTGAGCCACGCCGACGCGGGCCGCTTCATCGTGCTCGACGGACCGGAAGGCGCCGGCAAGACCACCCAGGTCGACCGGCTCGTGCACCGTCTGCGCGAGGCGGGCCGCCAGGCCACCGCCGTCCGCGATCCCGGGTCCACGCCCGTCTCGGAGCGGATCCGCGAGGTCCTCCTCGACCCCGGCCTGCCGGAGATGAACGCCCGGACCGAGGTGTTCCTCTACATGGCCAGCCGGGCGGAGATGGTGGCCCGGATCGTCCGTCCGGCCCTGGAGGTGGGCCTGGTGGTGGTCAGCGACCGGTTCGTCTCGGCCACCGCCGCCTACCAGGGATACGCGGGGGGCATCGACCCGGACCTCATCTGGGACCTCGGCCGCATGGCCTGCGACGACCTGGAGCCGGACCTTACCGTCATCCTCGACGTGGCCGTCCCGGACGGGTTTGGACGGCTCGGGGCCGAGCGGGACCGCATCGAGTCCAAGCCGCCCGACTACCACGAGCGGGTCCGGGAGGGGTTCCTGACGATGGCCCGCGAGCGGCCGGAGGCGTTTGCCGTCGTCGATGCGTCCCGCCCGCCCGACGAGGTCGCCGACGCCGTCTGGGAGGTCGCCGCCCGTGTCCTTTGACGCCATCCGGTATCAGCCCGCCGCCGTCCGGATGCTCCGGGCGGCCGTCGCCCACGACCGCATGCCGCACGCCTACCTCTTCGTCGGGCCGCGCGGCGTGGGGAAGGGCCTGGCGGCCAGGGAACTCGCGAAACTCCTCTTCTGCACCGGCCCTGGCGGCAACGGCGACGCCGACGCCCTCGACCCGTGCGACGCCTGCGACGCCTGCCGCCGTGCCGATCACGGCACGCATCCGGACCTGTACTGGTTCCGTAAGGAGCCGGACGCCAACGATTTCCGGTTGCCGCTCGTCGCGCGCCGGGAGGGGAAGAACGGGACGCCTTCCTGGCTCACCGCCACCGTGAATGAGTCGGCATCCCTCACACCGATGGAGGCCGACCGGACGGTCACGGTGGTGGACGATGCCGAATTGATGAATGCGGCGGCCGCCAACGCCCTCCTGAAGACGCTGGAGGAACCCTCGCCGCACGCCGTCCTCGTGCTGCTGTGCGCGGACGTGTCGCGCCTGCCGGGGACGATCCTGTCGCGGTGCCAGTGGGTGCGGTTCCGTCCGTTGCCGGAGGCGTTCGTGGCGGAGAAGGTGCGGGAGGTCCTCGCCCGCCGGGCCGAGGAGGCCGAGGAAACCAAGGGAAAGAAGAAAGAGGCCCCGCCCGCCCCGTCGGACGAGGAGGTGGCCTTCGTCTGCCGCTTCGCGGGCGGGAGCATCGAACGGGCCGCCCGGCTCGTCGGGACCGGCCTGTGGGACCTGAAACGGACGCTCCTCGGCCATCTGCCGGACGCCGGCCCGGACGGGGCCCTCGACATGGCCGAGGCCGTCGTCGGCTGGGGCAAGGCCCTGGCGAAGCAGGAGGGTGCGAAACCCCGCTCCACGGAGGCCAACGCCGTCCGGCGCCGCACGGCCCGGCTGGCGTTGGCGGCGGTGGCGTCGGCGTTCGGCGACGCCGCCATCCTGTCCGTCGGCGGCGAGGGGGCGGGGCGGCTTATTAACGCCGACCAGCGGCCGGTCATCGAGGCCCTCGCCGCCTGGTCCCCCGACGCCTGGGCCCGGGCGGTGGCGCTGCTGGCCGACGGCCAGACGCACGTTCGCCGGTACGTCCATCCGGAACTGGCGACCGAGAACGCCCTCGTGCAGGTCAGCCGGCTCCGCCCGCGGCGCTCGCGGCAGAGTGGAACCGCCTGACAGGGTACCACCGATTGCTGGTCAATCGGTGCCTCTGAAGCGGGGAACACGGTTTGACAAGCAAACCGTGGCACCTGCGAGCCGGTGTCGGGCCTTTGGGGTTGCAAACCGGCCGCCGCCGCCATACGCTATGGCCCTTTGATGCATCCTTCGGCTCGACACGGGAAAGGTAACTCGGATGGCACTGCGGTTTTTCCGGAAACACCGGAAGTGGTTCATGATTCTGGTGTTCGTTGGGATCCTTGGTATGGTCGGCTGGGGCGTCTTCTCCAGCGACCGGTTCCAGCGGATGGTCGGCCGCCTGTTGGGCGGCGGCGAGGAAGGAAAGGTCGTCGGGTACATCGACGGCCGGGAGATCCGCGCCGGGGAACTCGTCCGATTCGTCACCGGCCTGCGCGTGGCCGGACGCAGCAACCAACTCTGGTACCAGTTGCTCGCCCGCCAGGCGCCGGACCGGGATGCCGCCGCCCGCATCTACCAGGCCACCCTCGAGCATTCGGCTTGGCCGATCCTCGCCCAGCAACTCGAGGATCCGGAACAGGAGGTGGACACCCGCACGGCGCTGGCGTGGCTGGCCCTGGCCGAGGAGGCCGGGCGGTTCGGGTTCCGCGTGCCGGAGGTCCAGGTCGAGAGCCGACTCGACGGGCTCCGGGAACTCGGCCTGACGGGCGAGGACATCGCCGCCACCATCGCCCGCGACGCCTACGGAAGCCGGGATCTGCTGATCGACGGCCTGGCCGGGGACATGACCCTCGCCGCCTACATCCGGTACCTCGCCGAGACGTGCGGCGTGCCGGTCGAGCCGGAACTCCGCCGCGCCTGGGCCGAGCAGGACGCCCGGATCAAGGTCCGCATGGCGGTCTTCGAGGCCGACGACGCGCTCGACCAGGTCGGCGAGCCCCCCGAGGACAAGGTCCGCACGTTCTTCAACCGGTATAAGCAGTACCTGCCCGGCCAGGGGCCCGACGGCGTCGGGTACCGCATCCCGCCCAAGGTGGCCGTCGAGTACCTCGTGGCCGAACCGTCCGCCTTCGAGGGTGAGGCCGCCGAGACCGTCACCGACGAGTCCGTCAAGGCCTATTACGAGGAGCACAAGGAGAGCGAATTCGTCATCGAGGACGCCACGGAGGAGGCCGAGGATGAGGCCGCCGACGACGAAGAGGAGACCGGCGACGCCGCCGACGACGACGAGGCGGACGCGAAACAGTACCGGCCCCTCTCGGAGGTCCGCGATGACATCCGCCGCCGCCTCGTCCGCCGCAAGGCCGAGGACCTGGCCCACAGCCACCTGGCCGGCCTCGTCGGCGAAATCACCACCAAGCAGAAGGGCATCGACCTGCGGATCTTCGCTGACGGCAAACGGGTCCGGTACGTGTGCGTGCCCGACCTCCTCGCCGCCGAACAACTGGCCGAGGTCGAGGGCCTCGGCGGTGCCACCCGCGAGCGGACGCGCGTGTCTCAGGCCGCCCTCAGCGTTGTCGAACTCGTCGGCCCGGAGAAGGCCCGCCTTGCCGTCGATGAAATCAGCGAGGTCTACACGGGCGCCGGCGGCAAGGCGTACGCCTTCCGCGTGACCGACGCCGTGCCCAGCCGCGAGCCCAGCGATCTGGACGAGGTGCGGGCGGCGGTGGTGGAGGACGTCCGGCGGGCGGAGGCATTCCGGATCGTCCGCGAGCGGGCCAAAGATCTCCTCGAAAAGGCCGCCGGGAACGGCCTCGAAGACGCTGCCGAGAAGGCCGACGTCGAGACCGTCACGAGCGAGTACTTCCCGCGGCAGCATTACGTCCCCTATGGGAACCAGTGGGAGTCGTTTGCGCCGCCGCTGCCGGAGGTCGGCTACAGCCCCGTCCTGGTCGAGGAATGTTTCGAAATGGTCGAGGACGCCCGGGAGCGGACCCTCGTGACCCTTGGCGCGAAGAAGACGGTCGTCGTGGCCGAACTCGTCGGCCGCAAGGCCCCGCGCCGGGAAGGGTTCGCGATGCTCCGGCCCATGCTCGTGCAGCGGGTATCGCGGCAAATGGCCGGCCGGGCCGTCGTGGACCTGCTCGATACGGACGCCATCCAGCGGCGCATGGGCGTCGAGGTCCGCGACGAGAAGCCCGCCGAGGGTGAGGCCGAGGGCGACGCCGACGCCGCTGCCCCTGCGGCGCCTGAAACCGACGCCGGCGCAGCCGCCGAGCCCGAACCCGCCGAACCCCCGGTCCCCATGCCCGACATCGGGCGGTAGGGGAGGGAACTCCCCAATCCTGTTCGGCCCGGATATTGCACCATCAGATAGACTGGGATGCAAGCGG
>CAZNYC010000121.1:0-11087 GCA_964577175.1 uncultured Anaerolineales bacterium
TCGAACGGCGGGGCGTTCGAGCGGCGCCGTGCGCCTTTACCCACCCGCGGCGCGCAGCGCCTCCGCCACGTCGAACGGGTCGGCCGAGACGACGCTCGAGGCGTACAGTTCCATCCCGCCCCAGTCCGTCGTCCGCGACGACGGGTCGCCCCGGTCCACGAGGTACACGAGCGTCGGGAACCCCTCCCACGCCGGGTCCGGCTCGCCAAGCGGCGGCGTGTGGACCGCCAGGTTGAACGATTCCACGCCCAGCGCGGCGTACGTCTTCAGGGCCCGCCAGACGGCTCGCGGCAAGTCCGGATCGTCGTACGACGGCGCGACCAGCACCAGTTCCCGTTCCTTCAGCGGCGTAAGATGTGCAAGACACGCCACCCGCCCACACCGGTCCGCGAGGCCCATCGCTTCGTGGACGGCCACGAGGTCCTCGAAGTAGTCCGCATCGTGCTCGGCCCGGTAGGCGCGGGCGTCGCGCCGCAGCCGCTCCACTTTCGCGTAATGGAACGCCCGGCCGACGACCATCTGCGCATGGCCATGAATGATGCTCGCCCCGGCCTTCCACAGGCAGTTCCACATGAGGAGGAAGAACCGGGCCTCGGGGTCGGCCTCGTGGGCCCGGTCGGCCCAGGCGCGGGCGGTGGCGAAGAGGTCGGCCACCTCCTCCGGCCGGAAGGCGTCCGTCCGGAACCGCAGCGGGTCGTGGTCCTCGAAGATCGCCAGGCCGTGCCACCCGTCGTATGCGGCGACGTTGGCGGCGGTCTTCTCGCCGATGCGGCCGAAGGCGTTGGCGGGCGTCAGGTCCATCGGCCGGCAGAACGGGCCGCCGCGGCTGCGCTCGATCTCGTCGGAGAGGTCGGCGGCCTCGGTGGCGTCGAGCGGCCGGGACGCCCGCACCGCGTTGAAGAGCGTCGCGTGGCCCGTCACGCGGCTGGCCACGTGCGTGATCGGCTGCCGGCGGATGGCCTCCAGCACGTCCTCCCGCGTGGGGCCGAGGTACCGGAACGTCTTGGCGATCCAGCCCTCCATCGCCTCGGGCGGATCGACCCGGGCCGTGGACTGATTCAAGGCGTACAGCCGGTCGAACCGGGCTCGCGCCTCGGGCGCCAGGCCGGCAACGATCTCGTCGAGGTGGGTGATACGGGGAGGCATGGACACTCCTTGGCTACGCTACGATGTCATTTCGACCGAGGGCCCCGCAGGGCCCGAGCGGAGAAATCTCGCTGTTACGACGTTTCGAGCCGGCTGCGGAAGCAGCCGGTCACGCACGATTGGCGGTGGCATATGCCACGGCGGATGGTGATGGCCCGCCGCTTCCGCGGCGGGATCGAACGACGTCGCACCCGGCGGCTCGCCGCCTCACGCCAAATCGTCGAGCACCGGCATGAGGTATTCCTTGACGACGACCTCCCACGACATCTGGCGGGCCAGGTCGTACCCGCCCTCGATGAGCCGCTGATGGTCGTCCGCGTTGCGGGGCAGGCGCTGGAGCACCTCGGCCGCCACGCGGTGGGCCTCGCACTCCTCGGCCTTGTCGCGTTCGGTGGAGCCGATGGAGAGGGCGTCGTCGAGCGTGGCTTCGCCGTCGGGCAGCATCGTGTAGTCGGCCACCAGGATGTTGGGCACGTCTTTGCCGCCGGTCACCCGTTTGACGAACCCCGCGCAGCCGCACACGTTCGTGATGACGCACAGGCCGCCGAAGGAGAGCGGCTCGAGTTGGGCGATGCCGAACGGCTCGTAGATCGACTGGCCGAACTCCAGGTCCGCGCCCTTGCGGATGTCGAGGAAGTCCATGTCGACGGGCATCTTCTCGCCGCACGCATCCCGCGACCACCCGAACTGGTTGACGAGGATGACCTTGATCTGCCGGGAACAGACGTTAAACTTCTGCATATGGACGTAGAAGTCCGCCTCGCCGCCCGAGAGGTCCGGGTACCCCTCGCGGTGGGCCACCGGCCAGGCGTACCGGTCCTCCATGTCGAGGATCTCGTGCCCTTTGCGCGGGGCGCCCAGTTCGCTGGAGAGCAGCAGGTACACGCCCGTCTCGCCGGTCTCGCGGAACCGGTTCTCCAGGTGCCAGAGGACCTTCAGGTCGCGCCACAGGCCCTTCGAGAGGGCCATCCGCGTCACGTGCGAGAAGACGTGGTCCGGCCGGTACTCCAGCAGCGCCTTGGTGTACTCCTGGAGCCGGCCCTTCGACTGGGCCACGTCGTCGGCCGACACCTCGTACGCCGGCACGCCGTTGTAGACGAGGGCGAGGCGCTTGTCGGCGAAGTCCGCCGCCAGGAACTTCATCTCGTTCAGAACGTGGTCGCCCACGCACAGGACGGCGTCGCAGAAGCGCGACGCGGAAACCAGCGCGTGCTTGAAGAACGGCGCCTGCAGACCGAACACGTCCTCCACGAACTTGCCTTTGTCCATGGCCCGGTCCAGGACGTTGTAGAACATCGTGTCGTGGCCGGGATGGCCCTCGACGATCCGCCGCATCGTCGCCACCTCGTGGGCGTAGAAGGCGGTGCGGTACCGGTCCTCCTCCGAGGCGATGGCCGTCAGGGCCAGCGGCATGCCCATGAACTCGTGGGCGAGGATGACCGCCGGGTCGCCCTCGTCGGCGCCGACGGCCTCCATGGCCGCCAGCCCGGGGCCCGCCAGCCGCACGTACTGCTCGTATTCCCACGTGCGGTACAGGTCGCTGCGGATGCCGAACCGCTCGTACAGGAGGGACTTGACCTCGCCGAGCCGATCCAGGTTGGCCCGGCCGACGTCGATGATGAGGACCTCCGGCCGGCTCTCGACGCCGGTCGTCTTGTCGCGGAACAGCCGCCGGCCGTAGGCCAGGCCCACGCCCCACTGCTCCTGGATCGGCCGGAACCGCTCCGTGTAGTTCTCCGTGTCGATGCCGTCGAAACTGGAGTAGTACACCTCGCCGCGGTCGGCGAGCATGGCGGCCGTGTGCCCGTCGCCCGTCGCGACCAGGATGGACCGGTCGATGCCGGCGTTGTAGGCCTCGGCGGTGAAGAAGCCCTGGAGGACGGCCCCGATGCCGCCCACCTTCTGGACGGCCTCGTGGGTGACGTGGATCAGCGTGGTCATGGTGTTCCCTTTTCTGCGTTCGCTGCGGCGTTGCCCCCGCTGGAGCGTCGCGGCGCGTTCGCCTCGTGCGCCTACTCTATCGACAAGGCGCGGGGGAGACTTGCTCGATTCCGGCCGTTTTCAAACGCCGGGTGCCACTGGCTGCTTGTCAGCCCTTGTTCTCGGAGCACGGGGCGCACTGGCCGGCAAGCCGCCAGTGGCACGCGCCGTGCCTGCGCTACCCCTCGTGCGCCAGGAGGTCCCCCGCCCCCTCGCCGAGCATCCGTTTGGCGAGGTCCCGGCCGAGGGTGGCGGCGTCGGTGGCGGCGCCGTCGATGGCCCGGCGCAACGGCTGTGTCCCGTCCGGCGAAAGGAGATACGCCTCCAGGTGCAGCCGGCCGTCCTCGCCGGCGCGGCCGAGCACGCCGATGGGCGTCCGGCACCCGGCGCCGAGGCGGAGGAGCACCGCCCGTTCGGCCGTCACCGCCCGCCGCGTCGCCGCGTGGTCGATGGCCGCGATCCACCGCCGGACGGCGTCGTCGCCGGTGCGATGCTCGAGCCCCAGGGCCCCCTGCCCGGCCGCCGGCACGACCGTCTCCGGCGAGAGCGCGACGGGCCGGGCCTCTTCCACCGCCAGCCGCGCCAGCCCCGCCATCGCCAGGACCGTGGCGTCGCAGACGCCGTCAGCGAGTTTCCGCAGGCGCGTGTCGACGTTGCCTCGCAGGTCCGCCATCGCCAGATCCGGCCGGGCGGCCAGGAGCATCGCCCGCCGGCGCGGGCTGCTCGTGCCGACCGTCGCCCCGCGAGGCAGGTCCGCCAGGGCCGCGCCGTCCGCCGTCAGGAGCGCGTCGCGCGGGTCCTTGCGCGGCGGGACGGCCGATGCCACCGTCAGCCCGTCCGGTGCGCGGGTCGGCACGTCCTTCAGGGAATGGACCGCCAGGTCGATGCGGCGGTCGAGCAGGGCCTGCTCGAGTTCCTTGACGAAGAACCCGACGCCCGGCAGGCGCGCCAGCGGCGTGGCGCGGTCGCGGTCGCCCACCGTGCGGTACGTCTCGATGCGGACCTCGAGGTCCGGATGAGCGGCGCGGAGCGCCTCGGCCACCTGGTCCGTCTGCCGGCGGGCCAGGCGGCTACCGCGCGTCCCGATGCGAAGCACGTTCCCCATAACCGCGCCAGGATAGACTGCGGCCGGGCCGCCTTCAAGCACCTGTGCAGGTTTCGGTTGACGCGGCGCCCGGCGGCGCGCGAGACTGATTCTAAGGGAGCACCTCCATGGCCGAGACCGACCGTCCCATCCTCGTGACCGGCGCCTCGGGGTTCGTCGGGCGCCGCGTGGTGGCGCACCTGCGGGAGGCGGGCCGACGGGTCCGCGCCCTGGTCCGCCCGACCTCCTCCCGCCGGATGGAGGACACCGAGGACCTCGACATCGCCGACGGCGACATCCGAAGCGCCGAAGCCGTCACCAAGGCGGCCCGCGGCTGCGCGGGCTGCATCCATCTCGTCGGTATCCTGCGCCAGCGCGGCGGGGCGACGTTCGAGGCCATCCACACCGGCGGCACGGAACACGTCGTGGAGGCCTGCCTGGAGACGGGCGTCCGCCGGCTCGTCCACATGAGCGCCCTGGGCGCCGAGCGCGGCCTCGACACGCCGTACTTCCGGACGAAGGCGGCGGCCGAGGCCGTGGTCCGCGACTCCGGCCTCGACTGGACGATCCTGCGGCCCAGCGTCATCCACGGGCCGCGCGGCGACTTCATGATCCAGATGGCCCACATGGTGGCCCGGCCGGGGCCCGTGCCGCTCGTCGGCCACGGCCTCCAGGTCATCCAGCCGGTGTGGGTGGAGGACGTGGCCGCCATCTTTGCAGGGGCGCTCGGGCGCGACGTGACCGTCGGCCGCGCGTATCCGGTCGGCGGGCCGGACGTGATGACCCTCCGGGCGTTCTACCGGACGCTCGCGCGCGTGCTGCTGGGGCGGGAGAAGATGCTCCTGCCCGTGCCGCGCGTCGCCGTCCGGGCGGGGGCGTGGGTGGCGTCGCGCGTCCTCTCGAATCCACCCGTGACGCCGGAGGAGGTGCGGATGCTGGAGGCCGCTCGTCCGTGCGACACCGAACCCGTCGCGCGCGATTTCGATAGGCAACCCGCCCCGTTTGAGGATACACTGACGGCCTACGCCGAGGAACTCAAACGCGCGGCCGGCATCGACTGACGCCGGTCGTCCATCGAACGTCCGAAGACCGCAGGAGGAATCATGACCGAGGAGCAGATCACCGAACTGCTGGCCGACATCGATACCCTGGGCAAGATGGTCACCGGGCTGTACGCCCTCGTGGGGGTGGTCGGACTGTACCTGGCGTGGAGCCTGCGGAAGATCGCGAAGAACCAGGTGGACTCGGCCAGGTTGCTCGAGCAGGCGACCGCCCGCCTCGAGAAAGACATCAGCCAGCAGGGCGCCTAACCCTACAACGCTAACTCGTGCGCGGCGGGTCTCCGCACCCGCCGCGCAGCCCCGGAAAGGGCGTTTCAATCGCGGTGAGTGCTCCAGACCCACCGCGCAAATGCCCGACTTGGCGTTGTCGTGCTAAGGCAACGTGCCATGCTCGACCTGGCCGTCCTTCGGGCCGAACCGGCGCGGGTCAAGGCCGCCCTGGCGCGCCGCGGCGCGTGGGCCGAGGCCGTCGACGCCGCCGTCGACCTCGACCGCCGCTGGTGCGCCCGGCAGGACGTCCGCGAGGCGCTGCGGACCCGCCGGCGGCGGATCAGCGACGAGGTCGCCCGCCGCAAGACCGAAGGCACCCCCGAGGGCGACGCCGGGGCCGAGGCGCCGGACCTGGTCCGCGCCGGCCGCGAGGTCGCCCGCGACCTGAAAGCCGTCGACCGCGCCATGCGCGACCTGGCGGCCCGGCGCGAGGCCGCGCTGCTGGCCCTGCCGAACCTGCCCGGCACCGACGTGCCGGACGCCCCGCCGGACCTGGCCCCGTCCGGTCCCGTCTGGCCGCACGGGTTCCCCCCGCTTCCCCACTGGGATCTCGCGGAGATGCTGCGCCTGACGGAGCCCGCGGCGGGGGCGGGCAGCGGCTTTCTCCTGTGGCGGGGCGCGGGGGCGAGCCTCGTGCGCGGCCTCGTGCGCTTCATGCTCGACGTCCACGCCGGCGAGGGCAAACGGGAGGAGGTCCTCGCACCACCCGTCGCGACGCGCGAGGCCCTGACGGCCTCGGCCCACCTGCCGACGCTGGGGGCCATGCTGTACGAAATTGACGCAACGGGCGGTGAGAACGACCTGTTCCTTGCCCCGCGGGCCGAGCCGCATCTGGCCACCTTGTACGCCGGCGAGGTGCCGGAGGCCGGCCGCCTGCCGGTCCGCCTGGTGGCGGCGGCGACGGCCCTTCGCCGGACGCCCCACGGCGGCGGGGCCGAAGGGCGGGGGCTGCTGCGCCTCGCTGCCTTCCCGACGGTCGAGGTCTACACGCTCTGCCCGCCCGAGGCGAGCGACGACGAACTCGAGCGGGCCCTTGCCGGGGCCGAGACGATCCTGGAGCGGCTCGGCGTAACCCATCGCCGGCGGGTCCGGGCCGCCACCGAACTCAGCCACGCCGCCGCCCGAACCGTCAGCCTGGACGCCTGGTGCCCCGGCCTGCCGGCCGAAGAAGAGAAGGATGAGCGCGGCCGATGGGTCGAGGTCGCCGCCCTCTCCTCGTTCACGGATTACCAGGCCCGGCGGGGTGGGATCGAGTACCAGGGCGAAGACCGGCGGACCCGCCTCGTCCACACGGTGGGCGGGGCGGCGGTCGCCGTCCCGCGCCTCGTCGCCGCCCTCCTCGAAACGGGCCAGCAGGCGGACGGCTCGGTCCGTCTGCCGGCGGCGCTGGAGACGTACGTCGGCACGGCCGTGCTCGGGGCGACGTAACGCGCGCCTGCTTTTCGAGCCCGCCGCGGGAGCGGCGCGTCATCCCCGATCTGCAGCGCCACCGATAACCCCCGCGCCGCAGGCGGCCGAGTAGCGCCCGAGCGCGCTGACCCGACTCCACGCTTGCATCCCCCCGCCGATTCTGGTACACATCCCGTTCTCGCGAGGGGCGGTTTGCGCGCGATGGGCGTTTCACGTTGTCATTCCGAGGGCCGCCTGCGGCCCGAAGCATCTCGCCGTGGCTGTGGCCGTGGCGCCCTTCGCACGGCGAGATGCTTCGCTCCGCTCAGCATGACAACACGCAGGCGATTCACAAGGGGGACAGCCCCCGTGGGCCTACCGGCAGAACGGCCGGGGAGGCTCGAGGCCGGGGCCTGGTGGCCCCGCATCGGCCGGACACCCCCGTCATCCGTCAGAATAGGCGGTTGCGGATGCCGGGATTAGCGATAGAATCATCAGGAAGACCGACGGCGGTCGTCGGCGACAATTCAGCCGGGAAATCTTGGGCAACACGCCGGACGAAGCCGGGCCGGCCGGCGGCCGCGAACCGGCCGCAACCAGAGGAGGTTTAACCAACGTGTCGACAAAGATCAGGTCCATTACGGGGCGAGACATTTTGGACTCCCGCGGGAATCCGACGGTGGAGGTGGACGTGGTGCTGGCCGACGGCTCGACGGGCCGGGCGGCCGTCCCCTCCGGCGCCAGCACGGGCGAACGCGAGGCCGTCGAGTTGCGCGATGCCGACGGGGGCGTCGACCGCGCGGTCGAACACGTCAACACACAACTCGCCGACATGCTGGCGGGCATGGACGCGGGGGATCAGGCGGCCATCGACCGGGCCATGACCGAAGCGGACGGGACGCCGAACAAGGCCCGCCTCGGCGCCAACGCCATCCTGGGCGTCTCGCTGGCCGTTGCCAAGGCCGCCGCGGAGTCCGCCGGCAAGCCCCTGTTCCAGTACCTCGGCGGCGACGCGGCCGTCGCGCTGCCCGTGCCCATGATGAACATCCTCAACGGCGGGAGACACGCCGAGGGGACCGTCGACTTCCAGGAGTTCATGGTCCAGCCGTGGGGCGCGCGGAACTTCTCCGAGGGCCTCGAGATGGGCACCGGCATCTTCCACGCGCTGGGCGACCTGCTCAAGACGAAGGGCTACAGCACCGCCGTTGGCGATGAGGGCGGCTACGCGCCCGCCCTGGCAAGCAACGAGGAGGCCGTTGAACTGATCCTCCAGGCCGTCGAGGCCGCCGGCTACCGGCCCGGCGAGGATGTCTCGCTGGCGCTGGACCCGGCCGCCAGCGAGATGACCAAGGCCGCCAGGGAAGCCGGCAGGGAGGGCTATTGCTTCTTCCGGTCCGACCCGGGGCGAATCGCGACGAGCGAGGAGATGATCGACCTCTGGTCCACGTGGTGCGACCGCTACCCCGTTTGCAGCATCGAGGACGGACTCGGCGAGGACGACTGGGCAGGCTGGCAGCGCTTGACCCAGCGACTGGGCGAGAAGGTCCAGATCGTCGGCGACGACCTGTTCGTCACGAACGTGCAGTACATCCGCCGCGGCCTGGACGAGGGGTCCGCCAACAGCGTGCTGATCAAGCTCAACCAGGTAGGGACGCTGACCGAGACGATGGAAGCGATCGACTTGGCGATGGGCCAGGGGTGGACGGCCGTCGTCTCCCATCGCAGCGGCGAGACGGAAGACACCACAATCGCCGACCTCGTGGTCGCCAAGAACACCGGGCAGATCAAGGCCGGCTCGGCCAGCCGAACCGACCGCGTGGCCAAGTACAACCAGCTCCTGCGCATCCAGGAGACCCTGGGCGAGAGGGCGCAGTACGGCACGGCGCAAAGGCGGAAGCCTTAGCACGACAACGCTGGGTCGGCGATTTGCGCGGTGGGTCTCCGTACCCACCGCGCTCGAAACGTCCTTCTTGGAGTTGCCCGGCGGGTGGG
Source organism: uncultured Anaerolineales bacterium (assembly GCA_964577175.1). GTDB lineage: Bacteria > Planctomycetota > Phycisphaerae > FEN-1346 > FEN-1346 > BS750m-G62. The sequence goes on from CAZNYC010000121.1 coordinate 8,923, forward strand.
CCGACCCGCCGGGCTTCGGTATCGCATCCCGCGCGGCGACCCACCCGGGCCGCCGCGCTTTGCTTTGCGAGAATGGGCCACCGTCCGAGCCCGCCGCAGAAGCGGCAGGGCATTCCCATCCGCCGTGGCACGTCACATGGCAGACGAAGATGACCGGCTGCTCCCGCCGCCGGCTCGAACGCCCGCGCCCCCCGCTTGACCCCCGCGCGCCGCCGCGCCTACAATCGTTCGTGCCGAGATTCTTGCCGCGCAGTCCGGGGCCGCCTGAAGCATGTGCCATCCGACCGAGTGCCGATACCTTTCCCAGGCCACTCAATTGCTGGTCACCGTCGATGAGGCGGGCGCGATCCGTTCGACCGACCCGCGCCGCGCCCAGGTCCTCGGGCACGAACTCTCTGCCCTTGCCGGCCGGCCCCTCTCGGACCTCGTCGTGGACGACGAACGTCCCCATCTTTCCCGCCTCCTGGACCAGACGCAGCACGCCCCGGCCGTGTGGGAACGCGTCACCTTCGCGCGGTCCGACGGCCGGACCGAACCGCTGCTCTGCTGTTTCCAACGCATCCGCGACGGCGACACCCCGGCCGGCACCATCCTGGTGGCGGGCCTCGCGCTGGAGTCGCTCGGCCGCCGGCTGCAGTCGGAGGCGGCGGCCGCCCTCGGCCGCGTCGCCTTCGCCTGCCACAGCCCCGCCCATCGCTTGATGCAGGCCCTGGAGGCCGTCCTGGCGGAGTGCCCCGCGTCCCAGGCCGTCCACCGCTGCCGCGACGATCTCGAGCACCTGCTCGACGCCCTGAGCGAGGCCTCGGCCTGGCCGAAGTCCGATGGCCGGCCCGTCGACGCCGTCGCCGTCGTCGAAGCGGTCCTGGACACCCTGGACGGCGACGACGGGTTCGCGCGTCTGCGGACGGATCTGCGGCCGGAGGTACCCGCCGCCTGGACCGCGGTCCATCCGGCCGCCCTTGCCTACGTGACGCTGCATCTGGCGGCCAACGCCCGCGACGCCACCGCCGACGCCGAATCCCCGAATCTCCACATTACCGTAGCGACCGACGACGGCCGGGTCATCCTGGAGTTCCAGGACAACGGGCCGGGCATCCGGCCGGAGGAGCGCGACCGCGCCTTCGCGCCGTGCGCCGCCGGGCCCTGCGCCCGCGGTGGCGCGGGGATGGGCCTGGCCTCGTGCCGCCAACTCCTCGCCCACTTCGGCGGCACGCTGCGCCTGCACGGCCGGTGCGGGGGCGGCACGACGGCCGTCGTCACCCTCCCCGCGGCCGGGACGCCCGCATAGCGAACTCCCGGGCGGCGCCCCTCCCGGGCCGCCGCGATTCTGATGCCGACCGTGCTGACGTTCGAGCCCACCGCGGAAGCGGCGGGTCACGTCCGAATGGCGGCGCGATGCGACCACGGCAGAGGAAGATGACCGGCCGCTCCTGCAGCCGGCTCGGTGAGGCGCGCCAGTCCATCCCGCCCCGCACTTGCCCGTCCCTCGCCTCCCCGCTAATAATGGATGAATGCAACCCGGACGCCCGAGCCACAGAGGAGACATACCATGCGACGCACCGTCCTGTTTGCTGCAACGGTGCTGGCACTGGCGGCCGCGGGCGAACGCCTCGCCGCCGAGGCCGAACCGGAGCCCTGGCTCGAGGCGACCGCCCACCTCGACCATGCGGCCCTGGCGCGCGGCCAGACGTTCCGCGCCGCGGTCGTCCTCGACCTGGCGGCCGACTACCACGTCAACGCGACCCCGCCGTCGCTCGACTTCCAGATTCCGACGAAGGTTCAGCCTGCCGCCCAGGAAGGCATCACGTGGGGCGAGGTCCGCTATCCCAAGGGCGAGCCGTTCGAGGCCGACTGGGCCGGCGACGACACGGTCCGCGTCTACTCCGGCCGGACGATCCTCCTCGTGCCCGGCACCGTGGCCGGCGACGCCCCGCTCGGCGCCGTCACGCTGCGCTTCACGCTGGCCTACCAGGGCTGCGACGACACGACGTGTTACCAGCCGGGCGAGCGGGCGGTGGAGGTCGCCACGGAAATCGTCGCGGCCGGTGCCGACCCCGCCCCGGCCAACGTCGAGATCTTCACCGAAGCCCGAGCCGGCCGCGGTGACGTTCGAGCCGGCCGCGGTGACGTTCGAGCCGGCCGCGGTGACGTTCGAGCCGGCCGCG
>CAZNYC010000121.1:11187-12643 GCA_964577175.1 uncultured Anaerolineales bacterium
CGAGCCGGCCGCGGTGACGTTCGAGCCGGCCGCGGTGACGTTCGAGCCGGCCGCGGAAGCGGCCGGTCATCCTCATCCGACACGGCGTCTCCGCGCGCCGACGGTGCCGGCACCGAACAACCCGCCGTCCGTTTCGAGGACGAGCAGGACGTCGGCGCCTGGTTCCGCGAAGGGTTCCTGGTGGCCCTGCCGCTGCTGTTCCTCGGCGGGCTGGGGCTGAACCTGACGCCGTGCGTCTTTCCGCTCATTCCGATCACGATGAACGTCTTCGCCCAGCAGGGCGAAAGCCGGCCGCTCAAGGTCCTGCCCCTCGCCCTCGTCTACGTGCTGGGGCTGGCGCTAACGTTCACGGTGGTGGGCGTGCTGGCGGCGCTGGCGGGGCAGAGCCTGGGCCTGGTGCTCCAGACGCCGTGGGGCGTGCTCGGCGTGGCCGTCGTTTTGGCCATCATGATGGCGAGCGCCTTCGGGGCGTTCGACATCCAGTTGCCGTCCGGCGTCATGGGCAAACTCGGCGGGCGCCAGGGCGCGCTTGGCGCCGGGTTCATGGGGATGGTCATGGGGGCGATCGCGGCCCCGTGCGTGGGCCCGTTTCTCATCGGCCTCATCACGGCGGTGGCGACGTTCGCCACGGAACACTCGACGGCCGAGGCGATTCCCCTGGGCGCCGGGGCGTTCTTCGTGGTCGGCATCGGCCTGGGAGTGCCGTACATCTTCCTCGGCACGTTCACGGGGTTGATCAACCGGTTCCCGCGCGGCGGACCGTGGCTGGTGTGGACGAAACGGCTGCTGGCGCTGGCCCTGGGCGGGCTGATCCTGTACTTCCTCCGGCCGTACGTGGCCCCGGCCATGTTCTGGCCGATGGTCCTCGCCCTGTTCGTTTTCGCGGGCATCTACATGGGATTCATCGAAGGCGTGTCGCGCCGTCCGTTCTCGAAGACCTTCTGGACGGTGCGGATCGTCGCAGCCGTCGCCCTGCTCGCCGGCGGCATGGTGTTCTACGCGACGCGGGCGCCCGAGGCGCCCGCCGCCGCGCCGCCCACCGCCGCCAGCCGCGCCGATGACGGCCGACACGTCGCGTGGACCGACTGGCAGCCCGGCGCACTGGCCGACGCCCGCGAGGCCGGCCGCGGCGTCCTCCTCTACTTCGGCGCCGACTGGTGCGCCGAGTGCCGCGTGTGGAAGGCGAACCTCTTCACCCGGCCGGAGGTCGTCGAGGCCGCCGACAACCTGGACCGCATCTACGTGGACGTGACGGAGAACCCGACGGGCGAGAAGGCCGCCTTCGCCGAACGGTACCGCGGCCGGAACCCGCCCGCGGTGATCGTCTTCGACACCGGAGGTGACGTGGTCAAGGCCTGGCGCGACCCGCCCGGCGTCGACCCGTTCGTCGACGCGCTCGAGACCGCGGCGAAGGGATGACCGCCCGTTCGAGCCGGCCGCCGTTCGAGCCGGCCGC
>CAZNYC010000122.1:0-12580 GCA_964577175.1 uncultured Anaerolineales bacterium
TGACGCGTCTGGGCGGCGGGGCGTGGGGCCTGAGCGTCCGACGGCACACCGGCCGCTGGGAACGCACACCCTTCAGCGGCCCGATGGCGGAGATGGTTGAGACCATCCTCGGCTGCATGCAGCATCTCGTTGCGTCCGACTGAGCCTGTACCGGAATTTATGAGGCGTTGCACTAGCATGCGCGATGTGACTCTGACCCTGTCCAAGAAGCCGGACGGCGGCCCTTCTGTCCTGCCGGATCATGTCACGTTCACCGTGCTATGGGTGGAGATAGAAGGCTGGAAGTCTAAGGCTAGCGAAGACGTTTCGCCTACTGATAGTATCGAGGATCTCTACACGCACGCAAATGACGACGGAAACACAAAGTTAGGGCCGCATAATTATACGGACCCGGGTGGTGTGCATTACCGCGGCTGGGGATATGAGATCAGAGCGAAGGTGCACCCCCCAGACTTTGACAAACCGGTTGGGTGGTGGCGAGACACCCAGGTAAGATCATATAGTAGCGGCACCGCCCACAACGGCCGCATTCTCGTTGGCCAAGAGGACTGGACAGCGGGATGGCCAGACGAGTGTGATGACAGCAACGACGGGCCGAGGGATCAGTGGCAGGACAAACAGGTGGATAATGAGGGGAGGATCTTCACGGTCGATTGGCCCTGGATGATCAGGAGTGCGAAGCCAGCTAGTTGGTTAGCGCGCCGTCGTGTTAACTTTAATGTGGTGACGGTTTACACAGGCGATGGCCTAGTGAACCAAAGGTGTTCCAAGGAATGGAAATGTTACGTCCGGTATTCACTTATTCAGCGCAAATCGCCCAGAGGCGATGACTGGATTGAGTTCGATAACCTGTCGGAGGAAGACAACAAGGCCAAGGAAGGGGAGCGCACAAAACTGTCCTGGGATCTTGAGTCGCCCACGATTCAGAGCATCACGCCAAATAGCGGCGTCAATACCGGCCCAATTGCCATAACGGATCTTTCTGGAACCAGTTTTGTCCCGGGCGCGAAAGCAAAACTGCGCAAGGCCGGCCAGGCCGACATAGAGGCTACGGGTGTTAGCGTAACCAACAATGATGATGCGATGCGAAAAATTGAATGTACATTTGATTTGACAGGCAAGCCAGCGGGTCAATGGAAGGTAGTCATCGAGAATCCGGCCGATACCGAAGTCGTATCGGAGGAGAGTCTCTTTACGATTACTGAGCCGTAGACCTGCGCTACCGAGTCTAGAGGACCAGACGATGCCACAGAAGGCCACAATTGTGTTTTGCTTCATGGGGCTCCTCGCAGTCTCGTCCACACAGGCGAGCCACATGCCGAGTCTGGCTGAGGGCCTGCTGTCACAGGACGCCCAGGCTCGCCAACGGGCGGAGCGGGCGATCTTGGAGAGCCGGGAGCAGACCATCGTGGCTCTTGAGGTCCTCATCGAGGAGAACCTGCGCGATTACCACGGGGAAAAGGTGTTCCAGAGACGCGAGCAGGGAGAGCCTGTAGATTCGAAGTATCTCACAGCCAAGGCGGCGATGCGCCTGCTGGGCGACCTCCGCTCAGTCCGGTCCGTGCCTCTGCTGGTCCGACACATGAACTACTGGCCGGACATGCCCGAGTCAGGAGGCGTGCCTCACCTTTCGGACTATGTGGCTGCCGAAGCCCTGGCTGCAATCGGTGTGCCTTCGCTCGAACCCGTGATGCAGCATTACACGGGTCACGGTTCCAATGGACTCATCACCTCGTGGATCCTTGAGCACGTGTTGGGACGGGAGATGGCACGGGTCTACGTGCGACGTGCGCTCGCGGCCAGATCGTCCCCCGCCACGAAGGAGTCGTTGTGGGGGCTCCTGCATCTCTTGAGTGTGGCTGGCCCCGCGACAGGGGACAGCCACGAGCCTCACCCCGTCTGGGCGCTCCCCAAGGCGTTCAACCCCACGTTCAGTTGGGATGAGCAGCGACTTCCAACCGTTCCATGTGCCTTGTACGCTTGGAAGGGGGCCCGTCGGTGGGACGTGCGAACGGACAAGGGGCTGCAGCAAACCAAGGATCACCACGAAGCGGTCATGTCCCCCATCCGTCTCGCAGCCTCAATGATGCAGGAACCCCCCGGGCCCAGCCTGGTCGAGGGCCTGCGTTCGGAGGATGCCGAGACCCGCCAAGAGGCGCATCGAGCGATTCTAAAGAGCCGGGAGCAGACCATCGCGGCTCTGGAGACCTTGATCGAGGAGAGCCTGAAGGACTACGGCAAAGAGGCTAAACACGCGATAGAGGAGTCCAGGTGGCAGGGGAAACCGAGGATACCCGCAAAGTACTTGGCGGCCAAGGTGGCGATGCGCCTGCTGGGAAAACTCCGCTCCGTCCGGTCCGTGCCGCTGCTCATTCGCCATATGGGTTACTGGCCGGACATGCCGGTGGCCGGTAGTGCTCCGGGGCTCGAGAACTATGTGGCGGCTGAATCGCTTGCCGAGATCGGTGTGCCTTCCCTTGGCCCGGTGCTGGAAGAGTATTTGAATCAAGGGAACACCGAACACTTCATCTTCGTGCGCGTGTTGGGACGGGACATGGCACGGGCCTACGTGCAACGGGCCCTGGAGACCGAACGGGTCATTAGGCGAAAGGACCTGTTGAAGAAGTTGCTCCGTCTGTTTTGAGGAGCGGACGGCTACCGGCCGGCTGAGCAGACCCCCGTGTTGACCAAGGTAGGAATCCTCGCGTTCTCTCGTCCCTCAGGGGATTAAGCCAAGCAACTCTGGAACAGGGAGCCAGCCATGCCAGATCCCAGCCCTTCGCCGTCCCCCAGCCCGTCGCCATCGCCGAGCCCTTCGCCGTCACCGAGCCCGTCACCATCGCCAAGCCCTTCGCCGTCCCCGAGTCCGTCACCATCGCCCTCCCCGAGCCCCTCGCCGTCGCCGGCCAAGGTCAATATCAAAGCCTACTATCCGTCGACTAACCCGGTTGGTTTCCTGGGCTGCGAAGAAGAGGAAAACCCCGGCTGGTTCGTCAACGTCAACTGGGATGCTGATTGGGACCCCGATCACAATGGTTGGTCCCCGGACGACCATTCCCCAGGTGCCGAATACACACCGGACAAGGATAAAGACCTGATTCCAGGCGGCGACGATGACCTCTGGGAGTTCACCGTCGAGATCGAGCCGGAATCCGTCCACGGTGACATTTCCCTCACCTTCCAGGAGAATAAGGTGCACGTCTACTGGGAACGCACCAAGGCTACTCGTTTCTACAGCGGAGACACGGTAAAGTTCGAAGGAACGCCGATAAAACTCTACCTGGAAGGCAGGGAAGGGACAAAGCATTTTCGCACAGACTGTCAACTCCGAGGGCATTATGAAGGCGACACCCCAAACGTCGCAGACGATTTCGTTAACATCACGGTCTTCGAGGTCACTCTGACACCTATCTTCTCCGGTGACCAACAAGAAGATAACCAACGCAAATTCAGCGATGCCACTCCCTCCGCCAGCAACGACCGTAATGGCACGATCAGCGTCAACGACGCCAACGGCGACGGATGGACCGGCGATATTGACGTAGATTGTGATTATTTCCATCACTGCATAGAGGTCCAGGGCGAGGTCAAGCCGGAAATAACGGTAGCAGATGCCTTTTATGATATCAAGCGCGACGTCCGCGTGAAGGAATGGGGCGTCGAACCCGGCGAAGGCCACTGGGAGGTTATTACAGAACCCGGTCTTTGGAATGCTTGGAACGACGATGACCCGAACCCACTGGACGAGGATCTCTCGATTTCTGGTCAGGCCCATATATATCAGATTGATGGACCGGGCTGGCCACACGCTTGGGCGATCACTGATTATTCGCACTGGATGCAGTTCGCCAACTTTAAAGAATACGTTAAAGTGAACTTATATGACACGTGGTACCAATGCTCTGATTACCTCCAATGGCATTCTCTGGTGACGCTGAAGCCAGATCCTTATAATAACAAACGCCTCGTTCGTTGGGGCGCCACACCAACGGGGCCGGACGAGGACTGGCTGTGGCTTCAGAAGCTGGACGGGGGGTGGGAGGGCCTGCCTACGCCCCCGGACCTGTAGACAACAGAAGACGCGCTCCAAGCAGGGCGAAGCCAAAGACTCCAGGCCTGAGAAAGGAGAGTGGGCAATGAAGCATAAACGTTATCTGATTGGCGCGGCATTTGCACTGGCGGGGTGTATGTTTCTGACCAGTCTCGCCTATGCTGGGAGTGGTGAAGACTTGAGGCAGGATATCGCACAGGGCCGTAGCGAATCGCTCAGAAGCAAAGGAGAACCTATCATGTGTCGCACTTTTCACGTGCTCGGGATGGCCTGCGTTCTCGGGCTGGCGGCCTTCTTCGGCGCGGAGGTTCGGGCCGAGGGGCTGCAAAGGCTGGAGGCTGAGGAGAGGGAGGTGCGCGAGGAAACGTTCAAGCGGCTCCTCAAGGAGCGGGAGGAGCGTGTGCAGAAACTGATCGCGTTGGCCGCCAAGGAGACCCAAGGTGTTCAGGGCGTCATGGTGGAGGAGCGTGGCTACGCGCCGGTACACTATCCGTGGCATGACGCCAAGCACTTGGCGACGATCCTGTTGGGGGACCTTCGTGCGGCAGAAGCCGTCCCGATCCTCCTCGGGAACCTGGAATACAGGGTGCCACGATTCACGGGCTATACATCCGGCCGGTTCGCGGCGGTGAGGGGTTCCGCCATGCACCCGGCGACCGAAGCGCTCGTCAAGATCGGTATGCCGGCCGTGGAGCCCCTGGTCGAAAAACTGGCCGGTCTTTCGGAGGATTGTGTGGCCCGCCGCCTGGGCGTGCTGGTGCTGGATGAGATCCTCGGCCGGAGGTTGGCCCGGGCCCGCCTCCAGATGGTCATCGAAGAGGGCGATAAAGCCCTTGCTGAAAGTCCTGCGCAGCGGGGGGCCCTTACAGGAGACACGGCGAAATTGGAGGCTAGGATCCGGAACGTGAAAGCGGCCCTCGATCTGATGGCGCCTGAGCCTCCCGACGCGTGGAAATACCCGGAGGAGGTCAAGCCCACGCCTCCCCTTCCCCCTTGGCCGGAGCATATCCGAAAGGAAGATCTTCAGGGCAAGTGAGGTGAATTCGGTGGGGGCTATAAGGCTTGTGTGCTCCGCGTTAATTCAGGGTTGATGCGTCTTGCCTGACCGCTCTGAGAGAGGCCGTTGCGGGTGGCAAGTAACACTAACGTGCTTCGCGTGGGCCTCCTTTCCGAAGCCAGAAAGAAGGCATCGGCTCTCGAAGCACCATAGCCGCATTGCCCGACGGCTTTCTTGGAGCACATGACCGTCAGCCATGAGAGAGGCAGGTTCTCGCTTCATCCTCGGCCATTAATCGAAATGGGGCAGAGTCCTCATCGCATATGGCCAAGTGGTTGCTCTCGAACATCTCCGTCGACACCGACAGGTACGAAGGTCGCTTGTACCTGCTCAGGAAATGGTACGTCCAGAACTCGCCTTCGCCAGGCTTGATGAGATGGCCGTCGACATAGTACACGGCCCCCATCCTCTCCAGCGACGGTATGTGTAGATGCTCAACGTCTTCCTGGTGTAGCACCTCGTGAAGCCAGGCCTCGTCCATCCTGTGAATCGCGTTAGCGTCATGGAACCGATCTTGGGCACGCGCGTACCGGCTCTTCCAGAAGCCAGATCTCCCCCTGAATACATCGCTGGAGAACAACTGCCAATGTCCTCCGAGATCGCGAGGGTGATGTGACAGCGCGTGAACAGACCCGTCGAGGAAGGGGCAAAGCATGTTGAAGGAACCGCACATGGCGTCCAGGTCCTGCCACATCCAGTAATCGAAGTCCGCAATGTCCTCCTCAAACATGCAATAGTATAGCGGCTTGAGGTCGCACAGCTTGTAGGGGTCGTTATACTCTGGCGCCTCGGGCAGAACACGCCTGACCCTGCGTGTGACGTCCTCCATCGTCTGCGGAACCCAGCGGAGATTGGGATACAAACAGGGAGGCTCGTCTCCGTACAGGAGAATCTGGCTCACGCCGGACTGGCAGGCTGACCTAACGGTTAGGTGGTATATGGGAGGGTACGGTCCGAACCAAACGAAGACCAGAACCGTGCGCAGTGGCTGCAGCTGTGCGTTACAGGGATGGGCTACGGCCTCCTTGAGAGTTACGTCCTGCACCGGCACGAGCTCGATGGGCATTGTCTCGAACTGGGTCCAGCGGCCCCTCCACGCGCCATCGGCGCCGCTTTCCAGTTCGCAAATCAAGCCGGCGTCCCCGCACAAACTCAGGGTGAGGTTCCCGTCCGCCTTCTCATCCAGGCGCCACGTTCTCTCCAGGGCCGCGGCACCCTCACCAATTGTTTGATCAGGAAGGAATTGCATGATCCGGCTGTCGTGGCCAATTCGATGATACAAGAAGCGTTCTGTGCTGATGATTGCCTGAAAGGTCTCCCTCTCACGCCGCGCGCCGAACCCCGACGGCACGCTCCACTTGTCGGCCAGTTCATGGAGAAACTCAATGCACGTGTCCTCGTAGAGGAACCCGTCAATTCTCGGATTCTGGGCTGGATCGAGATGCCATTTCGCTCGGTTGCGATGCTGGAAGAGAAGATGGCCCTCAAAATCACGCTGAAGCATGACGCAACCACCGAGACTACAGACCCCCTCCCGTGGCATAGCGTATTCCTGATCCAACCTTCGCCAGGCCATATGGTACGTTTCCTTGTCTCCGTACATATACTGGTAATAATAATCTGAGTACTCGTTGTAGCACATTGTAAGCTGGAGCGCCTGCCAGCAACGCCGTTTGTGCAATAGGATTTGTCCAGATTCGAACTCAGGCTCGTCTCGATACGAAACCCCGCATGCTTTCCAAATGGCGCGATTCCGCGACAAGCGCCAGTAGTCAGGCCAGAAGACGGCTCCGAACTCGCGGTATTGAGACGTGTCAAACAGGAACTCCGGATCGACCACCGGGACGTTGTCTGCGTCGAGAAAGAGGACCTCTTCGAATCCTGAATGGATGATTGAGTAAGGTTTTGCCTCCCAGCCCTTGAGTATCCTGGAGGGGTATCTCTCTCGCACCTCGTGGGCATCCACACAGGTGACGCCCAGCGGCTTAACGAGTTCCGCCATGTCCTCGGTCAATTCGTGCCGCCCCAGATGCCACAACTCCACCGGCAGCGTGCATCCAAGATAGCGCAGCATGTTGATCAATACCCAAGCGGAGGGGAAATACTTGACACCGCCGGCGCATGTCACGATCCCGCGACCTGAATAGCGCCCCTCGGGATAGGGCGATGTTTCGGCGACTGCGGCGTCCGCCAGTCGGAGGTGTGTTGTCAACTCAGAGTTGGGGCATCTGCGAGTATCGGTCATCGAGCCTCCTGTCGGCCTCGGTGTGGAGCGACGCAAGGCAGGCAAAGGCCTGCCAGCCTCCCTTCCGTTAGTCAGTAAGGCGACCTTCCCGTACAGGACCGACTGAAGTCGGGACTGAGCCTCACACAGGCTATGTCGGCCTCAAGCCCGGTGCCGCCCTCGAGCACCGCCGCAGGTCTTGTCAAACGCCGCGCGCTCCCCGTTCCAGGTAGAAGCACCTTCCCGCCATCACGGCCGGGAGGACTCTTGCCAGGCCTCCGCCCCCATTTGATACCGTTCGATCGCGCGGCACACGTCGATGGGCTCGATCATCGCCATGCACCGGGCAACCGGCTCGCCATCGACCGAGGTGGGGTAGCGGCACAGGTTCCCGTCCCGCTCCTCGTCCCCGTCTCCGATCGGCTGGATTCGGGCCTTCCAACAACCGTGGTGGCTGCAGCAGTCAATCTGCCCGATCGTGTGCAGAAACTGGTGTCCCGGATACATCTCCCAGTGCGGGGGTTCACGGCCCCCGGCAATCACCACGCAAGGCTTGTCGAAAGCCGCGGCCATGTGCATGGTACAGGTGACCGGGCACACGACACCCTCGGCGTGGTAGACCAGTTGGACCAGTTCCCGCAACGTCGTCTGTCCGACCAGGTTGATCGCGCCTTCCAAAACCGGATGATGATCGTCCGCATTGCCCGCCTGCACGAACCGAATGCGGCCGGCGAAGTGGTCGATCACCTCCTGAAAGAAGCGGCGCGGCCACCACTTGATCGTCACGTCGTGTTTGCCGCCCGCGACGACAAGCCAGTAAGGCACCTTCACGTCTTTAGGCGGCCCCTCCCTTTCCCAAGGAGCGAGGTGAATATCCGGGGCAAAACGCTGCAACGGGATATCACGCCCGAGCCTCTCGGAGAGAAGATCACACGCCGCCTCGATGTAGTGCCTGGGTTGTCCGTTGCAGCGGTTGAGCAGCGGCGGATGATGGCAGTCAATGCGAACAACGCCCTGGGACTCTGGAGGCGCCGGCGTGACGTACGGATTGTGTAACCATAGGTCGGAGCACAGCGTCTCGACGGCCGTCACGTACCGCTGTGGATATGCGGCGTGCAGGTCCCGAACCGCTGCCGTCAGCATCAGCACGTCGCCGGGGCTGCACCTGTTGACAAGCAGCAAGTTCGTCGGCAACTCGGGGCAGAGAATCTGCACGTTCCTGGAGGGCTCTGACACGGCTATCTTTCAATCCGGGTGTTCTTCTGTCCCTGAGGTTTGCGGAACAACTCCGAATACTTCTTCAGAAACTGCAGGAGATTCTCCTTCGCCTTGCCGGTTGCCTTCTTCGCCTCGAGTTGAACCCGGTGCCGGGCCATGCTGGCACCGTAGCCGCCTGCCGTTCCATCGCCCCGTACGTCCCGGGGATCTTTTCGATGGCCTCCTCGGCCGGCGCCTGACCAGTGATCGCGAGGCCACAGGCAAGGATCACGAGACCTGGACAAACCGTTTCGCGCGCATCATGATCTGTCCCCCGTGCCGGGGACGCGAGATTAGGAGGTATGGGCCGTGCCTAGCCCAAGACAAACGTTACAAGCCGCTAATGTGATATTTGGCAATTCGGCAGCGCCCGTTCAAGCGCCTTCACCGCCGCGTCCGTCACCTGCGTATCCTCCAGGTACAGCACTCGCAAGCCGACCATGCCGTCAAGGTGTTCAAGGCCCGCGTCGGTTACCTTTGTACGTCTAAGGTTGAGCCACCCCAAACTCCTCAGGTCCCTCAGGTGCACAAGACCCGCGTCCGCCACCTCCGTGTCCGCAAGGTTCAGCTCCTGCAAGTCCGTCAGGCCTTTCAGGTGGACAAGGCCTGCGTCCGTCACCTGCGTCTGCCGAAGGTGCAGCTCCTGCAGGTTCCGCAGGCCCTTCAGATGTACAAGGCCTTCGTCCGTTACTTGCGTGTATTCGAGACTCAGGCACTGCAAGCCCGTCAGGTTCTTCAGATGCGCCACGCCCGCCTCCGTCACCCGGTGGCCTCCAAGGACCAACCCCCGCAAGCCCGTCAGGGCCTCGAGGCGGACCAAGCCCTCGTCCGTCATCTGCCGACCCCCAAGGTCCAGCACCCGCAAGCCTGTCAGGCCCTCCAGGTGCACAAGGCCCGTGCCCGTCACCTGCGTGTATCCAAGGTCCAGCCGCCGCAAGCCGGTCAAATCCTTCAGATGGACAAGCCCGGCGCCCGTCACTTGCGTGTACCTGAGACTCAGGCGCTGCAAGCCCGTCAGGTTCTTGAGATGCGCAAGGCCCGCGTCCGTCACCTGCGAGCTTCCAAGGTACAACTCCTGCAAACCCGTCAGGTTCTTCAGATGCTCAAGGCCCGCGTCCATCACCTGGGTGTATGACAGGTCCAGCCGCCGCAAGCCCTTCAGGCCCTTCAGGTGCACAAAGCCCGTGCCCTTGACCTGCGTTTCCCCAAGGCTCAGCTCCCGCAAGGCCGTCAGGTCCCTCAAGTGGACAAGCCCCGCGTCCGTGATCCGCGTGCCGAAAAGGACCAGCTTGCGCAAGCCTGTCAGGGCCGCCAGGTGCACCAGTCCCGCGTCCGTCACCTGCGTCGCCCCAAGCTTCAGAACCTGTAACTCCGTCCGGCCCTTCAGCCGCGCCAGACCGCTGTTCGTTGCGTGCAAGAGACGTACCTTGGAGGTCTTCTTTTCGGGGGTCGCAGCAGCCAGTATCCGGGGGGTCGTATCACCCGTCGGCTCCGCCCGCTGGTCGGAACAAGCGCGGACCTTGACCGCAGTGTCCGAGGGCCTTGACGCCACGCAGTCACGGGTGTCCGTCTCTTTCATCGGTACGTACACCCGCAGCACCAGCGGCGACTCGAATTGGGCGCCCGGCAGGCAAGGCGCCTCCGCGGCGACCGACGAGCCCTCCCGCCGCTCCTCACAGTAAGCAGGTACCGATGCGAGTACCGTGACTAGCACAACGGCCGTCATCCCCCAACGTGCAGGACCCTTCATGATCGCCGCCTCCTTTGATTTGAGACCTCCCGGATGACCTTGCTTGGCTCCGCCGCCAACCGCCTCAGGGCCCCGCAGCTCACCGGGAGTGAAGAACGGCCGTGAGCGCCGAATCGCGCTTTACCCGTTAGTTGTCCTCGTTTTCCATGATCGCCACCAGTTGCGAGATCAACTTGGCCCGTGATTCAGGAAGTCGCTACCGCGCTTGTTGCTCCGTCTTGGTATCATCGGAAAGCAATCGCCTCACGGCCCTTCTTTCGGCTGCAGCGGCACAGCGCCGGTCCCAAGCACCATCACTATCCACGCCACAACCGCCGCTAACGCCAACACTCTCGCTGAGAACGTGGCACGTCCTGCGACATCATCGGACGGCCCTACTGCAGATTCCATGTCGTTGGTGTGGTACCGTCGGCGTTCTGATTGTCGCCAGGCACATCGTCGACCACCTCCCAGGTCGACTTATGTATTACCTCGTATTTTGATGTCCTATCGGGTATCCGCCCGACGCCCCAATCCTCTGACACCTGTATGGTATCATTCGTGCTGATCTCTACGTGCCGCACCTGGCCCGCTCCCTGCCCCTCGTATATCTTAATGACACCGGGCACCCACTGGTTCGCAGGCCATTGCTTACTAGTGTCACGTAGCAGATTGACGTCGCCGCTAGAGGCTGTCCCCATATCCCAAGGGGCGGTCTTCTTGTAGGACTGGCGAGTGTACCATTTCTTCCTCTTCGAACACTGTGTGCCATTATATTCCGCCCATTCTTCGAAGTTCACACGTCTGCGACGAATAGTACCAAGCGGCTTCTGGCCTAGTGCCTCAGTGCCTGGACCATCGAGGTCGTATATGACCCCTTCCGATTCGCCACTTTGAGGATCATCATCTCGATATTTTTTGGGGCTCCTGTCAATATGCGCGGGAATAACCACAGAGTTCTCGTTGCCGTTGGGGCCCCAATACAGTTTGCCGTCAACTACTCGTCTCGTCAGTCGCAGTTCGCCGCCGAATTCAGAGGGGTTAAAGTCCGAGGGGGCGACCTCTCCCGCGAACTCGCTAGCGCGTCCGCTCCACCCGTTTTGCTCTTGCAAGTGCTCGTTGGTAGCAAACAGATGGTGCCCGAGGCTGTAGTCAGGGTGTTGCTCAGTGACGATTAATTTGCTGTGGTTATCTCGGGCTGCATTGTCCTCTTCCACAGGTCCCTGGTGGTCAGGGTTTACTGTGACCCACAGGACCGTGAATTTAACTTGATCTTTGACGGAAGGTTCGTGCTTTTTGGATAAGGCCAGGGTCACATCGCGCATGCTAGAGCTTGCTTCGTGACCCTGAACGTACAGCGATTTCGGGAGATCGTCTGTGCTGAATTCATTGTCTCCGCCTGCAAACGTTATCTCCGTCGCCTCTTCGCCCGGTCCCGTAAATACTCTTACTCTTCCCTCTCCGCCATATGAGCGAGTCAGGACAACGGTGCCGGACCACGAGGAAGGCTCTTGAAGAATGATTTCCTTGCGCGGGGCGCCGTTACCGTCGGAGCGACGCACGACCACGCCACCCACCTTGGTTTCGTCTACCTCGTCGACGCCTTTGATGTCCAAGTCAGGGCTCGGCGACGGCGAAGAGCTGGGTGACGGGGACGGTGACGGGCTCGGGGACGGAGACGGTGACGATGACGGGCTCGGGGACGGCGATGGGCTGGGATCTGGCATGGCTGGCTCCCTGTTCCAGAGTCGCTGGGCTTGATGATACCTGATTGCCCAGTATCATCCGATGCAGGTCGGTGTCAAGAACTTTTGGGCAGAGGCGATTCTGCCTTTCGAGGGCTCAGGGAGTTCCAGAAGCGGGGTGCGAAAGCCTCCGAGTCCTTGGCCTGTACTGCCGTAAGGCGTCACGACCCCAAGGTCAGTTGGCCTCGCTAATGACGAGCGACTACGCGAAGGAATAATCTCCTTGTGCGCCGATTCTAAGACAGTAGCATTTGAACGTGGTAAAGGACCGTCCGCCACAAGGGGAATCCGATGCATCGCGCACGCCACCTTGTGTTCCTGGCTCTGGCTTTCCTCCCGCTGGCCTGCACCTCCTGGGAGAGACAGCATCAACTGGAGCGGGTGGCGAAGGACTGGTGCCTGACCATCCGCGCCAGCCAGGTCATCCCCGTCTATCCCCTCACCGAGGACCTCCAGCCCGGCGACGTCTTCCTCGTCCAGACGCCGGTCGAGAAACAGGTCGAGGTGTACGAGAAGC
>CAZNYC010000123.1:0-12220 GCA_964577175.1 uncultured Anaerolineales bacterium
AGCGGGCGGCTGTTAACCGCTAGGTTGTAGGTTCAAGTCCTACCCGGGGAGCCAACCTCCAAGAGGCCGCCTGCGGGCGGCCTTTCCTTTGCGCGAGCGCGGCGGGCCCTAACTCTCGCTCCCAACCAACCTTGTGGCAGGGACTTACGCCGGGCGGGCTTGCTCTCGGCTTGGCGGCCTATTAACCACGGACGGCGCTCTTCGCGCTCTCAAACACCCTAACTCTCGGACTCTCGGGGGCTCGCATGGGGGCCAGTTTAACAACCCTGGACGGAGAGGGGTGATAGTCTGAAAACGGACGAAATCCGCGCCCATGGCACGAATTAAATGGTTCAAGACCCAATTCCGGGGAGCACGTTTCCTGAACCCCCAATGCCCGGTCCGTCTCGTCCTGGGGAAGATTCCATCTCCCCCAGACCCCCTCGGCTCATGCCCAACGCAAGCGGGGAACTACCCCATGACGGGGCCCTGCACGCCCCTGGAGCCCCGTCGCGTCGGCGTCGGCCTCACCCGACGCCCGAAGGGCTCCGGGCCGACGCCGAGGCGGCGGGGCGAAAGGGGCGCCCCCTGGCAGCCTCGGAGCCGAGGCAGAGGGCCTTTCCCCGGAATTGGGTCTTGAACCAATTAAATAGAGCTCTTCTCTTGTATAATGTGAGTTTTCGCCGCCACAACGCCTCAGTGGCCCGTGTTGGCTGATCGCCACATTATCTCCAGCGACAGCCGATTACATGGGCTGGTTAGGAGACGGCGCCGGAGCACTCCCGGAGCCTTGCCGAGCCTCCTCTACTAATGCGTTGAACTGTTCCATAGCAAATGCGTAGAGGCTCCCCCCTCTGCGGCATACGAGGTGCGGAACTGCTTGATAACCACAGTGCCCATAGAGTGATAGCACAAGGACCCCATCAAACCGGTAAAGTCCGAACATCGGTGCTGCGCTCGTATACCATATCTCAACTGTCGATCCGGATTGTTCGGCAGTCAATTTCATTCTAAGGAAGTAGTCTCGCGCTTCTTGGATACGGCCAGACAAGTGTTCCTTGGTTCTGTCAAATCGGCGGGCCAAACTCGCCATTAGCCCTGGTTCATCCGGGTCTGGTAGCAGGACGCGTATCACGGCACGCTTCCTTTTAGCAATAGCTCTCAGCTGGTCATCATACATGTCTCTCCAGGTCGGATTATATGTAAACCATAAATCTACTTCCGCCGCGTCTCCCATTAGCTCCAGCCATTTTACGCTTGTTTTCGAGGCCGCCACTTCCAGGAGGCCAGCATGATATACATTACGTGAGATGTTCGCCTTTGCCATCAGTTCCTCGGCAAACGCCCTCTTGCCAAAGAGTGCCCAGATAAGCGAGATGGTCACGCTGACAAAGCACAAACTTCCAAGGGTTGAAAGAAACGACTGAAGCGATGGATAATTCTGCCACTTCTGAGAATCGCTTGTCCACATTAGTAGCACTATCCCTATGGCTGCCACAACAACGGTGATCAAGGCCGCCAGAAGGTTTGTGACCTTTTGGGCTGTCGGATACTGCCCTCTATGCCCTCCCCACATTGCCATTCCCTTTCTCATCTGAAGTGTGCTTTGGCAAGCCAGAGCATTGGCTCGGATCTTGAGGCTCGACGAACCGGTGGCACTGGGACAAAGCAAGGACTTTCCGTACTCTGCAAGGCCTCGGATGAGTATCCTTCTCTAAGGAACCCGTGAACAGGTTGCCGTAGCGGGTTCCGTCGGAGGCGCATCGCTGGACGGCACCGTCCACATCGACTTTGAAGAACTTGAAGCCAGCCCGGCATGGGCGCCCCCGAAAGTCGCGCTGGCCTCTCAAATAGGCGACGTTATGGCTATACAAGCCCGAATGGCTCTCTATCTGTTCCCACGCCGACCTCGGAAAGCTCTCGGGGTATGATCTCCCGCGGTGCATTCCCTTGAAGACCTTAAGAAGCACAGGCGTCACCCCCGTTGCAGATAAGGAGTCGATATCGGTCCGATATCGCGCGAGCCTCCAAGGTGTTAGGACGTAGACTGCTCGGATAGGGAACCCTCTCCGCTTAAGCAGGAGGAATCTCTCTTCGAATCGCTGCATGCTGCCTTCGCGCTTAAGGCGCTCCCCGAGATGCACGGCAGCCCATATGTAGGCTACACGAGTTGGATCGATTCTCGCGGCGAACCGGTCGGCCTCTGGAGTCGAAAGGTTGGTGCTCACGCCGAGGAAATGGTCGGTTGACAATCTCTCGCACATGGAAGTGAATCTCGGAAAAAGGAGCGGTTCCCCCCCGGTCATGTGTATTAGCGTCTTTCCAATCTGTGCAAAGCCGTTCACAACGGCTTGTGGCGACACTTCTGGCAGGCGGGGCCGCCTTCGGCGCGCCTTTACGGCAGGGTAGCAATAAGCGCAGTCAAAGTTGCAGGCGTCCGTCATATACCAGTCGACCTCGGCATCGACGGGAGATGTAATTGAGGGCTGCCCATCCATTACCCTGCTCCAGCTAAACGTGCGGGAACGCGCCCTAGATCGGAGAATGCGGCCACCGGATTTCGCATGATGAGCATCTGTGCCAAACGTGGTATCGCGGCCACATGATAGCCAACAATCTGTCGCACTTTATCACGAAGCGATCGGCTAACGGGCCTAGGCTCAAGTTTCACAAACACGAATGCCGGCTCATCGAGCGGCTCGCCGTTGCGAGTAACGATATTCACGCCGTTCTCAATGCCTAGTTTCATGAATACTTCGTTGGCGATTGACTGGGCGGCTACTGCACATAGCTTTCCAGCGTGGGTCCTTGGGTTCTTGCCGCTAACTGCCTCAGATTGGGCCTCCCTGGTTAAGGAGACAACGCCATTGGCACGATTGCCTCTCCCGGCCACCCCGAAATCTCCTTTGTCAAGGGAGCTTCCGAATACCGTGAGATATGCATACCGGCCCCTATCCTTGGTATTAATGTGCAGCCGAACAGTAGAGTCAGCCAAGAGGTTCTTGGCCTCGGCTGTGAGCTGGCGTTGCACCTTCAGCACCTTGGATTCGTAGAATGTTCTGCAAGGGGTGTTGGAGGCAAGAAAAGGCACGCATACGGTAATATCAGTGCGCTCGCCCGGACGGGCCACGACCATGACTTTGACGTCATACCCCGTATAGGAATGCTCCTCCTTAAAAGCAGGAGAGTTCACTAGCCGCTCAAGGGCAATAGCAGCATACTCATGGGTGCTCAAGGGAGCATACGCGGAACACATGACGGTGTCGTTCGATTCGAGGTCCGCGGTGACGTTCCTGGCAGCCTCCGGAGAGCCGGGGTGGTAGTAATCTGGCGAGTGATCAGCGCCCAAGGAGTCATTTGTGGCAACCACGTGTGCAATATGCCGTGGAATTCCGCAATCATCAAAGACAGAGCCAAAGACTTCATTGGCCGAGGACCTAAACAGGCCGTCCACGTCTATGCGGGTGTCTCCAACCGTGTTGGTAGTTCGGCCAAAGAGATAGGCGGTTATTGGCTCCAGCAAAGTAGCCGTGCCGAAATCTACTTTGGCTTTGCCTCCCCGAAGAAGCACTTTGTCGGACCAGTGGTTCAGGATGCAGCCGAAGAGAGACAAGGAATGTCGAGAATACGTGTTGGAGAAGGTCTCCGCCAGAAGGTCGGCCAGAGAATCAGGGTGGCCAAGGCCTTTTCGCTCTACGACAAAAAGGGGTATCTTGTGGCTCGGACAGAAGGAGTCGGGAAGTACTTGTATAATGCTCATGACGTTCGCTAGGGTGCGAGTTCCACCCAGGCTCCACCCAAGCACAGTCGCTGCAGGGCCAACTGCTTGCCAGAAGTGGCAGCTTCTCAAGTGGTTGTTTAGTTGCATGACGGCGTGGCCAACATGGGGGTAAGATACCTGTTTCTTGGTAGACGTGCAAGTGGTTTTGGCGAGGAGTGCTACCAGCCTTGGTCTGCAGACTCCTGAGGAGAAATGTCAGCAGAGCAGGCTGCCAAGTGTGCCGCTTACGGGTACTTTCGGTTGTTTGCTCAAAGAACCGCGCATCAAATCCCCTCCTTGGGCAGATATAGCGGGTAAAGAACCCGCTGGTTAACTATCTGCCGAAGGAGATCGCGTTGCCCTTTCCCAGAAGAAGGTCCCGCCATACGCTCACGCCGCGCGAGCGGCGGGGCGAAGTCGTTCGAATCCTCTCCACCGCCCTTGCCCGCATGCCGCTGGGCCTTCAGGTTCCGGCGGACCCCGCTGCTGTGGGTATCCTGCTGCAGCCGGGTGTTCAGGGCTCGCCAGAAGCGGCGGTCGATCATGCCCCGCCAGAACCATCCGGCGCCCGCATTCCATCGAAACCAGCCCCCGAAGATTCTCCCGAATCTCCGCCGGAAAGCCCTTGAGGTGTCTCGCCACCTGAGGCTGAGTGTGACGCGTGGTTAACGGCCTTGAGAACGGAGGATGCCTCATGGAATCGACGCTCGACGTTGCCGCCGAGGTGGCGGCCATGGAGAAGATGACGGCGGGCCAGTTGCGGGAGAAGTACCGCCAGCTTTTCGGCGAGGAGTCCCGCAGCGGCAACCGCCGGTGGCTCTTCCGCCGGTGCGCCTGGCGGCTCCAGGCCCTCGCGGAGGGCGGATTGCCGGAACGCGCCCGCCGGCGGGCCAAGGAACTCGCCCGCGACGTGGACCTGCGGGTCCGTCCGCCGACGGGCATGACGATGCCGCCGCCGGCGCGCCGCCCGGCCGCCGTGCGCTCGGCCCGCAAACACGTCCCGCGGAAGCGCGACGCCCGCCTGCCGATGCCCGGCACGCACCTGGAGCGCGAGTACAAGGGCCACGTGTACGAGGTCGAGGTGCTGGACGAGGGGTTCGAGTATGACGGCGAGGTCTACCGCAGCCTATCGGCCATCGCCCACGCCATCACGGGCGGGCACTGGAACGGCTACCTCTTCTTCGGCCTGACCGACCCGCGGAAGGACACGGAATGACCGCCGACGTCCCGACCATCCGCTGTGCCGTCTACACCCGCAAGTCCACCGACGAGGGCTTGGAGCAGGATTTCAACACGCTCGACGCCCAGCGCGAGGCCGCCGAGGCGTACATCGCCAGCCAGAAGGGGGCCGGGTGGACCTGCATGCCCGACCGCTACGACGACGCCGGGTTCACCGGCGGCAACACCGACCGGCCGGCCTTCAAGCGGCTGATGGGCGACGTCGAGGCCGGCAAGGTCGATTGCATCGTCGTATACAAGATCGACCGCCTCTCCCGCAGCCTGATGGACTTCGCCCGCATCATGGAGGTCCTCGACCGCCTCGGCGTCAGCCTGGTCAGCGTCACCCAGCAGTTCAACACGACCACGTCGATGGGCCGGCTGACGCTGAACATTCTGCTGTCGTTCGCCCAGTTCGAGCGGGAAATCATCTCCGAGCGGACCCGCGACAAGATGGGCGCCGCCCGGCGCAGGGGCAAGTGGACCGGCGGCCCGCCCGTCCTCGGCTACGACCTCGCCCGCGACCGCACCGGCACCCGCCTGGCCGTGAACCGCGAGGAGGCCCGGCGGGTCCGGGCCATCTTCGAACTGTACCTGGAAGAGGGCTCGATGCTCGCCACGCTCCGCACGATGCGCGAGCGGGGCTTGACCACGAAGCGTTACCAGACCCGCAAAGGCACGTGGCGCGGCGGCAAGCGGTTCGAGAAGTCGACCCTCCAGAAACTCCTCACGAACGTCCTCTACCTCGGCAAGATGCCCTACAAGGACCAGGTCTTCGAGGGCGAGCACGAGCCCATCGTGGACGAGGACCTCTTCGGCCGCGTCCAGGGCCTGCTCGCCCGCAATCGTAACTCCGGCGGCAAATACCAGCGGAACAAGTACGGGGCGCTCCTGAAGGGCCTCGTCCGCTGCAAACACTGCGGCTGCGCCATGGTCCACCACTTCGCCACGCGGGGCGTGAAACGGTATCGGTATTACGTCTGCGTCCGGGCCCAGAAGGAAGGCTGGAGCGCCTGCCCGGCCCCGTCGCTGCCGGCGAAGGAACTCGAGGACTTCGTCCTCGGCGAAATCCGCGCCCTCGGCAAGGACGGCCGGGTGCTGGAGGAGGCGCTGGTGGCAACACAGGCCCACCACCAGGCCGATATCGATGCCCTCGAACGGAAGCGGAAGACCGTCGAGGGCCGCATCCGGAGCATGGGGCACGAGGTCGGCGAACTGGCCCCGCGGGCGGGTTACGACGAAGAGGCCACGCGCGAGATGGGCCGGCTCCAGGAGCGCATACGTGAAGATGAGCAGGAGGGCGCCCGCCTGAACGAGCGGATCGAGACGATTCGCCGGCAGATGCTCGACCCCGACGAAATCGCCGGGGCGGTCGAGGCCTTCGATCCCCTGTGGAACACACTGTCACCGACCGACAAGGCCCGGCTCGTCCACCTGCTCGTCGAGCGCGTGGAATACGACGGCGAGGCGGAGATGATTTCGACCACGTTCCACCCGACCGGCATCAACACGTTGACCGAAGAACCCGAGGAGGAAGCGTCGTGCCCGACGGCCTGACCCGCACCCGCCGCATCCATTTCTCGATGGCCAACAAGGGCCGCCGCGAGATCAGGCCCGGCCCGCAGCCCGTGCGCGACGGCCCCGACGGCCGCGTCCCGCGTGTTGCCCGCCTCATGGCCCTGGCCGTCCGATTCGACCACCTCCTGGCGACCGGGGCCGTCCGCGACCAGGCGGAACTCGCCGAAATCGGGCACGTCACGCGGGCCCGCGTCACGCAGATCATGAACCTGCTGCACCTGGCGCCCGATATCCAGGAGGCCATCCTGTACCTGCCCCGTGTCACCGAAGGCAAAGACCCCATCGTCGAACGGCACCTGCGGCCTATCGTGGCCGCCGCCGACTGGCGAAAACAGCGCCGGCTGTGGCGGAAACTGGTGCGGCGCACCTCCCGTTAGAGCGGGTTTTCTGTCCACCGCATTCCACAAGTCGTGCACCCCTGCCAAGAGCGGAGGTCGTAAGCGCAGGTCCCGAATTCACAAGGGCTTACGGCAATCTCAGATTTTTCTCGGGTTATCTTTTGCCTGGTTTCCCAGCATCGGCTATATTGAGAATGAATTAGGTACGTGTTAGGGTTTCGGCGTGGCGTTGCGGCAGACTACCGCTCAACCGAGCGTTGAGGTCAACGAGTTCTTCTTGAGCATCTGCTGGGGGCCGGAGCCCCAGCGCAGGGTCTATTTCTACGCCACGCGGGACATCCCGGGCGAACCGCTCGTCCGCCGGCTCTGTACGCTCTTCACCCGGAAATACGGCGGCGCTCCGTCCCGTTCCGGCCCGGGGCTGCGGTTCGAGTACACGCCCGCGGGCGATCTGAGCGATGATGACGCATTTCTCGTCCGCGACGCCATCGAGGCGTTTGCCGAGTCGGCCCGGCCAACGAGGCATCCGTGTGGCGAAGATGACCTGGCCGACCTCCTTTCTCTCCGCGGTGGAACGGCCAGACGGATGATCGGGCGGATCCTGTTTCACCAGGCCAAGCGGTGGGTGGGGAAGATGCGCCGGCAAGACGGGGCCCGGGGTTCGGGCTCCAAGGCGCAAGGTTGCTCCGGCCGCTCGGTCGGTTCGGGAAAGCCCGTTGACCAGAAAAAGAGTGCTACGCACAAGCTCCAAGGCGAGAATGCTGAACCGGACGAGGAGGATGCGCTCGTGATCTCGCAGGATCCTGACTCGGCACGGGACCGTTTGAGGCACCTTCGGCAGACTTTTGACCGGGCCGTCAGACGGCTTGAGGCTATCCCTGAAACGGAACTGTCACCATCCGGGCTGCCCTTTGTCCAAGAATGCGCGGATGCGATGCTCGCGTTTGCGGCGTGGTTCGGTGAGCAAACGCCTGACGACGTGGCCATCGTTGGAAACGCCTATCGGGTCCAGTATGCTCTGGGAGGGCTATCTGGCGTCATTGACTGGACGGCGCTCCACTGGTCTGTTCAATTCGCGCAGGAGATTGAGCAAGATGTGGCGTGCCTCATCGAAGAAGCAGACGCGTTCGACAAGGCCGTGGTCGAGGCGTTCGGGGTGGTCAACAAGCCGAATGAAGTCCTTGCGGTCCGACGACCGCTTTCGGACAGCCTTTACAACGACTTGTACGAACGCATCGAGCGAGTCTCGGGGTTGGCTTCCCGCCTTGGCGGTCGTCTGCAACGGCTTGCGGTGTGGGCGTCGGGAGGCCATACGCACAGACAGCCAGGGGACCGGTCTCGCGCAGAACTCGGTCAGCAGCCTGTTGTCTCCACTGATGCTCCAGACGGGGCTGCGCCGCATCAAGCCTCTGTCGAACTCCATGGGCCTGGCGAGCCGTGCAACGTACTCGGCAAAGAGAAGAAGCCGTTGACCGACGCGCAGTACGCGGTGATCTCCCGGTTGCTGGAAGCCGGGACGGAAGGGCTGTCCAAGGACGCGCTGGAGGCCGTCCGCCCAAGCGCGCGGCGCATTCTTCGGAACCTGCGGAAGGATAAGGACTGGGCCAAGGTCATCCGCATGCCCGGTCAGACGAACGGCCGTTACCGCCTCAAGGTGTAGTCCACCTGCGCCCACCTTTGACCACCAAACCTGTACACCTCTGTGCACGAACGTCCACCGGCCGCGCTCCTAGAATCCCTTCAGCATCGCAATGGTGCGGTGCCGAGCACGAAGGGATTCGAGTATGGTAGCAACCGTCGATGGGACCCTTGCGGCGTTCCCCGAAGGGTGCAGGATGCTCGTCCGCCTCATGCAGCGCATCAACTTCGGGCGGATCGAGTTCGTTGTCCATGACGGCCAGCCGGACTTCACGAAACCGGTCCGCACGGTGCGAACGGTGAAACCGGCCGGCGGCGAGAACGGGCCGCGCCCGGAAATCCGGAGCGGGAACTTCGCAGTCAGAAAGGAGGTGAGAACGCTCATTGACCAGGCGGCCGACGCCGCCGACGGGGCGCGGCTGACCGTGCAGATCAAGCGCGGCCTGCCGCTGCTCATCGAAGTCGAAGAAGAGCACATGGCGTAGGGCACAAGGCGAAACAGACACAGCGCAACTGACCAGCGGCTGAGCCGAGGCGTTGCGGGTGTCGCGGAGAACCGCGAACTCGCAACGCCTTTTCTGTTGCCCTACGCCACCAGCGGCATCCGCCGACACCCGCGCGACCTCCTCGGCCACGAGGAGATCGTGAATGTCTACCACTACCGCAGTATCCACCCCTTCTTCCGTTCACGCCGACGACCTGCTCGACGATTTCATCCTGGAGCGGGTCAGTTACTGGGCCTCGCAGGTCGCCCGGACGTTCGACCTCTCCGACGAGGAGCGGGAGGACGTCCGGCACGACCTGGTCCTGGAACTGCTCGACTCCGCCGTCCGGTTCGACCCGGCGCAGTCGGCCTGGCACACCTTCGCCAGCAACGTGCTGCGCCTCGCCGCCAGCCGTATCCGGCGTGACAGGGGCCGGCGGGCATCGTTCCGGCCCAAGTACAGCCGCGTCCTGCTCGAACAGACGACGGTGTCGGAACCCCACTCGGTCATCGACCCGCATGACGACATCGGCGACCTCGAGCGGCGCCTCGATGTGGAGCAGGTCCTGGCGTCCATGCCACCCGTGCTGCGCCGGACCTGCGAGTTGCTGAAGCATCTCTCCCCGCCTGAAGTCGCCCGCGTCATGGGTGTTCACCGCGTGACGGTCTACCGCCGCGTCGCCCAGGCGCGGTGCTTTTTCGAGGAGGCCGGGCTCGATCCCTCCGGAAATGGCGCATCAAATTCGGCCCCAGCGCAGATGTAGAGGGCAAACGCCCCCTGTGCGAGGAAAACGATGGACGACCTGCATATCGACCTGAGCGTCCTCATCGCCGAGAACGAGGCGGCCATCCGCCGCCTCGCCTCCTGCCGGGAGACGGACCGCTGGCCCACCGGCTACGAAACCGTCCGCCTCCTGGATGTCGCATGAATACCGTGCGCCCGGGCGCACGTGTGGCCGGTCCACTCAAGCGCGACGGCCACCCGCCCGGGCGCTTTGTTGGCCCGAACCCCGAACCATCGGAAAGGAACCCCCACATGAGTCTGCTTAAGAGCGTTCACTCCGGCCGGCGCCATTCGCCGCCCCGCCTCATGATTTACGGCACCGAGGGCATCGGCAAATCGACCGCCGCTGCTGCGGCCCCGAAACCCATCTTCATCCCCACCGAGGACGGTCTCGACCAGATCGACTGCGACTCGTTTCCCCTCGCCCGCCGGTACGAGGAGGTCGTGAAGGCCCTCTCCGCGCTCTACAGCGAGGAGCACGATTACCAGTCGGTGGTCGTCGACTCGCTCGACTGGCTGGAGCGGCTCATCTGGGACGAGGTCTGTCGCGAGTACGGCGTCAAGTCAATCGAGAAGGCCGACGGGGGCTACGCGAAGGGGTACACGCACGCCCTCACACAGTGGCGGGAGGTGCTGGGCGGCCTCGACGCGCTCCGCAACGACCGCGGCATGGCCGTCATCCTGCTGGCCCACACGAAGGTCGAGAAGTTCGATGACCCCGAATCGGTCGCCTACGACCGGTACTCGCCGCGCCTGCACAAGCACGCGTCGGCGCTGGTGACCGAGTGGTGCGACGCGGTGCTGTTCGCCACGCGCAAGTTCCGCACCGAGAGCGAGGACGCCGGCTTCAACCGGACCCGCAGCATCGCCGTGCCGCTGGGCACCGACGGTGGCGAGCGCATCCTGCGGTGCGTCGGCGGGCCCTCGTGCATCGCGAAGAACCGGTTCGGCCTGCCGGCCGAACTGCCCCTCTCCTGGCCGGCGCTGATGCAGGCGCTCGCCGGCGAGCCCCCGTCCGACACGAACCCCGAATCCGAGGAGGCCTGACCCATGGCGAACCTGAACAACTTCAACGCGAACGAGGTGGACCCGAATACGCCGTTCGACCCGCTGCCCGCGGGGAAGTACCTGGCGTGCATCACCGGGTCGGAGATGAAAGCGACGAAGGCCGGCGACGGCAGTTACCTGGAACTCGAACTGACGGTCCTGGAGGGCGCCTGCAAGGACCGCAAGGTCTGGGACCGCCTCTGCCTCAATCACCCCAATGCCACGGCCGTCAAGATCGCCCGCGCCCGCCTGTCGGCCATCTGCCGGGCCGTCGGCGTCATGCAGCCGAAGGACTCGGCCGAGCTGCACAACCTGCCGCTCGTCGTGACCGTCAAGTGCAAGAAGCGCGAGGACAACGGCGAGATGACGAACGAGGTTCGCGGCTACGCGAAGAAGGAGTCGGCCGCGGGCCAGCCCCAGCAGGCCGCCCCCACCGACTCGACGCCCCCGTGGAAACGATGAGGAGGGCCGACGTGCGAACGGTGCTCCCCTGGCCGCCCAGCGTGAACCATTACTGGCGCCGCGTCGGTCCGCGGACGCTCATCAGCCGGGAGGGCCGGACGTTCCGACGGAACGTCTGCGCCCTCCTCGGCGGGAGCGGTCCCCGCAAACCCCCCGCCGATGGCCGCGTGGCCCTGGCGATGGACGCCTTCCCGCCGGACCGCCGGCGCCGCGATTTGGACAATCTTCTGAAGAGCGTCCTGGACGCCCTCGAACACGCCGGGGTCTACGCCGACGACAGCCAGGTCGATCTGCTGCTCGTGCGCCGAGGGGCGGTGGACCGGCCCCACGGCCGCGTCGAGGTCCGCCTCGACCGCCTGCCGCTTACGCGCTGCCCGCTGTGCGGCGCCGCCACAAGTGAGGAGACCAACTGACGATGAGCGACACGAAGCGAATCTACATCGCGGGGCCGATGACCGGCCGCGAGGACCTGAACTTCCCCGCCTTCCACGCTGCCGCCGAGCGGTTCGTCGAGGCCGGCTGGCGGGTGGCGAACCCCGCGGAAAACTTCGGCGGCCGGACGGACCTGCCGCGGGAGGTTTATCTGCGGGCCGACGTGGCGATGCTCGCCCGGTGCGACGCCATCGCGCTCTTGCCCGGCTGGCAGGCGTCGCGCGGGGCCACACTGGAGGCGGTCCTCGCCGCCGAACTCGGCCTCCGCTTCTTCGACGCCGACACCGGTGCGGAGATGGACGCGCCGCCCCGCGTCGCCTGGACCGTCGAGGAGGGCGGGGAGTCGGTCCTCGACGTGGCCAAGCGCATCACCGCCGGCGCCCGCCACAGCGATTACGGACCGCCGAGCGAGGACTTCGCCCGCACGGCCGCGCTCTGGACGGCCATCCTCGAGCGCCGCCTCCGCGACGGCGAGGCCGTCACGGCGATGGACGTGCCGC
>CAZNYC010000124.1:0-12008 GCA_964577175.1 uncultured Anaerolineales bacterium
CAGGCCGGTGGCGAGCAGGCCGGCGCCGAGCAGGCGGGCGGCGAACAGGCCGGTGGCGAACAGGCCGGTGGCGAGCAGGCCGGCGCCGAACAGGCCGGTGGCGAGCAGGCCGGCGCCGAACAGGCCGGTGGTGAACAGGCCGGGCAACCGTCTCAGGCGGACATGGCCCAGATGGCCGGTCAGGCCCAGGGTCTGGCCGACCGCCAGGCCGCGCTGGCGGCCGAGATGCAGGCCATGGCTCAGCAGTCGCCCGCCGCCGCGATGGCCGCCGCCCAGGAAAGTCTGGCCGCCCGGACGGGCGCCCTCCAGGAGGCTGCCCAGGCCCTCGGCCGGCAGTCGTCCTCGATGGCCCCGGAAACGGCCCAGGCCGCCGGGCAGGCCTCCGAAGCCCTCGGCAGCGCGATGGAGTCTCAAGGCCAGGCCCAGCAGGCCCTGGCGGGCGAGACGCCGGCATCCGCCGAGGGCGCGCAGGCGAGTGCAGCCGAATCGCTCGGCCAAGCCGCCGAGGCCCTCAGCAGCATGGGCCCGGCGATGGCCCAGGCCGCCCAGGGCATGCCCACGCCATCGCCGGGCGAAGCCGCCATGGGTGAACCCCTCGCCCAAGGCTCGGCCTCGGCGTCTGAAGCCGCCGCCACCCAGTCGTCCGCGGCGGCGAGCCAGGCAGCCGAGTCGCTCGCTCAGGCCGCCTCCCAGGCCGCCGCCATGGCCCAGGGCATGGGCGCCCAGCCCGGCAGGGGCCGCGCCCGACAGCCCGGCCAGGCCGAGGGGCTCCAGGCCGAGTCCGAATACGGCACAGGGGTGCGGCAGTCGAGCATGACGGCCGCCAAACTCGAAGCCCTCGGCATCAAACTCTCCGATTGGGCCCGTCTGCCGGGTGAACTCCGCAACGACATCCTCCAGGCCGCCGATGAAGGCGCCCCGGAGGAGTACCGGGCCCTGATCCGACGCTATTTCCAGAAGGTCGCCAAAAAGGGTGGCATGCAAGAGGAAGGACCATGACGCAGCCCATTACTCCCCGTTCGCATCACCGCCGCGCCCGAAGCGGCCGCGGCCTGTGCGTCCTCCTGGCCGTCGGCATCCTCGTGGCCGGCACCGGCAGGACCTGCGCCGACGAAGCGTCCCCCGCCCTGGCCAAGTACCGGGAACGCATCGACGAATCCATCACCCGCGCCCTGGCCTGGCTGGCCGAGGAGCAGGCCGACGACGGCTCCTGGACCAAGAACGAGCGGACCCGCAACGCCACCGGCATCACGGGCCTCTGCCTCATGGCCTTCCTGGCCAAGGGCCACACGCCCGGTGTCGGCCCTTACGGCGAGGTGATGAACAAGGGGGTCGACTTCCTCCTCGCGCACCAGAAGCCCAACGGCATGCTGATCCGCGGCAATGAGGGCCACGGGCCGATGTACAGTCACTGCATCGCCGCCCTGACCCTGTCGGAAGTCTCCGGCATGGTGGACCCGGAGCGGCAGGAAAAGGTCGATAAGGTCCTCGCCAAGGCGATGAAACTCATCCTCGCTGCCCAGCAGATGCCCAAGGACCAGCGCCACGCGGGCGGGTGGCGGTACACCCACGACAGCCGCGACAGCGACATCTCCTGCACGAGTTGGGCCATCATGGCCCTGCGGTCGGCCCGCAACAACGGGGCGGCCGTCCCCACCCAGGCGATCGAGCGCGGACTGGGGTACATCATGAAGTGCCAGGTCCAGCGTGACGGCGGCTTCGCCTACCAACCCGGGGGGGGCTCCGGATGGGGACGCACCGGGACCGCCCTGCTGTCCCTGGAACTGTGCGGCCGGCACCGCGACCGCGCCACCCTCATGGCCGGCGAATGGATTCTCAAGAACCTCCCCACGCGCTATGGACGCGGCAACCACTTCTCCTACGCCATGTATTACTGTTCGCAGGGGATGTTCCAACTCGGCGACGAGTACTGGGAACGATGGGCCTCCCGCATGTACGAGGTCATGCTTAAGGCCCAGGAGAAGGACGGCAACTGGCCCCGCGCGCACGAGAACGTCGGCGACAGCGGCGAGGAATACAGCACGGCGATGGCCGTCCTGGCCATGAGCGTCTCGTATCGACAACTGCCCATCTATCAGCGATAGCCGGGCGCCGCCCGGCCCGCGCCGTCACCGTTCCGCTATGATACTCCGGCCGTGGCGCCGCGGCCGGTTTTCGCCTCGCCGCTGCGGCGGCGTCGGAAGAGAGCCGGGCGAACGTTTTGCATTTCGCCGGCGTCCCTGCTGGCTTTTGACCTTGACAAACCCGACGTTTCGCGGAAAATATCGTGTCTCCGACGGGCGGCCGATGCCGGTAAGGTAAGGCATCCCGCCGGGGACGCCTGCCAACCGGGCGGGGGCGTAGCTCAAATGGTTAGAGTACCGGACTGTCGATCCGGTGGTTGCGGGTTCGAGTCCCGTCGCCCTCGCCATTGTAACCGATACACTGGCAAAAACTTACGGTCGCATCCCCTCCCCTTCCGGGTCCGGGTTCCGGGCCTTTGGTCACAGATAGGTCACAAAAGCGGGCACGCTTGCGCGTCGGGGCGGGAACGGTCACCTCATCCACCGTTCGGCCTGGCGGGCGACTTCTTCGGGTGTGGTGCCGTCGTAGTGTTTATCGCCCACGGCGGCGGTGGTGTGGCCGATGATCTTCATGCGGATATGGGCGGGGACGCCCCTGCGGCGCATGTTCGTCTCGGCCGTCGCCCTGAGCACGTGCACGGGCTTGGCCGGCTGGGGAATCCCGAGGGCCTTGTACAGGCTGCGGAGTTCGTCGCGCAGCATCCGCTCGTAGCCCTTCGGCCCGTCCGTGCTCGTGAAGGGCTCGGCGGGCGGTCCCCACAGGAGCGGATCGCCGCGGTGGCTGAGTTCTTGCAGCAGGCCGTCCGTCTCTTCGTCCAGGGGGACGGTCCGGGACCGGCCCGAAGATGCGGTTCGGAAACGTCGGCGAGGCCTTCTCGATCCGGTTCGTCGCCGCGTTGTACACGCGGAATCGGCCGTTGCCAAGGATGAGCGTCCGCCGGGTGGCCGGGTCGTAATCGGAGCCGCAGCGGGTCGTCTTGCAACGCACGTCGGGCACCGTCCGCGTGTAGCCCTTGGTGGCGCCCTCGGGCAGGGTCGGGTCCCATTCCCATATCCCCGGCACCGTGACGGGCGGGTTGCTGTAGCCCAGCCACGGGCCCATGACGAGGACGCCGGCCGCCTGGTCGTAGGTCAGGTGACCGTAATGGTGGGCCGAGGACGGCGTGCCGTCGTCGTAGATGGGTTCGAAGTTGGCGCGCCCCTTCTTGGGAATCGCCCGGCCGGGGTCGAGCATTCGCTTCCAGGCGCCCTTGCTCAGGTCGAAGCGGTAGATCTCGTTGCCCTCATAGTACAGGTGCCCGCCGCCGCACGAGGCAAAACGGATGCGTCTTCTGAACGACGCTCACGGCTACAGAGCGAATGTGAATCGAAGGCGGTACCACCTGCGCCAGCGAACGCTTGCGACCCCCAATGAGCATTGCCTTCCACCATTGCGCATTGTGTTCCCCTTGCTCGGGGCTCGCGAACCACCACGCCAACAAGCCCTTCCGTCCGTACCTGCGCTTCACCTTCTTCCACGACCGGAGCATCAAGGCCGGAGAGAATGCGACAGACCGCTTGCTTCGGTGTTCGTGGACAAGGACACCTTCATCGGGCGACCTCCGCGTATTCCGTCTTCCCTCGGCGATGGAACAGGCGGTTCCGTGAGACCCGGCTGCCGGCTGCATCGCGCCGCCACCAGGCAAGCCTGCACCGCAGAATACGATTTCTCGCCGCCGGCGACGGCCATACAATGGCCACCGAGTCGTCCGGCGCCCTGACTGGGCCGTACGCGAACCACAAAGCCGACGGAAAGGATTTCGTCCGATGGATACGCACCCTGTAGGCCGGCTGGTCCGAAGCCGTCTGTCTCTGGTCGTCTCGCTGGCCGCCGCCCTCCTACCGGCCTCCGCCGAGGCGGCCGCGACACCGGAGGCCGAGGCCCGGGTGATTCTCCAGGCCACCGGCATCCGGGGCGGCCTGGTCGTCCACCTCGGCTGCGGCGACGGCCGTCTCACGGCCGCTTTGCATGCAAGCGACGCCTACCTCGTGCACGGCCTCGCCCGGGATGCAGCCGACGTACGGGAGGCCCGCGCCCACCTCCGGGCCGAAGGGTTATACGGGCCGGTCTCAGCCGTCCACTGGAAAGGGGATCGGCTGCCGTACGCCGACGATCTCGTCAACCTGGTGGTGGCGGAGAACCTCGGCGGCGTGCCGATGGCGGAGGTCATGCGCGTCCTGGCCCCGCGCGGCGTGGCGTACATCGGCGGCCAGAAGACCGTCAAGCCCTGGCCGGAGGGAATCGATGCATGGACCCACTGGATGCACGACGCCACCGGCAACATGGTGGCCCGCGACACCGTGGCCGGGCCACCGCGGCGGCTCCAGTGGATCGCCCGCCCGCTCTGGTCCCGGCACCACAACTTCGTGCCGAGCGTCACCTCCCAGGTCACCGCGGGCGGACGGGTCTTCACCATCGTGGACGAGGCGCCCTCCAGCATGCCAGGCACCGTGCCCGACCAGTGGCGGCTCGTGGCCCGCGACGCCTTCAGCGGCGTCGAACTCTGGCGGCGGCCCATTCCGAAGTGGGGCTGGAGCGCCTGGAGCGAGACCTGGCAGCGACGCTTCACCGTGCCCACGAACATCCAGAAACGCCTCGTTGCCGTCGGCGACCGCGTCTACGTCACGCTGAACTACAACGCTCCGCTCACCCAACTCGACGCCGCCACCGGCGAGGTCGTCCGCGAGTTCCCCGGCAGCGATTACACCGACGAGATCCTGGTCACGGGGGGCAAGGTCCTCGTGGCGCTGAACCAGGGACCCCAGCGGCCGGGCGAGAAGGCCGACCCCGTTTGCAAAGCCGTCGCCGCCTACGACGCCGACTCCGGTCGGCGCCTCTGGAAGACCGGCTCCTACGTCGGCCTGCAATCGAAGCACGGATCGATGAACCCGATTACCCACCTCGCGATGGTGGCGGGCGACGGCCGGATCTTCGTCGTCGACCGCGACCGCATCGTCTGCCTGTCGATGAACGATGGCCGGACCCTGTGGACCGCGCCCCGCCCCGAGGTGCCGCCCCACGAAATGCGGTACCACATCCGGATTACCGACATGTGCTCCCTCGTCTACCACGACGGCGTCCTGGCGTTCGTACAACTCAACCCCGACCGCCGCATCGACTGGCGGGAAATCCGCGGCCGCGCGCACGTCTACGACGCCCGGTCCGGCAAGGAACTCTGGAGCCGACCGTGCGCCTCCTGGGGATGGGGCCACCCGGCCGACATCTTCTTCCAACAGGACCTCGTCTGGCTCTTCAACTTCACCCGCAAGTCGAAAGCGATGATGCGGCCGCGCGGATCGCCGTCGCGCGAGCATGCCGGCAAGGCTTTCATCATCGGCTACGAGCCCCGCACCGGCGAGGAACAACGCCGCCTCTGCACCCAGAAGGCGTTCGACTTCGGCCACCATCACCGGTGCTATCGCAACAAGGCCACCGAACGGTACCTCCTGACGAGCTTCCGCGGCTATGAGTTCACCGACTGGCAGAGCGGGGCGGTGTCGCTCAACCACTGGGTGCGCGGCACGTGCCGCATTGGCGGCTTCCCGTGCAACGGGCTGCTGTACACGAACCCCCACCCGTGCGAGTGTTACATCACGGCCTTGCTGAACGGGATGCTGGCCCTGGCGCCCGCCGCCGAGTCGCCGCCGGCCCCCCTGGAAGCGTCTCCCCCGGAGCAAGGCCCCGCCTACGCCGAGAAGCCCGCCACCGACCGGGCGGCCACCGACGCCGATTGGCCCGTCTTCCGTCACGACGCCCACCGCACCGGCTGCATCGAGGCCGCTGTCCCGCCGAACCTCAAGCCCGCGTGGGAGGCCGACCTCGCCGACGCGCCGCTGACGGCCTGCGTCGTTGCGGACGGGATGGTGTTCACGGCCTGCCCGAAGAGCGCGCAGGTGATCGCCCTGGACGCCAGGGACGGCGAGGTTTGCTGGCGGTTCACGGCCCGAGGCGGCGTCGACACGCCCCCCACCTGGCGACGCGGCCGCCTGTACTTCGGCTGCCGGGCCGGCTACGTCTACTGCCTCGACGCCCGCACCGGCCGCCTGGCCTGGCGCATCCGGGCCGCCCCGCGCGACCGCCTGATCGTTGCCTTCGGACGGGTCGAATCGGCCTGGCCCGTGCACGCCAGCGTGCTCGTCCGCGACGGCACGGTCTACGCCATCGCCGGCCGGTCGTCGTTCCTCGACGGCGGGATCCACGCCTGCGTCCTCGATGCCGCCACCGGCTGCGTCCTCCGGCGCCGCGTCCTCCGCACGGATTACGACATCCCCGTGGACACAGGCCACGCGAACCTCGTCGCGTACGGGTGCCGGGCGGACCTGCTCGTCGTCCACGAGGGCAAAACGTACATGCGGCAGAACGTCGTTTTCCCCGCGGATGAGGGCGAAGACGTCCAGCAGAAGGCCCACAAGACCGATGCCGCCGACGAGCGCACCGGCCCCCTCCACTCGCTTGCCGGGTTCCTCGACGACACCTATTTCAGCCGGACTCGCTGGTACCTCGGTCGCCAACCCTACGGGGAGTACCTCGTCTTCGACGACGAACGGGTCTACGGCGTCCGGGCGCGCAAGAAGGCCAGCACCGACGGCGGTTTCTTCAATCCCCGGACCGACCGTTACGTCCTCTTCAGCACCGCCCGCCAAGAGGGTGGAGGAAAACCCGGCAAAGCCAAGGCCGACCGGAAGGATTGGGCGATCCAACTCCCCACCCGGGTCGAGGCCCTGGCCCGTGCGGGCGACGTCCTCTTTGCCGCCGGCGTGCCCAACACGGTGATCGAGAAGGATCCCTGGGCCGCCTATGAAGGGCGCCACGGAGGCCACCTGTACGCCGTCGCCCGCGACGACGGCGCCGTCATCGCAAAACGGAAACTTGACCAGGCTCCGGTGTACGACGGCCTGTCGGCCGCCCGCGGCCAGATCTACCTCGCCACACAGCAAGGCAACCTGCTGTGCTTCGAGTGAGCGCGACGCTCGGCCCGCGAGTTTGCGCCGAGGTGGCCTTCATTCCGGTACCGCAGAGATTTGGCTCACCGTTGGCCCTTCCACCCAACAATCGTGGAGTACCTTCCGTCTTGGACGAGACGGGCTCACCTCCGGCGCCTCAGCAGGACTCCCAAGCCAGCGACGGCCAGCAGGTCCAGTCGTCGCCGGTAACGGCCACGACCTGCCGCCCGTCGGCAAGGCGAACGGTCAGTTTCGCGAGCAGGCCGGCCGGGCCGGGCGCGGTGTTGGCAGCCTCCACGGCGATGACGTTCCGGCCGGGGCCGACGAGGCCGGTCACGTTGAACCGCTTCGGCGTGTTCCAGAGATTCGGGTTCGGTTCGCTCTGCCCGACGAATTTGCCCTGGACGTACAGGGCGTAGAGGTTGTCGCAGGTAATGGCGGCCTCGGCGGCCTGGACCTGCGCGTCGGGCGGCAAGTACCACTGCGCCCCGCAGCCGGTCCTGGTGCATAAGGGCCGTATCTGGCGCGGCATGGAGGACGCCGCGGGCCCCGGCGGCTGGGGCAAGCACTTCCGCGCATTCATGATGTCCGCCCCCGCCGGCGCCGACCTCCTCGTGGCCGAGCACTGGACCGCGACCAACCGCATCGGGCGCGACCCGTCGTGGCTGGACGGCACGTTCGGCGGATGGCTGGAGGGCAACGCCGTCGCCACACCCGACGGCGAGGTCGTCGACGTGCCCATGCGAACCGACCAACCGAAGGTAGCGCTGCTCATCGAGACGGCCCGCGGGTACGGGCGGGGGCTGCTGCGGGGCATCGTCCGCTACAGCCGCCTGCACGGGGGCTGGGCGTTCTACATCACGCCCGGCGACTTCGAGCAGGCGCTGCCGGAGATGCGCCAGTGGGGCGGGACGGGCATCATCGCGCGCCTCGAAACGCCGCGAATCACCGAGGCCGTCCTCGCGACGGACCTGCCGCTGGTGGCCCTGGACCTTTCCGACGCGCAGTTGGCGGACGGCAGCCCGCTGGCCGGCGCGGCGGAGGTCCGGTCGGACTCGTCCGGCGCGGCCCGCCTGGCAGCCGAGTACCTGCTGGACCGCGGCTTCCGCCAGTACGCGTATGTGGGGGTGGCCCGGCGGGTGTGGTCGCGCCGGCGGCAGGCGGGGTTCGTCGACCGCCTGGCCGAGGCAGGCCTGTCGTGCGAGGTGTATCCCCAACCGCGGCGGAAGCGCGACCGCGAATGGGGCCGCGAGCAGGCCACCCTCGCCGCCTGGCTCCGCGACCTGCCCAAACCCGTCGGCGTGATGGCGTGCAACGACGACCGCGGCCGGCAGGTGCTGGAGGCGTGCCGGGCGGCCGGCGTCCGCGTGCCGGAGGAAGCCGCCGTCATCGGCGTCGACAACGACGAACTCCTGTGCGACCTCTCCACGCCGCCGCTCTCCAGCGTGGCGCTGAACACCGAGCGAGGCGGGTTCGAGGCGGCGGCGCTGCTCGACGCCCTCATGCACGGGCGTCCACCCGCCGGGCGACGCATCGTCGTCGAGCCGCTGCGCGTGGAGACGCGGCAGTCGACGGACGCGCCGTGGGAAGGCAACACGTGCCGGAGATCCCCCGGCGGGGACGCCACAGGCCGACCTCGATCATCCCCCGCCGCAGCCATTCGCGGCCGCCGGCGACGGCGTCCCGCTCGGCCAGCGTCTCGGCCGCCAGGGTCGGGCCGAAGTCCGGGTAGGTCTCCCGGACCCGGGCCAGGGCCCGCTGGGCCCTCGCCTCGGGGATGCGGCGATTCGACGGCCGGCCCCGGGTCCGGTGCGGGAGCCCGGCGTCGCCCTCCGCCCGGAATCCCCTTGACCGACCCGGCTTCATGGAAGAACAGCAGAGGACGAAAGGGAACGGCCAAGGCAAACGGGGCTGGAAGCGTGCCGGGCAAGTTCACGTTCCGCAGCCTGACACGACAACGCCAAGTCGGCCATTTGTGCGGTGGGTCTCCGCACCCACCGCGCTTCGGGTAGCCGATTCATTCGTGCGCGGCGGGCCTCTGGGGCCTGTTGCCCGATTCGGCCTTTATATCTCTTGTGGTCTGACTGAGCCCGCGCGGGACCGCCTTGTCGCGTTGCCGCATCAGTATCCTTTGCTTATTGTCCCTCTTGCGGTTTAGGGTGTGGAAAACCTCCCTGCGCCCCCCCCCGGCGATTTGACTATCCGCAATCATAGTGTATTATTAATGGTCTGTGAGCGCAAACTCTGCGCGCTGGAAATGGTCGTCGCCAGGGAATGAGGAGTCCGCACGTGTCGATTGAGCCACCGCACGCTGATGGGAACGGGAGCGGTCCGCGCTTCGAGCCGATGGAGCCCCGACTGCTGCTCGACGGGGCCCCGTCGTCATCAACGAGATCATGTACCATCCGGGGGGCACCCCCGAACCGGTGGGAGAGGAGTATGTCGAACTCCTGAACACCGGGCCCGACCCGGTCAACCTCGACGGCTGGCGCTTGAACCGCGGCGTGGACTACGTCTTCGGCGACGTCACGCTGGGCGCCGGCGAGACCCTCGTCGCGGCCGCCGACACCGACGCCTTCCTGGCGGCCCATCCCGGCTTCTCCGGCGCGCTCGTCGGCGGGTGGGACGGCCGCCTCTCCAACTCCGGCGAGGACGTGGAACTCGAAAACGCCGCCGGCGACCGCGTGGACCTCCTCGCCTACTCGGACCAGGGCGACTGGGCCGTCCGCGAATACAGCCGCGGCGTCGAGTGGGTCGAGAGCCTCACCGTCGACGGCACGGAGGCCACGGCCCGCATCGTCGACCACGGCGTGTTCTTCGTGGATGACCCCGACGCCACGGTCGAGATCTTCGGCGCCAACGAGCCGGAGTACAACGGCGTCTTCGACGTCACGGACGCGACGGCCTACACGCTCTCGTTCGACCTGGGCGTGGAGCCGGGCGGCCCCGCCACCGGCACCATCCTGTGCCGCCAGTTGACCGACGAGGACCACACGGGATGGAGTTGGGTCTCGATGGCCGACGGCCTCGGCCGGTCGGTCGAACTCATCAACGGGGCGTTCTCGAACGAGACCGGCCAGAACTGGGCGGCGAGCCTGGCCGACGGCGGGACGCCGGGGGCGGCCAACTCCGTCGCCGCCGCCGACATCGCCCCCGTCATCCGCGACGTATCGCACGGCCCCGCCGTGCCGGGCACGGCCGATCCGGTCACCGTCACGTGCGAGGTCGTCGACGACCACGGCGCGCCCCTGACGGTGACGCTCCATACCCGCGTGGACACCGAGGAGACCGACTTCACGCCGCACACGATGTTCGACGACGGGCAGCACGGCGACGGCCCGGCGGGCGACGGCGTGTACGGGGCCACCGTCGGCCCGTTTGCGACGGACCGGACGATCGTCGAGTTCTACGTCGAGGCGAGCGACGGCACGCAGACGCGGACCTGGCCCGCCCCGGCCCGCCTCCCGGGCGACCCCGTCACCTACGAACAGGCCGCGGGCGCCCTCTTCCAGGTCGACAACGGTTACGTGGCGCCCACCGAGTGGGCGCCCGGCAGCATGCCGATCTACCGGCTCATCATGCGGGACGCCGAACGGGACGAACTGATCCAGGCCATCTGCGGCACGGGCGACCACGAGTCGAACGCCCAGATGAACGGCACGTTCATTTCGGTCGACGGCGTGGACGTGCGGGTCCGGTACCAGGTGGGCATCCGGAACCGCGGGGCCGGCAGCCGCAACAGTTCGCCGTACAACCACCGCGTCAACTTCCCGCACGATACGCCGTGGAAGGGCGTGACGAACCTCAACCTGAACCACCGGTACAGTTGGGTTCAGGTCATCGGGAGCAGCCTCTGGCAGGCCGCCGGCCTCGCCGCCGCCGACGCCACCGGCGTCGAGGTCCGGGTCAACGGCGTGGACCGCGCGGAGACGGGCGACGAGATGTACGGCGCCTACGCCGCCGTCGAGGTCCTCGACAGCGACTTCGCCGACCACTGGTGGCCGGACGACTCGAACGGCGACCTCTGGCGGTGCTCCGACAACGACATTCCCGGCCAGGAGGCCGACCTGGACTGGGAAGGCGCGAACCCCGATGCCTACCGCGACACGTACGACAAGCAGACCAACGCCGGCGCCGACGATTGGTCCGGCCTGCTCGGCCTCTGCAACACGCTCATCAATACGCCCGACGAGACGTTCCTGGCGGAAGTGAGCCAGCGGGCGGACATCGACCAGTGGCTGCGGCACATCGCGATCGACGCCCTCGCCGGCAACCTGGAGGGCGGCCTGACGAGCGGCAAGGGCGACGACTTCGCCATGTACCAGGGCGTCGCCGACCCGCGGTTCCTCCTGGTGCCGCACGACCTCGACACCCTGTTCGGCCAGGGCGACCACAGCCCGGACACCGACCGCAGCATCTTCGTCTACGACGGCGTGGACGGCCTCGACCGCCTGCTCCACCATCCGGACGTCGTGGCCCGGTACTACGCACAGTACCTGGACCTCATCGAGACGGTCTTCGCGCCCGAGGCGTTCGAGGCGCTGCTCGATCGGGCCGTGGGCGGCTGGGCCCCCGAGTCCGTGATCCAGGTGATGAAGGATTACCTGGACGACCGCATCCACGGGACGGGCGGCGTCCTCGACCAGATTCCCCGGGACGGCCTGACCGTCGACTCCTCCCTGGCGGAGCAGGACGGCTATCCCCGCACGACGGACGACGACTTCCAGGTGGACGGCACCGCCGACGGTACGACGCGGTCGATTACCGTCAACGGCGAACTGGCCGAGTGGAATCCCCGCAGCAGCACCTGGACGTTCGACAGCACCGACTTCGATTCCGGGTACAGCGAAGAGACGCTCGTGGCCGGCGATGCCGGCGTCGCGTACCACGTGCCGACGCCCGGCGAGGACGCCACGGCCTGGACCGATCCGCTTTACGACG
>CAZNYC010000125.1:0-11777 GCA_964577175.1 uncultured Anaerolineales bacterium
CCGTGGTTCCGCAGGCTGACGGCGTTCGTGCCGTCGGCGACGGCGCCGGCGACGGCCTCGGCGATCTCGGTACTCGATGGCTTGATGAACGGCAGGTAGGTGACGTGGTCGACATAGGCGATGAAGTCGGGCGTGAAGGGGAGGATCTCCATCCCGCCGGCCACCAGGCCCGTGGCCCGCGGCGGATGGGCGTGGCAGACGACGCTGGCGTCCGGCCGGGCCTTCAGGCACAACTGGTGCATCTCCCATTCGCTGGTGGGGCGCGGACCGGAGAGCACCTCGCCCGTCTCCAGGCGGAGGACGGACCATTTGTCGTCCGGCACGCGGTCGACGTCGAAGCCGCTGGGCGTGCAGACGAGGTGCTCGCCCTCGCGGGCGCTGGTGTTGCCGCCGGGCCCCGCCACGAGACCCTTCTGCATCATGAGGCGTCCGAGTTCCTTCAGGGCATCGATAGCCGCCATCGTTTCCTTTCCGTGGGAGGGTGCGATCCGGCGAGCGGCCGGGCCGGCCCGGGCGTCGCCGCCGGACCGTCCACTATGCCGGGCGGAGCGGGCGGTGTCAAGCCAAGAGCGGTGCGAGCAAGCCGCAAGCCGCGGGTGGCGGCGCCGCCGCCGTTACCGGTGTCGGTTCCCGCAATTGTCCGGCACCCCCGGCCGGCGGGTGCGTTTAAACTCCGGACCGAACCCCTCGTCAAGGAGATGCCGATGCGTACGCCCCCGCTCCTGGTGACCGCCGCCGCCGCGGCCGTCGCCCTCCTCGCCGCGCCCGTCGCACAGGCCGCCCAGCCGTCGCTGAAGTGCCTCATCGTGGACGGCCAGAACAACCACAACTGGCGCCAGACCACACCCATCATGAAGCAGATCCTGGAGGAGACCGGCCTCTTCACGGTCGAGGTGGCCACCTCGCCCGACAAGAACGAGGACATGAGCGGCTTCAAGCCCGCGTTCGCCAGGTACGACGTCGTCCTCCTCAACTACAACGGCAAGGCCTGGCCGGAGGAGACCAACCAGGCGTTCCTCGATTACGTGAAGGGCGGCGGCGGGGTCGTCGTCGTGCACGCGGCCGACAACGCCTTCGGCAAGTGGAAGGAGTACAACGAGATCATCGGCCTCGGCGGATGGGGCGGCCGCAACGAGAAATCCGGCCCGTACGTCTACTACAAGGACGGCCAACTCGTCCGCGACACGAGCCCCGGCCGCGGCGGCGCCCACGGGCCGCAGTACCCGGTCCAGATCGTCGTCCGCGAGCCCGACCACCCCGTCACGAAGGGCCTGCCCGAGAAGTTCATGCACTCGAAGGAGGAACTGTACCACAGCCTCCGCGGGCCCGCGAAGAACCTGACCGTCCTCGCCACGGCGCTGGCCGAGAAGGAGAAGCGCGGCACGGGGCGGCACGAGCCCGTCCTGATGGACATCCGGTGGGGCGACGGGCGCATCTTCCACACCGTCCTCGGCCACGCCGGCACGCAGATGAAGAGCGTGGCGTTTATCGTCACCCTCCAGCGCGGCGCCGAATGGGCCGCCACCGGCAAGGTGACCCAGAAGGTGCCGGACGACTTCCCCGCGGCCGACGAGTGGACGCGCCGCGAGTAGCGAGTAGGCCGCGGCGCGCCGCGGCAAAAGGCCGACGGCGTGCCTCTGCTTCTTGCCGTTCTCTGTGACTTTGCGTGATTGCGGCTTCCTCTATGCCGGGGCCCGTCCGCATGCAGATTCTTCGCAATACCTCGTTGACCGCCGCCCTGACACTCGCGTTGGCCCTCGCCTTGACACTCGCCACCACCGCCGCCTCCACCCTCGCGGCCGGCGGCCTGGAGGACGTGCCCTCCCGCACGGACCCCTCCCTGCCGATGGTGCCGTGGCTGCGCGAGGGCTTCCCCGAAAGCCTCCGTGTGCCGGTCCACAAGGAGGTTCCCCTGCCCGGCGGCGAGACGCTCCGCCTGGACACGCCGGTCCCTGACGAGACACTCGCCGAATGGAAAGAGCAGTTCCGCTCCGGCGAGGCCCTCCGCTACTTCTTCCTCGACGTCCACAATCGCTCCGGCCGGTACCGCAAGGGGCCGGGAATCACGGGCGATGAGTTCGTCGAGATCGTCGCGTCCGGCCGGCTGCCCGTCGCGAAACTCAGCCACGTCGAGTTCATCTACGGGTGCCTCTGGCAGAACGTCCGCCACTATTACGTGGCGTACCGCCTGAGCGGCGACCCGTTCTACGTCGAGCAACTCCTCCAGTACGCCCGCGGCATGGACGGCGTGCTCGAGAAGCACCGCGAGGTGTTCATCCCCCAGGCCAAGCGCGCCGAGGTCGCCCGGCGAGGCATCACCGTCGACAGGATTCCCTGGGAGCCGGCGGGCGGCTCGAACCTCATGGCCCACGCCTATTCGGCCCTGCTGGCAATGGAATGGGTGACGGCCCATCCGGACGATCCACAGGCCGCCGAGTGGACCCGCCGGGCCGGCCACAACCTCGACCAGGTGGCCCGGCACATGGCCTCGCTGCTCGGCAAGGAGACCGACCCCGAGACCGGCCTGCCCATCCACGTCCGCGACTGGCTCTACGTCCACGAGGAATACAGCCCGTGGAACCAGTGCTACATGACCTTCGCGGTGCTCACCGCCTCGGCCCTGGCGATGGAGGACTACCAGAAGGTCGCGGGCACCCGGAAGTACCAGCCCACCATCGACACGTACCTGAAAGTCGTCCGCGCGGGCACCGCCGCCCTCACGCGCGACAGCGACACCTTCGTCCTCGACGGCAAACCGTACCTCTTCCAGCAGCACGGGCCGACGTTCCTGCCGGAACACGGGAACCGCGGCTATCATTTCCACGGCCTGCTGAACGGGCACCCGCTGTTCTACGGCGGCGAGGACATCCCGCACAGCGGCTCCGTCGCGTGGAACCTCCTGTTCATCTGGGAGACCGCCGGCGACCGCGTCGGCGCGAGCGACGCCCTCTGCGCCGGCCTCATCAACGCCCTCGTCGATTACGTGATGGGCCGGCCCGTGGAGGACGAGACGGGCACGGTTTTCCCGTCGAACCATTTCCATTCGCCGTGGGGACAGGCCAACATCCCCGAGAAGTGGCGGACCCGCAAGTGGTTCGGCCGGCTCGGCAAGATTCAGGAGGGGTACGACGGGTACGCCGTCTGGAACCCGGCCTTTCGCACGGGAATGGAGAGGTGGAAGAAGCGCGGACCGCGGCAGGACCTGTTCGTCCACTTCGCCAGACGCATCTACCAGGTGGCCGCCGAGCGGCAGCAGCGCGGAAAATCCGGCGGCTGACCTGCCCTACAAGCCGTAGGCCCCGGCGTGCCGCGCCCTACGCATTCATCCGCCAGAGGACGACGTTCAACACGCCCGCAAATGCTGTCCACGCCAGGTACGGGAGCATCAGCGCTCCGGCGGGGATCGACTTCCGGAAGAATGCGACGGTCGTCGCCACGATCAGCAGCCACAGGACCACCAGTTCCGCGAAGGCCGCGCCCGGCATCCGTGCCCCGAAGAAGAGGGCCGACCACGCCGCGTTCAGCACGAGTTGCCCGAGGTACAGGCCGAGGGCGAGCCGGGCCTCGCCCCATCCCCCCTGCCGCCACACGAGCCACGCCGCCACCGCCATCAACGTATAGAGGACCGTCCAGACGGGCCCGAAGAGCCGGCCCGGCGGCGTCCACGACGGTTTCGCGAGTTCCTGGTACCATGTGCCCACGGACTGGCTCGTGAACACGGACCCGATGCCCGCGGCCGCGAACGTGACCGCCAGGGCGACGACGAGACCGAGGACCTGCCGACCTTT
This sequence comes from uncultured Anaerolineales bacterium, assembly GCA_964577175.1. GTDB lineage: Bacteria > Planctomycetota > Phycisphaerae > FEN-1346 > FEN-1346 > BS750m-G62. The sequence goes on from CAZNYC010000125.1 coordinate 3,789, forward strand.
GGTCATGACATGTGCCTCCACGCAGCATGCATCACACAAAGATGCCACAACGAACAACATGCCTCACGCAAAGGCGCAAAGGCGCAAAGACGCAAAGACGGCCAACAGCAACAGCGGAAGACTCTGAAAAGGCAACGGCAACACGGCGATCCCGGCGAGCCGGGATTCGTCGCACTGCGGGCTCCTGAGCATGACAGCCGTGGTCGTTGCCGTTACTCAGGTCTATCGCCTTTGCTGTTTTGGCCGTTGCCGTTTTTGCGCCTTTGCGCCTTTGCGTGAGGCCGCCGTTGCCGTTTCCCGCCGTTCTCTGTTTTGCTCCGCGCTCTCTGCGATCTTCGCGTTAAAAACCGAACCGCCGGAAACGCCGGACGTGCCGCGGCGCGCCGCGGCCTACACGTTCATCCGCCAAAGGGTGAAGCCCCGTAGGCCGCGGCGCGCCGCGGCCTACCCGTCCGGGCCGTATGTCTCCAGGTACTGCGCGAGGTGCAACTTGCGCCGCGTGCTTTCGCTGGTCATGTACCGGATCGTGCCGAAGATCGGCCGCTCGGGGCCCCACGGCCGGTCGTAGCGGCCTAGGCACCAGAAGATGCCCGTGTAGGAATTCGGGTCCCGCCCGTCCAGGGCGAACCGGTTGTTGAGGTCGACCATCCGCTCGGCCGCGGCCTCGGGCGAGGGCGACCACGCCAGGATCTTCTTCCCCCACAGCATGCGCATGTAGTTATGCAGGCGTCCCGTTCGGACGAGTTGCCGCTGGGCGGCGTTCCAGAGCGGATCCGCCGCCTGCGCGGCCGCCAACTGCTCCAGCGAGTAGACCTCCGGCCGGTCGTCGGAGGCGTGGTCGGCCAGCGTCTCGCGGGCCCAGTCGGGCAGCGAGGCGTAGTCGGCGTAATCGTCCCGCCGGTGACAGAAGTTGTACCCGATCTCGCGCCACGTGACGAGTTCGTCGAGGAACGCCTCGGCATTCTCGTCCATGCCCCACCAGCCTTCTCGCTTGCCGGTCGGTTCGGGGGCGAGCCGGTCCGGCGACCAGCCCTGCGCGTCGGCGAGTTCGTCGAAGACGCGGTGCACCCCCACGTGCCCGTGCCGCAGGTACGGCGAGAGATCGCTCACCGCCTCGTCGTCCGGGTGGCGGGCCCCCTCGGCGTAGCGGCCGAGGCGATCGCGGAGGAAGGTACGGAGGGTGCGCGTGGCGGCCGTCTCGCCGCCCGTCGCCGGGGCCGGGCCGACGGTGTGATCGATGGCCAGGGCCGCCAGCGCCCGCGCCTCGCCCGCGAGCAGGGCCTCGGACGCCGCCGGCCACTGCCGCGCGATCTTTCCGGGCAGGCCGTCGAGCCGCGGCAAATCGAGGTCCGCGAGCGGGTTCTTCGTCGGGAAGGCCGCCAGGTGTTCCGGCAGCGCCGCCTGGAGGAACCGCCGCAGCGACGCCGCCGTCTTGTACGTCTTCCCGGCCGCCAGCATCGGCAGCAGGCCGCACGAGTCCACCTGCTCCATGCGGACGCCCACCTCGCCGGCCGCCCGCGCGACGACCTCCGGCCAGTACGAGCAGGGGCAGGCGCCGGTGACGACGACGCAGGCGCGGTCCGCCAGCGCCGGGACGAGCCCGTCGGCGTCGCCGCGCGCGGGTTCCACGTAGGGATAGTAAAGGAGCGGCTTCTCGGCGAGGCGGCGGGCGGCGTCGGCCATGCCGTCCAGGACGAACCGGTGGTGGCGGTCGGCGTCCCACCGGCGGCCGGCGCGCAGGTCCTCCAGGATGAGGAGCGGGCGCGCCAGGTCCCGCGCCCACGCCACCGCCCGGTCCAGGGCATAGTTGTAGTGCGTCCGCCGGGCGGCGGTCATCCAGTACAGGACGAACGCCCCGTCGCGGCGGACGGGGCCGTCGGTCAGAAGACCGAGGCGGAGGTCGGGGGTCGCGGCCATGGATTCCCCTCCCGGCGGCTTCGTCTCACGCCAAGACGCACAGGCAAAACAGCAAACGACGTGCCTCACGCAAAGGCGCCAAGCCGCAAAGACGGCAAACGACAACGGCGCAAAACTGGGAAAAGACAACAGCGGAAGGCGATCAAGAAACGCGGCGATTTGTCACCCTGCGGGCATCTTAGCATGATAGTCGTGGTCCTTGCCGTTACTCAATCCTTCGCTTTTGTTGTTTTCGCCGTTGCCGTCTTTGCGGCTTGGCGCCTTTGCGTGAGGAACGGTGGTTTTTAGCCTTTTTCGGATGTCGAGTTGTCCTCGCCGGCCGCGTCCACATCGCGGGCGAAGTACGCCACCTTCTCGAGCGAGACGGTCATGTCGAGGTCCTCGACGTAGACGTCCTCCGGCACCCGCAGGCGCGCGGGGGCGAAGTTCAGGATGCCGCGCACCCCCCCCTCCACGAGCCGGTCCGCCACTTCCTGGGCGGCCTCGGGCGGGACGGCGATGATCGCCACCCGGATGTCCCGGGCCCGCAGGATCTCCTTCAGCCGGCCCATCGGCCACACGCGGCACTGGTTGATGGACCGGTTCGCCTTGGTCGGGTCGGAGTCGAAGGCGGCGGTGATGGCCAGGTTCGGCCGCCGGCCCGTGAAGTGCGTCAGCAGGGCCTTGCCGAGGTTCCCCACGCCCACCAGCGCCGCCGCCTGCCCGGCCGGATGGTCCAGGAACCGGCGCAGGCTCCGGATGAGTTCCGTCACCTCGTACCCGCGGGCCGACGAACCGGACGTGCCCAGCACCATGAGGTCGCGGCGGACCTGGGCGGCGGTGCGGCCGGCCAGGTCGGCCAGTTGCCGGCTGTAGACGTGCGTCACGCCCTCGGCCTGCAGCACGTTCAGCAGCCGCCGGTACAGGCTGAGCCGCGCAATCGTCCGTTCGGAGATGGGTCGGGTTTTCCCGGCCACGGGTGGCTCCTGCTCGTGGACGACGGCGCGCGGTGGGTCGCCGTACCCATCGCGCTGCGACCGGCCTGCACGGCGGGTGCGGAGACCCGCCGCGCTTCCCGGTCTCTGTTCGCGCGTCGTGGTCCGGGAAGGCCACCACGCGGGCTTTCCCTGCCAGTATTGAGCCGGCGGAATGGAAGTCAACCGCCAATTCCCTTCACGCCGTCCGTCAGGGAGCGGGGCGGCACCGGCGGCACAGCCGCACGCATCGCCGGTCCGCGCCGGGCGCTCGCGTGGTCACTCGTACGTCCATTTCACGATCCACGGGTCCTTGGTGCGCTTCTGCATGGCCTGGAGTTTCGCCTGGAGCCGCTCGAGCGTGGCGGCGTGGGCGGGGTCGTCGGCCAGGTTGGTCGCCTCGTGCGGATCGTTCTCCAGGTCGTACAACTCGAACGCCGGCCGGTGCAGATACGCCTCCACCGGACGCTTGCCGTACGTCTTCAGGCCGCGCTCGAGCACCGCCTGCCACGTGGCGGAGGCGTACAGGTCGCTCGCGAACGGGTACGCCAGGGGATGGGCGAGGTTCCAGATGAGTTTCCACCGGCGATCGCGGACCACCCGCATCGGGTAATACATGGTGATCTCATGAAACGTGTGGGAGGCGTAGGTCTCGTCCCATCCCTCCGGCCGCCGCTCGCGCATGGCCCGCCGGAACGACCGGCCGTGGAACGCGTACCCCTCGGGCACCGCGCCCGCGACGTCGAGCAGCGTCGGCGTGATGCACGTGTAGTTCAGGATGGCCTCGCAGACGGACCCCTGCGGGCCGCCGAACGGGTCGCGCACGACGAACGGCAGGCGCAGCGCCGGCTCGTACGCGTTCGTCTTCGCCCCGGGAAACGCGATGCCGTTGTCCGAGCAGTAAAGGACGACCGTGTCGTGCCAGCGGCCGGTGTCCTTGAGAAGGCGGATGAGGCGCACCAGGCCGGCGTCGGCCCGCTGGACGCTCATGTAGTACTTGGCGAGTTCCTGCCGGCACTCGGGGATGTCCGGCAGGTACGGGGGGACGATCACGTCCTTCGGGTCCACGGGGTCCGAGCCGTCGCGCTTGAACGGACGGTGCGGCTCGGTCGTGCCGAAGTAGAGGAAGAAGGGACGGTTATCGTCGGCGGCGATAAGGTCGCGGCAGCGCTCGGCCCCGGCCGCCGGCGACCCGCCCCCGCGGATCACCGTCTCGAAACGGTACACCGCCTCCGGGGCCACGTGGTACTTGCCCCACCGGGCCGTCCGGTACCCGGCCTCGCCGAGCAGGTTCGGCAGGCTCCGCACCCACGGAAAGGTAATGAAATGATGGTAACGGTGCTGGTGCCCGTACTGGCCGTTGCGGTGGTTGTAGAGCCCCGTCAGGATGACGCTGCGGCTCGCGCTGCACGACGCCGTCGTGGAGTAGGCGTTCGTGAATCGGACGCCGCCGGCGGCCAGTTCGTCCAGGCCGGGCGTCCGGATGGCCGGGTTGCCGTAGCATCCCGCGTCGCCGGTGCCCTGGTCGTCGACGACGTAAAGGAGGATGTTGGGCCGCTTCGCCCGGGCAGGCGGCGCCTCGGCGGCCCGGGCCAGGGCGGGGCCGCCCAACGCCGACGCCGCCGCGGCGCCGGCGCCCTTGATCAGGTTGCGGCGGGTGATTCCATCGGAAAGCATGGCGGTCTCCTTATGCGGTTCTCCCCAGGCCGGGACGGTGCGAAACGGCGCTTCGCACCGGGCCACGGGCCGCGCCCCTTCCGGGACGCGGCATCGGCAGCCCCGCCGCCCACACGGGGGCGCAGCGTCACGGCTTCATGTCGGCCAGCATCTCCAGCAGTGCCCTGGCGATCTTCGTCGAGGCCTCGATCTCCACCCGGCTCGTGCCGAGCCACGTCTCGTACCCGCCCAGCCGGTGCTGCGCCGGCGTGGGCAGGTATCCCCCGCTGCCGTTGGCCAGCGAGATCGTGAACGTGGGCTTCAGGGGGCTGCGGGCCTTCAGTTCCAGGCCCGTCTCGACGAACGTCTCGAACGGGACGGTGGCGATGCCCAGGTCGCCGATACGGACCGCCTGGAGGATGATGCGCGTGGTCGCGGGCGCCTCGTGCAGCCGCACGATGCGGTGGGCGTACGTCCGCTCGTGCGGCAGTTTGTCGGGCCGGTCGGGGTGGGCCAGCATCTCGCGGGCCTTGGCGAGTTGCTCGGGGCTGGGCTTGCGGACGGCCAATTCGAGTTCCCGCTGGCGCATGGCCAGCGAGACGTACGGCCGCCAGTCGAGTTCTTTATACTCGGCGAAGACCGCCCGGGCGACGCGGTCGGCCACGACGCGGATCTTCTCGTACGGCGGCCGCCGCTCGGGCGGGGCGGCGTAGTTGATGTTGTTGATGTTCCCGCTCGTCCCGTTCGACAGGATGCCCACGAAGGGCGGGTCGAGCCGGTCCGCGCCGAGGCGCTGCTGGATGCGGTCGGCAAAGGCGCCGAAGTAGTCGGCGGAAATCTCCTGCCGGCGGGTGCCGCCCACGTAATGCAGCGAGTAGTTCGCCAGCAGGGCGATGGGCCGGCCCCCCGCCGACTCCACCGCCACGAAGCACACCGCCGGGTCCACGGGCCCCGACGGCTTCAGCAGGTCCGGACGCCGGTGACCGGGATTCATCTTCACGCGGTCCGTGCCGCCGAACGGGTCGGGCAGCGGCGTGCCGGGCTTCATGAGCCATCGGCGGTTGAAGACCTCCTCGGGCACGTCGGCGGTGCCCCAGGCGATGCGGGCCGGCTCCAGGTGGCTGATTGCCCGCCGCACGCCGTCCACGATCCGCCGGACGACGAACCGGCCGTAGTCCAGGTCCCCGCCGTCGGAAGCCCCGTCCCCCTTCCATCGACAGGGGATCGAGGAATGCGTATGCGTGGAGGCCATCAGCATCCGGTCCACCGGCAGGTCCGTGTGCGCGTGGAGCCGCCGCTTGGCCTCGTCGAAGACCTCGCGCCCGATGCCGAGGTTGTCGCAGACGACGATCGCGAGGCGGGTCGTGCCGTCGTCGAGCACCAGGCACCGGGCGTGGAGTTCGTCGTGAATGCGTTCGGCCGGCGCGGCCTTCCATCCGCCGATGATCGGTTCGCCGAGCCAGGGCGTGATGTTGCTCGCGGCCGCCCCGGCCCGCAGAACGGGCCCCTCCGCCTCGGCCGCGCGGACCGGCGCGGCGATAACCATGAAGGTCACGACGACGGCCAGGAGTGCGGCCGCGGCCCGGGCGAGCCGGGCACCGTGGCGGCGCGTGATTTCATCAAAACCCATCGCATGCTCCTTTGCAGTCGGCTTGCCGCCTACGGCGCCGCCTTCGGCGCAGGTTCGGCGGCGTCGATGTGCACGTTCTCGCACCCCTCCCTGACGAGGGCCTGCCAGCCGTCCGGCGGCTCGGCGTGGCGGATGAGGCACCCGGAGACGCGGCTGTCGGCAACGTTCTTCAGCAAGAGGCCCGCCCCCTCGCAGTCGAGCACCGTGCACCCGGTGACGTTAAACCGCCGGCAGTCCTCCAGGACGACGCCCGCCGGCCCGCCCGTCACGCCGTGCACGTGCAGGCCGGTGATCGTGGCGTCGCGGCATCGGCGGAAGAGGACGCCGTTGGCCGCGTGGGCGGCGTATTGGTACGCCGGGGCCCGCTCCAGGAGGTTCGGCCCGACCACGAGGCCCCGGCTGTCCTCGACGAGCAGGTTGTGCGCGTGCCCCTGCCAGAACGTGTTGCCGACGATGCTGACCCCCCGCGCCTTCGCCACGTGCACGTTGACGTGGACGTCGCTCAGGACGTTGTCGGCGATGAGGACGTTGCCGCGCCGCACGCCGCCGGCGTCGGTGCCGACGATGCGGACGTTGGCGGACCCCTTCGCGCTGCGCGTATGCTGAATCGTGCATCCGACGATCGCGACTTCGCCGCAGCCCGCCTCGCCGCCCGTCGAATCGATGAGGACGTTGGCGGTGGGCGGCCCGTCGGCAGCCATGTTGCCCTCGACGTCGCACCCCGTCACGTGAAGGTTCCGCACGTTGCCGGCCCGCACCACGATGCCGCCCCCGCCATTATAGGAGATGTGCGAGCCGGTCACGTTGATTTGATGCAGATTCACGTCGTCCAGGTACAGCCCCACGCCGCGGTTCTCGTACAGGTGGCAGGCCGTGACGATGACGTTTCGGTTCCGCCCCACAAGATGCACCGCGTGACGGGTCCGGCGGATCGTCAGGCGGTCGAGCGTGAGTTGCATGGTGCCGGTCGCCTCGATGCCGCCGGACTCGGCGTGGGCGCCGACGATCTCGAACCCGACGGCCGCGGGCGACCGCTGCCGGTCCCACACGTTCGGCTTCACGGTCCGCGGGCTGGCCGTGCCGGCGTGCGTCCCGACGAACCGGATGGCCGGGCCCGGGCCGTCCATGACGAGGGTCGCTGCCCCGGTGCCCTTGAAGGCCGTCGGGCCCACGCGGTCGAGGTCGACGACAATCGTCCGCGTGAGGCGGTACCGGCCGCGGGGGAGGCGGATGTCGCCGACGCCGGCGTCGACGCACGTCTGGAAGGCGGCGGAGTCGTCGGCCTTGCCGTCGCCGACGGCGCCGAAGTCGCGGACCGTCGGGGCGGCGGGCGGCGCGCCGGTCGCCGGCGCCACGGTCAGCGCGAGCACAAGCACAAGCACGAGGACGGTGGGGCCGATGGGGCGCATGGTTGGGTGTCCTTTCGCGTATGCGCGGTGGGTCTCCGCACCCACTGCGCTTCGAGCGTGTGGCATGCCCGCCTCCGACGGGTGAACTTTCGCGCCGTTGCGAAAGCATGCGCTGCGCCCATGCCGGTTCCTCCCGGCCGGACAAGACCGGCCGGGCCACACACTCCCCCTACCGATGCAGAAACTTCGACGCCTTCTTCAGGTTCGCCTGCTCGGCCACGAGGAACACGCGGTCGCCTGCCTGGATCTGGGCCTGTCCGCGCGGGATGATGAACGTCTGCGTCTCGGGCCGGTAGATGCCCGTGATGACGCACGCGTCCGGGAAATCGGCGTCGGCGGCAATCTCGCTCACGCTCTTGCCGGCGGCTAAGAGCCTATCCGAATCACCCCTCGTCGGCCCGAGGCCGAGCGAGGCGGCCGCAGG
>CAZNYC010000126.1:0-11696 GCA_964577175.1 uncultured Anaerolineales bacterium
CCGGGAGGCTACACGAGCGACCTGCTGTCGGCGTTCGAGGGCGGCACGAGCGGCGCCCTGTCGGCCGCCGTCTTTCGCCGACGCCTTCGGTGGCATGAGGCGGCCGCCCCGGACGGCGACGCCGCGGCTGGTCGCATGGCGGTCGTCGCCCGCTTCCGCGACGGCGCCCCCGCCATCCTGGCACGGTATCAGGCGAAAGCGGAAACGGTCGCCCTGGCGGTCGGCCCCGCCCCGCGGTGGGGCGACCTGGCCTCCCGGCCGGAGTGGGTCGTCCTGGCCCATTCGCTTGTAGAGGCCCTGGCGCCGGCCGGCGGTGTGCGGGCGATGAACCTGACGGTCGCCGAGGCCGCCCGCCGCGGCCTCGAGGCCGAGTCCGGCCGCGGCCCGTCGGTGACGGCCTGGCCGGGCGACGGTGATCCCCCCCTCCGCCCGGGCAATTACCGCGGGACGGACGCCCTCGGCCGGCCGGTCCGCTGGGCGGTCAACGTGGACCCGGCCGAGACGGCGGACCTGGAGCCGGCCCCGCGGCGCCTGGCGGCGGCCTTTGACCAGGCCGCCTGCCGCACCGTCCGGGCGGAGGAGGACCCCGCGAGGGCGATTCCGGGCCTGGGGCGGCCGTCGCACGGCCGGGACCTCACGCCCTGCGCCGTGGCGCTGCTGGCGGCGGTGCTGCTGGCGGAGGGCCTGGTGGCGTGGTGGGCCTCGCCACGGAGGGGATGAAACGCGGGTGCCACTGGCTGCGTGCCGGCCAGTGCGCAGCGATTCGGGAAGCACTGGCGGACGAGCCGCCAGTGGCACCCGGCGCTTGCGCGAAAACGTCTGCCTCGCGCGCCCGCAAAGCATGCTTTCGCAAAGGCGCGAAAGCATGCCACCCGCCCACGGAAACGCAGGTGCCACGGTTTGCTTCTCAAACCGTGTTCCTCGAACGGCAGGCACGGATTGGCAAGCAATCCGTGGCCCTTGGCGTCCCGCGGGGGCCAATATGTCGGGGTTCGGCCCGCGGCCGCCGGGCGTTTCCCGTGCGCAGGGCCGGTTTTTCCCTTTGACACCCCCAATAAGCGGGGGGTACAGTAGTGACGGCCGGGAGACCGGTCACAGCCGTGGGCCCTTTGGAAGGAGGAGCCTCATGCACGAGTACGACCGGCTGAAAGAAGTGATCGCGTCGGCGGAAGAGGACATCCTGAAGGCCGACAAGGGCAACAAGGCGGCCGGCACGCGTGTCCGCAAGGTCATGCAGGAGGTCAAAGAGGCCGCCCAGGAGGTCCGCAAGAAGGTGCTGGAACTGCGCGAGCAGGGCGAGCAGCCCGAGCCGCCTTCTTCGCCCCCGACGCCGCCCACCCCGTCGTTCTGACACGACGCGGACGGCGGGGGCCGCTGCGGCCGGCCCGAAAGGCCGCCGCCGACCTCGCCGGGGCCGACACCGGATGACGTCGACCGGGCCCGTTCCCGGTGGGAGCGGTGCCGCGCCGCGGGGCGAGTACCGGCTCCCCCGGCGGGTGTCCCGTGCCTCGGGCGCGCGGTGCGCTGCGTCCCGTTTTCGGGCCGGACGACCGCCCGCGGGCGGGGTGTCGGCCGACCCCTTCCGCCTCGGCTTCGCCGCCCCGACCGCCGCTGACGGCGGCGCAACGGGCCGATGCCCCGCCAGACGAATCCTCCGGCACGGGGGTGCCGGGGCCCTCACGAGCCATGGCCGAGGAGAACCCGCCTACGCCCGCCGGACGCGGGCGCACGGGAGAGCAGCCATGCCGAGACCCCTGCTGGTGGACCTGGCAGCGGTGGATCTGGACAATGTGACCCTCGACCTGGACGCCATTCGCCGCTACAATCCCCACCGGTACGAGATGGAACAGTTGACCGGCGTCGTCCACCTGGACACCGAGGCCGGGCAAATCGTGGCCGTCAAGGACGTGCGGGACGACGAGTTCTGGGTCCGCGGTCACATCCCGGGCCGGCCGCTGCTGCCGGGCGTGCTGATGGTGGAGGCGGCGGCCCAGATGTGCAGCGTGTACTTCAAGGTGGTGCAGGAGGACCCGCGGTTTCTGGGGTTCGGCGGGGTGGAGGGGGTGAAGTTCCGCGGCCAGGTGGTGCCGGGGCAGCGGTTGCTGCTGCTGGGGCAGGCGGTGGAGATCCGAAGCCGCCGGGCCGTTTTCGATACACAGGGCGTGGTCCGCGACGGCGCGGACCCGGAGACGTTCAAACTCGTTTACGAAGGCCGGATCATCGGCATGCCGATCTGACCGGCCGAGGTTTTCCTGCGAGCCGTGAACCAATCAGGCGGCGCCTCCGGGCGCCGGGAAGGGGCAACACGATGGGTATTCCGGGACGGAAGGTTTCCAACCGCAAGCACCGCAAGCGGCACGGGTTCCGCGCACGGATGAAGACGCGCGGGGGCCGGGCCATCATCCGCCGCCGGCGCAAGAAAGGCCGGCGTCTGCCCAGCGCCACGCGGTAACCGCCGGCAGCGGTGCGGCGGGGGCGAGGACGGCCGGCGGGGTCCGGCCCGGCGGCCCGGCTCGCGCCCCGGCCGCGTCGGCACGCCGTCTCCACCCAATAAACCCCGCGCCCGCCCCGTCTAACCTACCGAAAAGGCAAGTTCGCCGGCTCTCGCCGTCAACGGGCCTGCGCTTGCCGGACGCACTGCGTATAATAAGGGGGCGGTGAGGCAATAGGGTCGGGGGGCGGCTGAAAGGATTCCCCATGCGGAGGACTGTGTGCCTGTGCCTGGCGGCCGGTCTGCTCGGCGCCGTCGTGGCCCAGGACGCCATGGCGCTGACGGACCGCGAGGTCGTCAAGGCCATCGAGAAGGGGCAGAACTGGCTGAAAGGCCAGCAGGGCGGCGGCGGGTCCTGGCCCGAGAAGAAGTGGTATCACGCCACCGGCAACTACGGGCATACCGAGACCGCCCTCTTTACCCTCGTCTACACGGGCGTGCACCCGAACCGGCCCGTGGTCGAGAACGGCCTGAAGACGCTCCTGGCGCGGAACCTCGATTACACCTACGCCATCTCGATGCGGTGCATGGCCTACGCCTACATTCAGCGGAAACTCTCCGACCGTCGGCGCGACGCCGTTCGAAAGGCGATGAAATTGGATGCGTTGTGGCTGGTGCAGGCCCAGGGGTCGCACGGCGGGTGGGACTACAAGTCGCTGAGCGGGTCGAGCGGACGGTACGACCTCTCGAACACGCAGATGGCCATCCTGGCCCTGCGGGAGGCGGCCATGGCGGGCTGCGAGATCCCCGAGATCGTCTGGCGGCGGGCCCAGGGACTCTATTTCCGACTCCAGCAGCGCGACGGGTCGTGGAACTACGGCGAGCACAGCGGCAACCGCGGCAAGGACACGCCCGGCTACGGGTCGATGACGGCCGCCGGCCTCGCCTCCATTTTCATCACCATGGACAACCTGAACCTCGCGAGCGGGTGCCCCTGCCGCGGCGGCCGGTCGCAGCGGGCCGGCAAGGAGTTCGACCGCCGCGTCGACGCCGCCCTGGTGTGGCTTGAAAAGCACTTCAATCCCCGCAAAAATCCCAAGGACCCGGGGAACTCGTATCACTACTACTGGCTCTACAGCGTGGAGCGGGTCGGCATCGCCGCCGGATACAAGTACTTCGGCGACCAGAACTGGTACGTCGAAGGGGCCGAACACCTCGTCAAGTCGCAGAAAGGCAACGGGTCGTGGGGCCAACTCCACGAGACCTGTTTCGCCATCCTCTTCCTCTACAAGGGCCGCGCGCCCGTCCTCTACAACAAACTCGAGTTCGACGGCATCTGGAACGCCCACCGGCGCGACATCGCCAACCTGACCGCCTACATCGAGAAGGTCAAGGAACAGATGTTCCACTGGCAGATCGTCAGCCTCAAGGCGCCCGTCGACGAACTGCACGACGCGCCCGTCCTGTTCATCTCCGCCGAGTCCGTCCCGACGTTCTCCGACGAACACAAGAAGAAACTCCGCGCCTTTACGGACACGGGCGGCACGATCCTCTTCGAGGCGTCCTGCGGCAACCAGGGGGTCCGCGCGTGGGCTCGCGAGTTCTTCCAGGAACTCTGGCCCGAATGGCCCCTGAAGCCCCTCGGGCCCGACCACGGTTCCTTCAAGGATCCCCACCGGCTGCGCCAGCGGCCGGAGATCTTCGGCAAACACGACGGGATGCGGACCTTCCTCTTCTATGCCATGGACGACATCTCCTGCCCGTGGCAGACGAAGGCCCTGGCGGGACGCAAGTACCTCTTCGACTGGGGCATCAACCTGTTCACCTACGCCACGGACCGCAGCCCCCTGCGAGCGAAACTCGCCAAACGCCTCCCCGAGGAGGAAGACCGCTACACCGACGAGGTCCGGCCCGGAGAGAAGAAGAGCCTCTCGGTCGTCCGGGTCAAGTACGACGACCCCGGCTGGCTCACCAACCGCAACTACGGCTGCTGGGACCGCGTCAAGGCATACGCCGCCGAGAAGGCCAAGGTCACCCTGACCGTGAACGAGGAAGGCACGGCCCCGGCCGACCTCGGCGAGGCCGACGTCGCCTACCTGACCGGCCCCGGCGACATCCCCCTGGCCGCCGACCAGCAGCAGGCCCTGAAGGCGTACATCGAGGGCGGCGGGTTCCTGTGGGCCGAGGCCGCCGCCGGCAGCCCCGGGTTCGTCGGCGCCTTCCGCAAACTCGTCCTCGACATGGGCCTGAAGTTCAAGCGCATCCCGCAGACCGAGCCGATTCTGAACGGCCGGTTCGAGGGCGGGCCCAAGGGCTACAGCCTGATCTCCGGCGTCGAGTTCCAGCGGTCGCTCCGGGTCTCCCGCCTCGGCCAGAAACATGCCGATCTCATGGGCCTGTACTCCGGCGACACCCTCGTCGGCGTCTTCAGCATGTTCGACATCCTGTACGCCACGACCGGCTACAACGCCTACGGGTGCCGGGGCTACAAGCCCCAGGACGCCAAGGCCGTGGCGACGAACGTGATCCTGTACTTGACGGCACGGTAGATTCCGCGTACATAAGAGGCGGCTGACCGGTCGCGGCTCCGCGCCGGCACGGGCGTGCGGTGCGGGGCGGCGGTGGGCGGCAGCCGAGGCGGACGAACCCGCGGTCCAAGACAGGAACATGCCATGCGCCAGCCCCTCCCCCGCCTGCTGATTGCCTCGCTCATCGCCGGCCTGCTGCCCCCGGCCGCTCATGCCCTGACGGACGAAGAGGTCCTCGAGGCCATCGAGAAGGGCCAGGAATGGCTCATCAGCCAGCAGGGCGCCGGGGGCTCGTGGCAGGAGAAGTCGTACCACGCCTCGCCGACCCCCTGCGGGCATACCGAGATCGCCACCTTCACCCTCGTCTACACGGGCGTCCATCCCAACCGCGAGGCCCTCACCCAGGGCATGAACACCCTGCTCACCCGGAACCTGGATTACACGTATGCCATTTCGATGCGGTGCATGGCGTACGCGTACCTTCAGCGGAAACTCTCCGGCCAGAAGCGCGACATGGTCCGCAAGGCCATGAAACTCGACGCCATGTGGCTGGTGCAGGCCCAGGGCTCGCACGGGGGCTGGAACTACACGTCGCTGGGCGGGTCCGGCGGGCGGTACGATTTCTCGAACACGCAGATGGCCATCCTCGCCCTTCGCGAGGCGGCCCTGGCGGGATGCGAGATCCCCGAAATCGTCTGGAAACGCGCCCAGAAACTCTACTTCGACAACCAGCAGGACGACGGCTCCTGGGAGTACCAGGGCAACGACAACGAAGGGTACGGGTCGATGACGGCCGCCGGCCTCGCCTCCATCTTCATCACCATGGACAACCTGAACCTGGCCAGCGGGTGCCCGTGCCAGGGCGGGCGCTCACAGCAGGGGGGCGGCGAGTTCGACCGGCGAGTCGACCGCACCCTGGAGTGGCTCGAAAAGAACTTCGACCCCAAGACCAACCCCAAAAAGGGCGGCTGGGCTCGCTATTGGCTCTACAGCGTGGAGCGCGTCGGCATCGCCGCCGGATACAAGTACTTCGGCGACCAGAACTGGTACGTCGAGGGCGCCGAACATCTCGTCAAGTCGCAGGGCGGTTCCGGCAACTGGGGAGATATCCCCAAGACCTGTTTCGCCATCCTCTTCCTCTACAAGGGCCGCGCGCCCGTCCTCTACAACAAACTCGAGTTCGACGGCATCTGGAACGCCCACCGGCGCGACATCGCCAACCTGACCGCCTACATCGAGAAGGTCAAGGAACAGATGTTCCACTGGCAGATCGTCAGCCTCAAGGCGCCCGTCGACGAACTGCACGACGCGCCCGTCCTGTTCATCTCCGCCGAGTCCGTCCCGACGTTCTCCGACGAACACAAGAAGAAACTCCGCGCCTTTACGGACACGGGCGGCACGATCCTCTTCGAGGCGTCCTGCGGCAACCAGGGGGTCCGCGCGTGGGCTCGCGAGTTCTTCCAGGAACTCTGGCCCGAATGGCCCCTGAAGCCCCTCGGGCCCGACCACGGTTCCTTCAAGGATCCCCACCGGCTGCGCCAGCGGCCGGAGATCTTCGGCAAACACGACGGGATGCGGACCTTCCTCTTCTATGCCATGGACGACATCTCCTGCCCGTGGCAGACGAAGGCCCTGGCGGGACGCAAGTACCTCTTCGACTGGGGCATCAACCTGTTCACCTACGCCACGGACCGCAGCCCCCTGCGAGCGAAACTCGCCAAACGCCTCCCCGAGGAGGAAGACCGCTACACCGACGAGGTCCGGCCCGGAGAGAAGAAGAGCCTCTCGGTCGTCCGGGTCAAGTACGACGACCCCGGCTGGCTCACCAACCGCAACTACGGCTGCTGGGACCGCGTCAAGGCATACGCCGCCGAGAAGGCCAAGGTCACCCTGACCGTGAACGAGGAAGGCACGGCCCCGGCCGACCTCGGCGAGGCCGACGTCGCCTACCTGACCGGCCCCGGCGACATCCCCCTGGCCGCCGACCAGCAGCAGGCCCTGAAGGCGTACATCGAGGGCGGCGGGTTCCTGTGGGCCGAGGCCGCCGCCGGCAGCCCCGGGTTCGTCGGCGCCTTCCGCAAACTCGTCCTCGACATGGGCCTGAAGTTCAAGCGCATCCCGCAGACCGAGCCGATTCTGAACGGCCGGTTCGAGGGCGGGCCCAAGGGCTACAGCCTGATCTCCGGCGTCGAGTTCCAGCGGTCGCTCCGGGTCTCCCGCCTCGGCCAGAAACATGCCGATCTCATGGGCCTGTACTCCGGCGACACCCTCGTCGGCGTCTTCAGCATGTTCGACATCCTCTTCTCGACGAGCGGGTACAACGCCTACGGGTGCCGGGGCTACAAGCCCCAGCATGCCAAGGCCGTCGCCACCAACATCCTCCTGTACCTGACGCAGCGGTAGGGCGAGTTGGGTGGCATGCTTTCGCGCCATGGCGAAAGCATGCGCCGGCCGAAGGTTCGAGCGGCACCCCGCGAGCCGAAGACGTGTTCCGTTCGCCGGCCCGCTTGCGGGCCGCGCGCCGTTACGGCCGGGTCCGCCGGTGGAACGCCTCGCCGAGCCGCTGGGTGACCGGCCCCGGCGTGCCGTCGCCGATCGGCCGCTTGTCGATCTTGACGACCGGCACGACCTCGGCGGCGGTGCCCGTCAGGAAGCACTCGTCGGCGACGTACAGGTCCTGGCGTGTGAGGTTCTCCTCGCGGATCGGGATGGCCTGCTCGCGGCAGATGTCGAGGATCTCGTCGCGCGTGATCCCCTCCAGGATCCCCGCTGCAATCGGCGGCGTGAAGACACGGGAGTCTCGAACGATGAACAGGTTGTCGCCGGTGCACTCGGCCACGTAGCCCAGGTGGTTCAGCATGACGGCCTCGAGGGTGCCGGCGTCGATGGCCTCGATCTTCGCGAGGATATTATTGAGATAGTTCAGGCTCTTCAGGCGCGGGTTCACCGCGTTCGGATGGTTCCGCATCGTGGAGGCCGTGATCACCTCCAGCCCGTTCTCGTACAGTTCTTTCGGGTACAGGGCGATCTTGTCGCAGATGATGAAGACGCACGGCCGCTCGCACCGGTTCGGGTCGAGGCCCAGGGTGCCCGCCCCGCGCGTAACGACCACGCGGATGTAGGAATCCTCGAGGCCGTTCGCCTCCAGCGTGTCGGTGACGGCCTTGGCCAGCTCCTCCTGGCTCATCGGGATCGCGAGCCGGATGCCGCGCGCCGAATCGTACAGCCGCCGCACGTGGGCCTCGAGGCGGAACACCGTGCCGGCGTAAGACCGGATACCCTCGAACACCCCGTCGCCGTAGAGGACCCCGTGATCGAAGACGGAGATCTTCGCCTCGTCGCGATCCACCAGTTCGCCGTCCAGCCAGACCTTCCTGCCCATGATGCGTTCCTCGTCAATCGTTCGTGCCGCCGTCTCATCGCGGGCGGCGCGGTGGGCGGTCTTGCCCACCGCGCGGTGCCCCAGACGGGACACCGCGCGAGGCGCGCCGGCCGCGGAGAGACTCTACCGGCGCCTCACGCGCCGTGCAAGAGTTTCCCGTCCTCCAGGCGCACGACGCGGTCGGCGCGGTCGGCCAGCCTCTCGTCGTGGGTGACGATGACGACGGTGAGGCCGTCGCGGCGGTTCAGGCCCTCCAGGACCTTCATGATCTCCTCGCCGGTGGCGGAGTCGAGGTTCCCGGTCGGCTCGTCGGCGAAGAGGACGCGGGGACGGTGGACGAGCGCCCGGGCGATGGCGGCCCGCTGCCGCTCGCCGCCGGAGAGTTCCCTCGGCAGGTGGCGGGCCCGCTCCGCCAGCCCCAGCCGCTCGAGCACCTCGTGGGCCCGGGCGTGCTCGGCTCCCCGCCGCAACGGCCACACGAGCGCCGGCGTCTGGATCATCGCCGGCAGCACCGTGTTCCCCAGGACCGAGAGGTCCGGCATGAGGTGGTAAAACTGGAAGACGAAGCCGATGGCCTCGTTCCGCATGCGGTCGCGCCACCGCTTGGGCCGGCTGAAGGCGTCGGTGCCCTCGAACCGGACCCGCCCCTCGGTGGGCCGGTCCAAGAGGCCCAACAGGTGCAGCAGCGTCGATTTGCCGGAGCCCGACGGCCCCAGGATGCACAGGAACTGGCCTGCCTTGACGCGTACGTCCACGCCCCGCAGCACGCGCAGCGCCGCCCGGCCGAGGCGGTAGTCCTTGACGAGGCCGCTGGCTTCGAGGATCGGTTCGGTCATGGGTCGTTACTCAGAACAGCGTAGACGGACGCGGGCGCCGAGGCTGTCATTCTGAGGAGCCCGTGAGGGCGACGAAGAATCTCGCCTTGTCGCTTTTCGCACGGCGAGATTCTTCGGCCTCGCAAGCGAGGCCTCAGAATGACATCGCGGTTGCGCCGTTTCGCCTTTTCGTTTTTCTTTCCGATTTCCGGCTTCCGATTTCGCTTTACTCGTACCGCAGCGCCTCCACCGGCTGCTTCATGGCCGCCAGGAGGCCGCCGGCGGCGCTGGCGAGCGTCGACAGCGCCAGGACGCCCAGCCCCACCCCCGCGCACCAGGCGGCGGAGATGTTCCGCGGGATGTGATCGAAGTAGTAGACCTCCCGCGAGAACACGTCCACCCCCAGCGACTGGTTTACCCAGATCTCGATCGCGTCCAGGTAATGCAGCATCAGCAGGGCCCCCGTTTCGCCGAGTGCCACGCCGATGAGGCCGATGATGAAGCCGTACCCCACGAACAGGCTCCCCACGCCCCCGTCGCGGGCGCCGAGGGCCTTCAGGATGCCCACGTCCCGGCTCTTGATGTACACCATGACGTAGGAGATGAGGGCGATGAGGACGCCGAACCCGATGAACATCGCCCCCAGCATCAGGGTCACGATGTCCCGCTGGATCTTCACCACCGTCAGGAGCATGTGCTGTTGCTGCTCCCAGGTGTTGACCGTGAGGTGGGGGGCGGCTGCCAGTTTCTTCTTGCCCACCAGGTCGCGCCAGGCGTCGCGGATGCGGTCGCAGACGGCCGGTCCGACGGCCGGGTCCGTCACGCGGACGTGGATCTGGTTCGTCCGGGCGGGGAGGCCGGCCGCCGGCCGGCCCTCCATCCCGGCCATCTCCTGGGCTACGTCGAAATCCACGTACAGGTGCGTGGAATCCGAGTCCCAGAACCCGCTCTTGAACCGGTCGACGACCGTGAAGGCCCGGCTCTGGACCTTCGGGATGCCGCCCGGCTCCGTCTCCAGGGCCCCGCTCGGGCGGATCGGAATCGTCGAGACGACCAGCCGACCGCCGTACTCGATGAGGGGGACGTCCACGACCTGTTTTCGTTCGACCACGACCTTCTTCACGGGCCACAGGACGGCCGTCACCGCCGCCCCCACGAAGGCGAGGGCGCACAGCCCCGCAGCCGCGACCCACCCGACGTGCCCCGGCCGCCGCCGCGCCGCCCGCCACAGGAACAGCGTTGCCAGAAGCATCACGATCGCCGCCCCGATCGCCGCGAACCGTCCCCCGAGGCCCGCCTGGATCGTCTCCGGCATTCCGTCCGCCATCGGCGCCCCGATGAGGCCGATGCCGGGGATGCACCCCGGCCGGGGCCTTTCGCCGGTGCCCTGCAGCCACCGGTCGGGCACCTGCAGGAGGTCCGCCGCCGGGTACCCGTTCTCCTGCTCTTCCGGCGGCGCCTCCCCCTTCAACGTCTGGCGCTGCAGGTACTCGCGGAACCGGCCCATCCGGACCTTCTCCGCCGGCCGGATGCCCAGGATCTGGCACGGCCGCACCAGCGGCTTGACAAAACTGAAGCGCGGCTTGATGCGGGCGACGGCGTAGGTCTGGATGATGGGGGTGGCGGCCTCGACGCCCTCGAGGTTCTCGATCCGCCCGATGAGGTCCTCGTAGTACGGGATGCCTTCCATGTGGGCGTCGACGATGACGTCCGAGAGCGTCCCGCGGGTCATCTTGCGGGTTTCCTCGGCGAAGCCGTCCATGATCGCGAACACCAGGATCAGCAGGAACACGCCGAGGGCGGCCGGCAGGCACGAGACCATCGGGACGACCGCCTTCCAGCCGCCGAACAGGTACTTCGCGCACAGGACGTGCTTGTAAACGGAGGTGATGCAGACGACGGCCAGCAGCGCAAGCGCCGCCATGCCCGCGCCCGCCAGCGCCGGCAGCGTCCACGGCGAAGCCAGCCAGTCTGCGAGCATGGAGAGTGCCTCGTACCGCCTGTGATGGTCATTCTGAGGAGGCCGTCAGGCCGACGAAGAATCTCGCCTTGCTCGTTGCCGTTCGCACGGCGAGATTCTTCGGCCCCGCAAGCGGGGCCTCAGAATGACATTCTGGATCGTACCGTCTGGCCCGCGCCCCTACGCCCCCGCCTCCGGCCGCCGGGCTGGGAACAGGACGACGTCCCGGATGCTCGGCGCGCCCGTCAGGAGCATGACGAGCCGGTCCAGGCCGATGCCGAGCCCGCCCGCCGGCGGCATGCCGTGCTTCAGCGCCTGGAGGAAGTCGGTGTCCATGACGGCCATCGTCTCGTCCTGGCCGGCCAGTTGGGTCCGCAGGGCCGCCTCCTGCACGTCCGGGTCGTTCAGTTCCGTGTAGGCGTTGCCGATCTCCATCCCCGCCACCATCGGTTCGAACCGTTCGGCGATGGCGGGGGCGTCGGCCTTGCGTTTCGTGAGCGGGCAGAGGCCGGCCGGCCAGTCCAGGACGAACGTGGGCTGGACGAGGTGGTGCTCGACGGTCCGCTCGAAGATCTCGTGG
>CAZNYC010000127.1:0-11673 GCA_964577175.1 uncultured Anaerolineales bacterium
AAAGCGCATTTTCGGGGGGTGCGCGCCAAGGCGTTTTCTCAGAGTATCGATCGCGCCGCGCCGCTGGAGCGCGCCGCGGGAGCGGCCGGTCATCTCCATCTGCCGTGACACGTGCCATGCCGGAGGAGCGTAACCCGCTGCTTCCGAAGCGGGCTCGAACGACGCCCGTGCCTCTCGCGCCGTCTGTGGCCCGGCCGCGGTTGTGTGGCCCGGCCGGCCGGCTCGAACGCCGCGCGCGTCAGGGGCCCCGACGTGCGAGAAACGACCGGCGACGCGTGAGTCGCCGGCTCCACGGCGCGGTTCGGGCGTGTGGGCGCCTCCAAATCGCCGGGCGAACCCTTGGCGCGGGTCCGTCGGCGGCGGTAGACTGGCCCACCGACCGGCCGACGCCGCCGGCACAGCCCGTCCCGCACCCTTCTTGGGAGAAAGCCATGAACCGCCGCACGTTCCTCAAAGCCAGCACCGCCGGCCTGGCTATCTCGGCCGGCTGCGCCCACGGACCCGCCATCGCCCAGCAGAAGGCCAAACGCGTGGGCGTCATCGGCCCCGGCTGGTTCGGCAAGTTCAACCTGTTCCGCCTGATGCAGGTGGCGCCGGTCGTCCCGGCCGCCCTCTGCGACGTCGACGCCAACATGCTCGCCGAGGCCGCCGACCGCGTCGCCGAGCGGCACGCCTCCGGCAAGCGGCCGAACACGTACCACGACTACCGCGAGATGCTCCGAAAGGAGGATCTCGACATCGTCATCGTCGCCACGCCGGACCACTGGCACGCCCTGCCCGCCATCGCCGCCATGAAGGCGGGCGCGGACGTGTACGTCGAGAAGCCCATCAGCGTCGACGTGGTCGAGGGCCAGGCCATGCTCGCCGCCGCCCGCAAGTACAAGCGGGTCGTCCAGGTGGGCACGCAGCGCCGCAGCACGCCGCACATCATCGAGGCCAAGAAGGAGTTCGTCGACACGGGCCGCCTCGGCACGATCGGCTGGGTCGAAACGTGCTGCTACTATCACGGAGGGATGAAGGGGCAGCCGAAGCCGACCGATCCGCCCGAGGGCCTCGATTACGATTTCTGGACCGGCCCGGCACCCTTGCGGCCGTACATCCCCCGCCTGCACCCGCGCAGTTGGCGGTCGTTCATGGAGTACGGCAACGGGACGATCGGCGACATGGGCATCCACATGTTCGACATGGTCCGCTGGATGCTCGGCCTCCGGTGGCCGAAACGCATCTCGGCCTCGGGCGGCCTGTGGGTCCGCACCGGCGACATCGCCAACATCCCCGACACCCTCGACGCCGCCTACGATTACGACAACCGGACCGTCGTCTGGACCCATCGCCGATGGGGCAGCCGCGTCTACGACGATTACCCGTGGGGCGCCATTCTGTACGGCGACCGGGGTACGCTGAAGGTGGGCGTCAGGAGTTACGACTTCGAACCCGCCAAGGGCAAACACGTCCACAAGGATTTCCTCGACGAGCGCGACAAATACCCCGAAGACAAGACCGAGCCGCGCCTGGAACCGTACGCCGCCCCGGCGAACCGGCGGCACATGCAGGACTTCCTGCGGGCGATCGCGGAGCGCGGCCGGCCGGTCGCGGACATCGAGGAAGGCTACATCTCCTCCACCTGCTGCATCCTCGGGAACCTGGCGATACAACTCGGCCGGACGCTCGTCTACGATCCCGAGAAGGGCGTCTGCACGGGCGACGATGAGGCCACCGGCCTCCTCGCCCGCCCTTACCGCAAGCCGTGGGTCCATCCGACGCCGGAGAAGGTGTAACGGCGCAGCCATTTAGAGCCTATCCGAACAACGCTAAGTCGGCCATTTGCGGGGTGGGTCTCCGCACCCACCGCGCTCGAAACGGCCATGTCAGGGCTGCGCGGCGCCTGCGGAGACCCGCCGCGCCCAAGTTAGCGTTGTAGGGTTAGCCGCCGGCCTTGGCCGGCGCGTTCGACATACGAAACGGCGCGCGGCCCGCAAGCGGGCCGGCGAACACGGGCCCCACCCTGCGTCTCGGGGCGCTCACGACGTTCGAACCGAACGACCGGCGACCCCTGAGTCGCCGGCTCGAACAACGGCCCACCGCATGCCGTCACTCAGCGACGGCGATGCCCGACGCCGCACGGCGCAGGGCCTTGCGTGTCGAGACCTCCGGGTACCCGTCCGCCAGGTCGCGGATCGCCTCGGCGAGGGCGGGGTTGGCCAGTCGGCCGAGGGCCTCGGCGGCCGCGTACCGCGTATCCGTGGCGTTCTTCAGGTTCCCCACGACCTCCAGCAGCACCGGTGCGGCGCGCCGGTCCCCGATTTCCCCCAGCGCCCACGCCGCCGCCGCCCGGTAACACGGCGTCAGGCCGTTGTGGAGGAACAGCACCTCCGGCTGCGTGGGGTCGGGGTAGCCGGCGGCAGCCTCGGGCGGACAGTCTTCGAGGACGGCCAGCAGCGCGTCGACCGACGCCGCCTTCCCAAGGTGCCCCAGGGTCCGGGCCAGGAAGAAGCAGACCCAGTTCTTAACGGGCAGGTCCGACGGCAGCCCGCCGCCGCCGAACGCCCGTTTCAGGTCGCTCGGCGGTTTGGCACGATAGCGGTCGAGCGCGGCCCGGACGCGGGGTTCCTGCGCCGCGTCGCGGCAGGCGAGGGAGAGGATCTGGGCCGCCCGAATCTCCGGCCCCGGTTTGCCGGCCCACGCCGCGTAGGTCTTGCGAACGGCGCCCTCGATCTCCTTCACCGGTTCGGCTTCCGGGTCGCCGAGCAGGGCCAGGCACGTTTCCACGACGTCCGGCCCGCGGCCGCTGCGGCGGATCACCCGCCCCACGATGGTCTCGCAATCGTCGCTGTGCAGCATGAGGGCCCGGTCGGGGTCGGTCGGCACGGAGCGGATGAGGTCCGGCACGATGGGGCCCGCCTTCGTCGATCCCATGGCGTCGAGGGCCTCGGCCACGTAGTAATGGGCCGGCGTGGCGTGGCACGCGTACAGCGCGCTGTGGTCGCCGTACCAGCCCACGTAATAGAAGTAATCCTTGAGGCCGGCCATGGCCCGGATGAGGGCGGCCTCGGCCTCCGGCGTGCCGATGCGCCCGAGGGCCTCGATGCACGCCTCCAGGAGAAACAGGTTCGACCCCTTCGGATCGCTGTGGGCGGCGACGGTCTCGGCGAGCATGGGGACGGCGTCGGCGTCGCGCAGATAGCCCAGGGCCCGGACGGCGGCCTGGAGCGTCCGCGGATTGGCCGGCGAGAGCGCGTTGAACCGCGTGCCGTCGCCGCGATGGCGCTTTTTCCACTCCGGATACGGGTTGTCCTTCCGCGCGCGGGCGACGTAGTTGCGGAGGGCGGCCCGGGCGGCGTCGCCACCCACGTGCCCGAGGGCCACGGCCGCCCGGCGGACCACGTCGCGGTCGTCGGAGGCGAGGCGGCCGACCAGGTCGGCCTCGATGGCGGGCCAGCCGGTCCCCGCGAACCAGTCCCGCCACGCCCGGGCCTGCCGGGCCCGCTCTGCCGGCGCGGCATAGGCGTCGAACGGTTCGGCGTGGCCGGTGAGGTTCTCGGCCGCCACCGCCGCCGCCTGCGCAACCACCGGCGAGGCGTCGCCGAGGGCCGCCAGCAGCGGCGGCACCGATTCCCGCGTCCCGCAGGCCCCGAGCGCCGTGGCCGCCGCGAGACGGACCTCGCGGACGGGGTCGGCCAGCCGCGGGGCCAGGGCGGGTGCCGCAGCGCGGTGGCGGAACCGCCCCAACCGCTGGGCCGCCGTGACCCGGAGGGCCGCCTCCCCCCGCGTGACCTGGTCGCAGAGCCTCGCCACTTCCTGCGGGGCCGTGGCGAGCGGGTCCTCCGTCTCGCTGTGCAGATTCAGCCCTGCCACCTCCCGGAACCGGTCGAACTGGACCTCCATCAGGCCGGTGACGGCGGCGTTGTTGCCGCGGAACCGGAACGGCCGGCCCCGGCCGAGGAGACGGACGGGCGGGCGCCCCGCCGCCTGCACCTCGGTCGTCGGCACGGCCGGCGTCGCCTGGCGGGGCGCGTGGCAGCCGACGCAGCCGCGACGTTCGCCCGGCCGGACGTAGATCCACGACATCTCGTTCAGTTCCGACCGGCCCTCGGCGTCGACCGCCTGGAACGCGATGGGCGTGTCGGCCGGCACCTCGACGGAGAACGACCCGTCCGGCGCGAGCGGCACGGTGCCGAGTTCGGTCACGTCGCTGCCCGCGTGGACGATGTAGGCGTGCGAGGACCGCGTGGTCAGCCCCTTGCCGGCCAGGACGCGGATGGCCCGGACGTGCGGCCATCCGGCCGTCGTGTGCCGCGTGAGGCGGGCGTCCTGGCAGTACAGGTACCCCGTGGGCCGGGGGGCCTCGGCCGCCTCCCGGTCGACGGTGGGCGGCATGAGGCGCGGACGCGGGCGCGGGCCCAGGTACACGGGCGAGTGGAGGGCCTCGCCGCCCGAGTCGTGGACGACGACGACCTCGGCCCCCGCGGCCTGCGGGTCGAGGACGGCGATCTTCTCGTAGGCGAGGTCGCGGACGGTCTTCGGCTTCTCCGCGGAACCGACGTTGCGGGACCGGACCCGCGCCAGGGTCGTCAGGAGCCGGCCGTCGGGCATGGCGGCCACGTCGCCGGCCGCCAGGCGGAACTCCTTCCACAGGCGCCGCGGCGTGCCGGGTTCCCCCACCGTAATACCGTGGCGCGAGACGAACGCCAGCCGGTTGCCCGGCATCGGGGCCGGGCTGCCGCAATAGAACGGCCTCAGCCGTCCGCCGTACTCCGGCCCGAGGTCGAGGCCGAACTCCGTGTACCCGTCCGTACCGTCGGGCCGGACGGCCTGCAGCCGCGTCTCGACCTTGCCACGGCCGAAGAAGTTGTCCGACCGGATGAAGACGACCCGGCCGTCGTCGAGGACCTCCGGCTCGTTATCGAAGATGATCGTGTTCGTGATGGGATGGATGTCCGACCCGTCGGCGTTCATGACGAACAGGGCCCGCGACGGCGGGCTGTGGTACTCCTCGAAGGTGCCGATGCGGGTGGAGGTGAACACGATCCGCCCGTCGGGCAACTCCGCCGGGTCGATATCGTGGAACGGGCCGTCGGTGAGGCGTTCGGCACGGCCGCCGTCGGCCGGCACCCGGTAAATGTGGAAGAACGGTTCGTCGTCCCGCGCCATCGAGACGAGGACGGACGTGCCGTCGAACGACACCGACGGCGACCCGATGGCCCCGGTGCCGGCGTCGAGCAGGAGTTCCGGTTCCGCGTCCGGCCGGGCGGGCGTCAGCCGATAGAGTTTGCGGCCCATCTTGATGGGGGCGGGCAGGTCGTGCTCCGGGAACGCGCGGGACTTGCGGACCGTGAAGATCGTCACGCCCAGGCTGTCGTGGCTGGTGCCGGTCTTGCCGCGCGGGGGATAGAGGCTGCAATCGTCTCCGAGGAAGACGAGTCCGTCCGGCCAGGCGAAGTCGTCGGACGGGTCGATTTCCCGCACGGACGGGATACGGGCCGGCCCGCCGCCGGCGCGGGACCACGTCAGCACGCCCGCCTTCTTCTTGCTGGGCTCGCGAAGGGGCGCCTTGGCGAGATGGGCGTCCAGGTTCCCCCACGGGGCCGTGCCGTGCGGCCCGACGACGAACGCCTTCCGCCACTTCGAATCGTCGAAGGCCGGCTGATGCCAGTTTTTGCCGGCCGACTCGCTGCAGGTCCAGTCGTCGCCGGTAACGGCCACGACCTGCCGCCCGTCGGCAAGGCGAACGGTCAGTTTCGCGAGCAGGCCGGCCGGGCCGGGCGCGGTGTTGGCAGCCTCCACGGCGATGACGTTCCGGCCGGGGCCGACGAGGCCGGTCACGTTGAACCGCTTCGGCGTGTTCCAGAGATTCGGGTTCGGTTCGCTCTGCCCGACGAATTTGCCCTGGACGTACAGGGCGTAGAGGTTGTCGCAGGTAATGGCGGCCTCGGCGGCCTGGACCTGCGCGTCGGGCGGCAGGGGGAGGCGCGTGCGGAACCAGCACCGGCCTTCGCCGGGCGTCGGCGAGTCGGCGGCGGGGTCCGGCCAATGCCAGATCCACTCGGCGCCGTCCAGGCTCGCCGGCGCATTGCCCGCGAACACCACCGGGCAAAACCACGCCACGCACATCAGCGCCGCAGTCAGTCGCAGGATGGCCATGCAGCACATCTCCGAATTGAGGTTGCGTCGTCATTGTGCAGCCCGGCGGATCGGCGTCAACCCCCCGCGCCGTGGCGGGCGCTGCACCGGGGCCGGCAAACGTTCTTTGCAGGCTTCGGGGCGGGCCCTATAATCCTCGGAAAAGCACCCGCCGGCCAAAGGCCGACGGCTGTTGAACGAAGCAGAAGCAATGTCCTCATCGTGCCAGGCTGTCATCCTGAGGCGCCGCTTGCGGAGCCGAAGAATCTCGCCGTGCGAAAGGCATCAAGGCGAGATTCTTCGTCGCGGCTTCGTCGCTCCTCAGAATGACCACCCCGGACATTACTTCTACCGCGATGGAAACTCGGACTTGGGCCCGGCGCGGCGGGCCAGGAGACCCGCGGCGCGGGAGGAAGTAGCGTAGCAGTACTGAATGGCTGCCGCGTCCACACAACCGTAGCGGGAGGCCAATGTGATACGCCTGCAACCGTTCATGCTTCTCACCCTCGCGTGCGGCGCGGTGTTTTCGGCGTCGACCCGCGCCGCCGAGCCGGACCATTCCCGCGTGCCCGGCGTCGTCGTCGACCACCTCCCCGCCCGCTCGAAGCGGTACGTCGGCTCGCCGAGCCTGGCGGTCCTGCCGGACGGCACGTACGTGGCGTCGCACGACATCTTCGGCCCCGGCAGCCGGCACGACCGCATGCGGGTCTTCGCCTCGACGGACCGCGGACGGACGTGGCGCAAGCGGACGGAAATCCAGGGCCAGTGGTGGTCCACCCTCTTCGTCCATCGCGGCGACCTGTACCTGATGGGCACGAGCAAACGGTACGGCGACACGGTCATTCGCCGCTCGACCGACGGCGGCAAAACGTGGACCGAGCCGAAGGACGCGGACTCCGGCCGGCTGCTCACCGGCGGCAAGTACCACTGCGCCCCGCAGCCGGTCCTGGTGCATAAGGGCCGTATCTGGCGCGGCATGGAGGACGCCGCGGGCCCCGGCGGCTGGGGCAAGCACTTCCGCGCATTCATGATGTCCGCCCCCGCCGGCGCCGACCTCCTCGTGGCCGAGCACTGGACCGCGACCAACCGCATCGGGCGCGACCCGTCGTGGCTGGACGGCACGTTCGGCGGATGGCTGGAGGGCAACGCCGTCGCCACACCCGACGGCGAGGTCGTCGACGTGCTGCGCGTCGAGTGCCCGGCGGGCGGCAAGGCGGCCGTCGTCCGCATCGGACCGGACGGAAAGACCGCCACGTTCGACCCGGAGACGGGTTTCATCGAGTTCCCCGGCGGGGCGAAGAAGTTCACCATCCGCCGGGACCCGAAGGGCCGCCGGTACTGGACGCTCGCCAACTGGATTCCCCCGCGCCACGCGGACCACAACGGCCGCGCCGGCAGCGTCCGGAACACGCTCGCCCTCGTGGCCTCGGACGACCTGCGGCACTGGACCGTGCGGACCGTCCTCCTGTACCATCCGGAGGTGGGGCACCACGGGTTCCAGTACCCGGACTGGCTGTTCGACGGCGCGGACCTGATCGCCGCCGTCCGGACGGCGTATGACGACGGCCTGGGCGGCGCCCACAACGCCCACGACGCCAATTACCTGACGTTCCACCGGTTCGAGGACTTCCGCGGCCGGACGATGGCCGACGGGGCCCTGCCCGACGCGGCCAAGGAGTGACCTATGCGTTACCGTTATCTCGTTTTTCTCGCGGCCGCCGTTTCCCTGAGCGCGTGCACCCTGCCCGCCACGACGGGCTCTGCGACCGAGGCGGTAAACCTGCTGCCCAACCCCTCGTTCGAGAAGGGCGCAGGCGACAGCCCCGCCGACTGGAAGCACGGCTCCTGGGCGGGCAAGGGCGAGTGGCGCTGGGCCGACACCGGCCGCTCGGGCGGCCGGGCCGTCGGCATCGAATCCGCCGACGGGGCCGACATCGCCTGGGCCGCCACCGCGGCCGTCGAGCCGCTGGCGCGGTATCGCCTCTCGGGGTACATCAAGACCGAGAACGTCCGGACGAAGGACGGCGCCCACGGGGCCCTCATGAACGTCCATAACCTCCAGCGCGTCAAGACGGAGGCCGTTACGGGCACCCGGGACTGGACGAAGGTCGAGGTCACGTTCGAGACGGCGGACCAGGACACCCTCCAGGTCAACTGCCTCTTCGGCGGATGGGGCCTCGCGACCGGCAAGGCGTGGTGGGACGACGTGAGGCTCGAGAAGATCGGCGAGCGCGAGATGCCCGAGCCCGCCGTCCGCATCGACGCCGCCAAGACGAGCGAGCCGATCTCGAAGTACGTGTACGGCCAGTTCATCGAGCACCTGGGCCGGTGCATCTACGGCGGCATCTGGGCCGAGATGCTCCTGGACCGCAAGTTCTTCCACCCCGTCACACCCGACTACGACCCGTACGGCGACGGGCGGCGGCCGACGGAGGAGGCCCCCTTCCCCATCCTCAAGGCCTCGCCGTGGGAAGCCGTCGGCAAGAAGGGCGCGGTGACGATGGTGAAGGAGGGCTCGTTCGTCGGCGACCACACGCCGCGCATCGCCCCCGGCGGCGGCATCGCCCAGCACGACCTCGGCCTCGTGAAGGGCAAGGAGTACGTGGGCTACGTGTGGCTGAAGCCCGCCGGCGACCAGGGCACGCTCCGCGTCACCCTGGCCTGGGGCGACGGGGCGGACGCACGGCAGAGCGTGACCGTCACCTGCAACGGCGAGGATTACGCCAGGTCACCGTTGGAGTTCCGCGCCGTGACGGACACCGTTCAGGCCGCACTCCGCATCGAGGTCACGGGCGGCGGGCCGTGCCTGATAGGCACCGTCAGCCTTATGCCGGCGGACCACGTCGAGGGCATGCGGGCCGACACGCTGGCGCTGCTGAAGGAACTGGACTCGCCCGTCTATCGGTGGCCGGGCGGGAACTTCGTGAGCGGCTACGACTGGCAGGACGGCGTCGGTCCGCGCGACCGCCGGCCGCCACGAAAGAACCCCGCCTGGACGGGCGTGGAGTCGAACGACTTCGGCCTCCACGAGTTCCTGCACTTCTGCAAGGTCCTCGGCACCGAGCCCTACATCGCCGTCAACTCCGGCCTGGGCGGCGCGCGGGCGGCCGCCCGGCAGGTCGAGTACGTCAACGGCCCGGCCGACTCGCCGATGGGCAAGCGCCGCGCCGAGAACGGCCGGCGCGACCCGTGGAAAGTCCGCTTCTGGGGCATCGGCAACGAGATGTACGGCGGGTGGCAACTGGGGCACATGCCGCTCGAAGACTACGCCAAGAAACACAATGAATTTGCCGAGGCGATGCGCGAAGTGGACCCGTCCGTCGAACTCGTCGCCGTGGGGGCGGCCGGCAAGTGGTCCGAGACGATGCTCCGCGAGTGCGCGGGGCACATGGACCTCATCAGCGAGCACTTCTACTGCCGCGAGAGGCCGGGCCTGGTGGGCCACGTCCGGCAGATTCCCGACGCCGTCCGCGCCAAGACGGAGGCCCATCGCCGCTACCGCCGCCAGATCGAAGGCCTGAAGGCCAAAGATATCGATATCGCCCTCGACGAATGGAACTACTGGTACGGGCCGCACGTCTTCGGCGAACTGGGCACGCGGTACTTCCTGAAGGACGCGCTCGGCATCGCGGCGGGCCTGCACGAGATGTTCCGCGAGAGCGACCTCTTCTATATGGCGAATTACGCCCAGACGGTGAACGTCATCGGGGCAATCAAGACCACCCGCACCGCCGCCGCCATGGAGACGACCGGCCTCGCCCTCGAGATGTACCGGCACCACTTCGGCACGGTGCCGGTGGCGACGGAGGTCGAGGGCCTCGTCAACGCAATGGCCGCCTGGACCGACGACCGCAAGGCCCTGACGGTGGGCGTGGTAAACCCGACGCGGCGGGCGGCGGAGATTCCGCTCGACGTGGCCGGCGCGACGCTCACCGGCAAGGGCACACGCTGGGTCCTGACGGGCGACGGGCCGCAGGCGTACAACGATCCCGGCCGGCCGCCGGCCGTCACGGTCGAGCAGGAGGCCGTCCGCGGGAACGACAAGACCCTTGCCGTCCCGCCGTGCAGCGTTACCATCTTCCGGTTGGAGGTGGAGTAGGTGCGCCGGCACCGCCTTCCGTTGTCATTCTGAGCGAGCGCAGCGAGCGAAGAATCTCGCCGTGGGGGAGGCCTTTATGCCGTTCGCACGGCGAGATGCTTCGCTCCGCTCCGCATGACAATCATAATGCACGTTACGATTCAAGGAGACGCCCCATGCCATCCATCGCATCCGGCCGCCTCGTCGTCATCCTGGCCCTCTGCGGCCTCGCGCTCGCATCCTGCCAGAAACAGGAGGAACCCGCCATGGAACCCGGACCGAAAGACGAACAGGCCGCCGGCGGCGGCATCGGCATCAGCGAAACCGTCTACGGCAAGATGCCCGACGGGCGGGACGTCCACCTCTACACGCTCACGAACTCCAACGGTATGCGCGTCACACTCACCGACTACGGCGCCACGACCGTCAGCGTTGAGGTGCCGGACGCCGACGGCAACGTCGCCGACGTAACCCTCGGCTACGACACGCTCGAGGGCTGGCTCGGCAACACCTCCTACTTCGGCGCGACCGTCGGCCGGTACGCCAACCGCATCGCGGGCGGCACGTTCGACCTCGGCGGCGAGACGTACCAACTCGCCACCAACGACGGCGAGAATCACCTGCACGGCGGCGAAAAGGGATTCGACAAACGCCTCTGGGACGCCGAGATGGTCCAGACCCCCGACGGCGCCGGCGTCACGTTCACCCGCACCAGCCCCGACGGCGAGGAAGGCTACCCCGGCACCCTCCAGGTCACCGTCCTCTACTCGCTCACCAAGGACAACGAGTTCAAGGCCGCGTTCACCGCCACCACCGACGCCCCGACGGTTGTCAACCTCGCCCACCACACGTACTGGAACCTGCGGGGGCCCGCCGGCGGCGACGTGCTCGGGCACGAGTTAATGCTGAATGCCTATAAGTACACGCCCGTGGACGAGGGCCTCATCCCCACGGGCGAACTCAAGGCGGTCGAGGGCACGCCGATGGACTTCACCGAGGCCAAGCCCATCGGGCGGGACATCGGCAAGACGGACGGCGGATACGACCACAACTTTGTGCTCCAGCGTTACGAACCGGGCACGGTCCGCCTCGCCGCCCGCGTCGCGGAGCCCACCACCGGCCGCGTCATGGAAATCCACACCGACCAGCCGGGCATCCAGTTCTACTCCGGCAACTTCCTGGACGGCACCATCACGGGCAAGGGCGATGTGCAATACGAGAAACACTTCGGCTTCTGCCTGGAGACGCAGCACTACCCGGATTCGCCGAACCAGCCGGCCTTCCCGTCCGTGACGCTGAAGCCGGGCGAAACGTATAAGCACGTGATGGTTCACACGTTCTCGGCGGAGTAAGCCGCGGGTGTCCGTACCCGCCGCGCCCGAATCGCAAATGCCGCGCGGTGGTCCTCCCGGGCCACCGCGCTGAATGCGCCGGTGCCGCGGATTGCCTACCAATCCGTGTTCTCCCGGCCGGGC
>CAZNYC010000128.1:0-9806 GCA_964577175.1 uncultured Anaerolineales bacterium
GCATTTCTTTTGCGCCATCCACGGCCGACATCCTCAGAATCGGTCAGTTTGAGTAACTGAGTGACTGAGTAAGGGCAAACGGCAACGGCGCGGGTGGCATGGCCACGCTTGTCGTGGCCATGGGCAGGCGAAGGGGGGCAACGATGACGGCAGCCATCACGGCGCTGGTCGGCCTTGTCGGCGTGCTGGTCGGCGTGCTGCTATCGTTTTTTCTTCAGCGTCGCTTGTGGCAGACGCAGGAGGCCATGAAGGCCTACAGCGAGTTGTTCTCCTTCGGAAACGAGACGCTCAGGAGGTGCAACAACGTGTTGATTTGCATAGGCGGCGTGGAAAACGAAGGCCGGCAAGAAAGGTGATTGGCAGCAACGCCGGCGTTTGCGTTAGCCGTTTACTCAGGGACTCAGGCACTCAGGGACTACGGAACCCACGGCGAGATTCTTCGGTCGCCACGGGCGACCTCAGAATGACAACAGAACCTCTGCGATAAGGAAACCCCAATGAAAGCGCTGGTACTTCACGGCATCCGCGACCTGCGGGTCGAGGACGTGCCGGAACCCGAAGCCGGTCCCGGCCAGGTCAAGATCCGCATCCAGGCCGTCGGGGTGTGCGGGTCGGACGTCCACTACTACACGCACGGCCGCATCGGCGAACAGGTCGTCGAGAAGCCGATCATCATCGGCCACGAGGGGGCGGGCGAGGTCGTCGCGCTCGGCGAGGGCGTCGAGGACCTCGCGCCCGGCCGGCGCGTCGCCATCGAGCCGGCCCTCTCCTGCGGCGAGTGCGAGTGGTGCCTGACGGGCAAGCCGAACGTCTGCCCGAACGTCCGGTTCTGCTCCACGCCGCCCATCGACGGCCTGATGTGTGAGTTCGCCGTCCTGGCCGCCCACCAGTGCATGCCGATCCCCGACGCCCTCTCCTGGGAAGAGGCCGCCATGCTCGAACCTCTCCAGGTCTCGGTGCACGCGGCCAACCTCATGGGGACGGTGCCGGGCGAGACGGCGGCCGTCGTCGGCGCCGGCTGCATCGGCCTGGGGTGCATAGAGATGGCCAAGGTGGGCGGCGCCGCCCGCATCATCGTCACGGACACACTCGACTACCGGCTGGACCTGGCGCGCCGGCTCGGGGCGGACGAGACCGTCAACGTCTCCGACGAGGACCCCGCCGAGGCCGTCGGGCGGCTGACCGACGGCCGCGGGGCCGACCTGGTGTTCGAGTGCACCAACCGCTGCGCCGGCGCCCCGCAGGCGTACGACCTGGCGGCCATCGGCGGGCGGGTCTGCCTCGTCGGCATCCCGGAGGAGGACGAGGTGACCCTGCATGCCCACCATCCCCGGCGGAAGGAACTGCGCGTGCAGTACGTACGGCGGTCGCGGCACGCGGCCCGGCAGGCGATCACGCTCGTCGCCACGGGCCGGCTGGACGTGGCCAGTTGGGTCACCCACCGGGTGGGGCTCGAGGACGCCCAGGGGGCCTTCGACACGGTGGCCGAGTACGCCGACGGCGTCCTGAAGGCGGTCGTGCTGCCGAATGAGTGACCGCCTTCCCTCTGCCCCGGCGGGAGAGGGCCAGGGTGAAGGGGAATGTGAAGTCTGTCATCCTGAGTGCTGCGAAGGATCTCGCCTTGCGACTCATGGGAAGCATAAGACCACGGCGAGAGTCTTCGGGCCGCAACCGCCCCTCAGAATGACATCGTGGGAGAGGGAGCGAACAGGCGCCCCGTTGCCGACGGTCCCTCCACCCCCTATAATGGCCCCGTCATGACCTGGAAACGCCCGCTCCTCCTCTACCCGTACAGCCCCGCCAAGAAGAGCGAGCACCTGTACGGCGGCCTGGCGGTCATCAACCCGATCGGGCTCGAGATCGTCGCGACGGCCATCAAGCCGATGGTCGACGACCTCCTGCTCGTCGACATGCGGATGGAGGACCGTCCGCTGGAGGAGATCCTCTGCCGGTTCCGCCCGGACATGGTGGCCGTCAGCCTCATGTGGGGCCGGGACGCCTGGGCCGACGCCCTCATCCGCGGCCTGCCGGACGACGTCACGGTCCTCGTGGGCGGCCTGTACGCCACGCGCCATCCCGACGAGATGCTCGATGCGTACCCGAACGCGGACATCCTCTCCCTCGGTTATGGCGACCAGACGATGCAGCACCTGCTGGAGGCGGGGTCGCCCGAGGGCCTGGCCGGGTTCTGGTACCGCGACCGGCCGACGGCGCACGCGCCGGAGGCGCGCGGCGGGTGCGGAGACCCGTCGCGCCAATCCGATGATCCGCCGCGCGAGCCTGCTGCCGTTCCGCCCGGCCGGACAAGCCGGCCGGGCCACACAAACGCGCCGCCCACACCGCCGGGCCGCACGAAGCCCGAGGCCCCCCTTGTCAAGAACCCCCTCTACGCCGGCCGCAGCGTCGAGAACATGCACATCGACCGCTCCGTCCGCCGGTACGAGTACCCGTGGCTGACGCTCAAGGGCGACAACATTATCACGAGCGTCGGGTGCCCCATGGTCTGCGCCTTCTGCAAGTGGCGCGAGAACATCTTCGGCGAGGTCCAGCCCTGGATCGGCCGCAGCGCCGAGGACGTGGTCGACGAACTCGCCGAGACCGACGCCCCCATCGTCCACCTCGTCGATGCCAACTTCGCCGCCGACACGAAACGAGTCGAACGCATCTGCGACCTGCTCATCGAGCGCGACATCCGTCACCTGTACGCGTGCGAGATTCGCGTCAACCCGCTCTACAAGAGCGCGCGGCTCGTCAAGAAGATGGAGCAGGCCGGTTTCTTCATGTTCATGGTGGGGCTGGAGAGTTATCAGCCGCGCCTCCTGAAGGCGATGCGCAAGGGTTACACCGTGAAGATGGCCCGGCAGGCGTTCCGCCACCTGGCGGAGACGAAGATCCTGACGCTCGGCAACTTCCTCATCGGCAACCCGGGCGAGACGGAGGAGGAGATGCTCGGCATCGCCGACTACGCCGCCGACCTCGGCGTCGACTTCATCAGCCCGAACAAGATTTACGCCTACCAGGACAGCGACTTCGAGCAGTGGGTCCTCGCCCAGCCGGGCATGAAAGTCGTGGGCCGGCGGCGGTACGTCGTGAGCGACGCTTTCGGCGTGGAGGACCTTCGGAAGATCCAGGCCCGCATCATGCTGCGGTTCCTGGCGAAGCATCCGCCGTGGATCCCGTACCGGAAGGTGCTGGCCCATCCGATGGTTCAGAAGATCGGCCGGGAGCGGATTCGGCGGGCCATGCTGCGGAGCCTCTGGAACCACGTGGCGGACCCGTCGTTCCGCCGGCGGGCGGTCAAACGCCTCGCCAAACGGTTCCGCCCCTCGGCCCGGGCGGCGACGTGAGGCTCGAACGGCACGCGCCGGCCAAGGCCGGCGGCTGAATGGGGCCCGTGCCGATGCCGTTGCCGGCGTCGGGGCGTCTCGCTGTTGTCGTTCGCCTGATACCGGCTGCCGGGTGCCTGATGCCTGCCGTTATGCCTTTTTCCTTGACGCTTCCGGCGGTGCGGCGTCTAATGATTCTGAACGTTCGTTTGCATACGCCGTCGACGCATTCAGGTCACCGCCTGAGGGAGGGATCGTCATGCACCGGTTTGCGCTCCCCTTGATTCTTCTGGCCGCTGCAGCCATGCTCGTGCCGGAGACCGTTCTGGCCCAGGCCAGCGAGTTCGAATTGCCCCCGGTCCGCCTGAAACCGGACCGCCCCAGCCAGGCGAAGCCGATCCCGCCCACGCCGGACGACCGCGAGCCGGAACCCCCCGCGGAAGAGGCCGAACCGCCCGCGAAAGAGGTCGAGGAACCCGAAAAGGCCCCGCCCGTCAAGGAGGCCGAAGAGGGGGAAGGGGAGAAGACCCAGGCCCCGGAGGCGTCCGAAACGGAAAAGGCGAAACCGCCTGCCGAGGTCCTCCTGAAGCCCGAGACCGCCGAAAAGGGTGAGCCGCCGACCCCCGCCGACCTCCCACTGCCGGAGACCGCCCCCGAGCCGCCCGAGACGGGGCCGGCCACCATCGCGCTTCCGGAGAAGGAGAAACCGGCCCCGACGCCGCCCGACATGCCCGCCGCCGTCGGCCGTGAGCCCCGTCCCACGGAGGCCAGGCCACAGCCCAGCCGGGTCCAGGCCGAGGCCGTCGAGGCCCAGGTCACGCCCGCCGTCGAGCCGCGGCTCGCCGGCCTGGGCGAGGTGGGGCTCGTCGAGGCCGTCGCCGCCGCCCGCAAGCAGTACAAGCGGACCCTGGAGACGCTGAAGAAGTATTACGTGGACCGGGGCCACAACGCCAAGATCGAATGGGTCGAGTCGGAACTCAGGGGGTTGGCAGCCACGCCGAAACCGCGGTACCTCCTGGCCGCCGAAGTCGCCGGCCCCGAACTCCGGCCCAGCCGCTCGATCGAGGCCGCTGACCAACTGTACCAGGAAGGCGTCGACTTCAAGGACTACCCGGCTTTCCCGCCCGGTAAGAAGGATTACCTGAAGGTGGCGCTCGAGAAGTTCCGGACCATCATCGAGAAATATCCGCAGAGCGATAAGATCGACGACGCCGCCTTCCGCATGGGCGAGATCTACGGCGGGTGGTACTTCCAGGATTACGCCCGGGCCGTCATGTCCTACGAGCGGTGCTGGCAGTGGAACCCGGACACGCAGCACCCCGCCCGTTTCAAGGCGGCCAAGATCTTCGAGGAGAAACTTAAGAACCGCGCCAAGGCCGTGGAACTCTACAACGAGGTCATCACCCACACCCAGGACGAGGAACTGGCCAAGCAGGCCCAGCAGCGCATCCGGGCCCTGGCGGGCCGGTAGACCCACGCCGCATTCGAATCCGGCACGGGCTGTGCCGGCCCCCCCACGGGGCCCGGCGCAGCCCGTTTGCTTGCAAACGCCGCCGCCGGCCGGTACACTGCCTGCGCCGAGTCGCGAACGGGAGTTCGCGGGTATTGGCACTACAACGCTAACTCGTGCGCGGCGAGTCTCCGCCCCCGCCGCGCAGCCCTGAAAAGGGCGTTTCGAGCGCGGTGGGTACGGAGACCCACCGCGCAAATGGCCGACTTAGCGTTGTAGTGTTAGGCGGCGCGGGGCAATGGGCGCGCGAAATGGACGCCCCCATGAGCGACTATCCCCGACCTTACCGTCGGGGCTCGAACGAGGCGCGTCGAGTCGCCGCGCCCGAACCGCGGCCGAACGGAACCGCGATTGCGAGGAAGCGACCCATGGCATCCATGCGCGTCGGAATCGGTTTCGACCTGCACCGCCTGGCCGAGGGGCATCCGCTCCGGCTGGCCGGCGTCGACATTCCGGCCAAGGCCGGACCCGTCGCCCACAGCGACGGCGACGCGCTCTTCCACGCCGTCGCCGACGCCGTCCTCGGGGCCGCCGCCCTCGGCGATCTGGGCGACCACTTTCCGGACGATGACGACGCCTGGGCCGGCGCCGACAGCGGCCGCCTCCTCGGCCGGGTGGTCGACATGGCCCGCGGGGCGGGGTACCGACCGGCGAGCGTCGACGTCAACGTCGTCCTGGAGGAACCGAAACTCGCGCCGCACCGCGACGCCATGCGCGCCGGCCTGGCCGAACGCCTCGGCCTGCCCGCCGGCGAGGTCAGCATCAAGGCTCGCACGATGGAGGGGATGACCGCCGTCGGCGCCGGCGCCGCCGTCGTCGCCCAGGCCGTCGTCGTGCTCGAGGAGACGCCGCAAGCCTGACCGAACCGTCCGCGCGGTCGGTCTCCGCACCGACCGCGCATACCCGAGGAGTCGCCGCGGCGGGTACGGAAACCCGCCGCGCTCCGCGCCGCTGGGAAGCACAACGTACTGCCATGACCCTCCGCGACCACAACCTGCACGTCTATAACACCCTTGGCCGCGAGCGCCAGCCGTTCGAACCCCTCAGGCCCCCGCACGTCGGTATGTACGTGTGCGGGCCGACCGTCTACGGCGACGCCCACATCGGCCACGCCAAGTCGTACGTCGCCTTCGACGTCATCCTCCGGTACCTGCGGTACCTGGGGTACGAGGTGACCTGCGTCCAGAACATCACGGACGTGGGCCACCTGACCGACGACGCCGACGAG
Organism: uncultured Anaerolineales bacterium; assembly: GCA_964577175.1. Taxonomy (GTDB): domain Bacteria; phylum Planctomycetota; class Phycisphaerae; order FEN-1346; family FEN-1346; genus BS750m-G62. The sequence goes on from CAZNYC010000128.1 coordinate 6,065, forward strand.
GGCGAGGACAAGGTCGAGAAGGCCGCCAAAGCCCGCCGCGTCCATCCGATGCAGATCGCCGAGACGTACACCCGCCGCTACTTCGAGGACATGGACCGGTTGAACGTGCTGCGGCCGGACATCTCGCCGCGAGCCTCCGGCCACGTCATCGAGCAGATCGAGCACGTGAAGCGCCTCGTCGACGCCGGCCATGCGTACGAGGCGGGCGGCAACGTCTACTTTGACGTGACGAGTTGGGACGGCTACGGCCGCCTCTCCGGCCGGAGCGTGGAGGAGATGCAGGCGGGTGCCCGCGTGGAGACGCGCGGCGAGAAGCGGCACCCGGCCGACTTCGCCCTCTGGAAGGCCGCCGAACGCGGGCACATCTTACAGTGGCCCAGCCCGTGGGGCATGGGCTACCCCGGCTGGCACATCGAGTGCACCGTGATGGCGCAGAAATATCTGGGGGGGACGGTGGACATCCACGGCGGGGGCATCGAGAACCAGTTCCCCCACCACGAGAACGAAATCGCCCAGGCCGAGGCCGCCGGCGACGCCCCCTTCGTCAAGTACTGGCTCCACAACAACATGGTGACCGTGGACGGCCAGAAGATGGGCAAGAGCCTCGGCAACTTCATCACCCTGCGGGAGGCGTTCGAGCGGTGGGACCCGATGGTGCTCCGCCTTTTCCTCCTCCAGACCCATTACCGGAGCCAGACGGATTTCTCGGAGGAAGCGATCAAGGCGGCAGCCGAGGGATACCAGAGGCTGACCGGGCCTGCAAAGAAACTAAGAAAGAATATCGGCCAGGCAGATGAAAGGAAGGCCGAGCAAGCGCCGAAGGGGATCGTCGCATCTGTCTCGGCAGTCCGAAAGCGGTTTCGAGAAGCCATGGACGACGACTTCAATACAGCCGAGGCCCGTGCTGCCTTGTCGGACTTGGCGAACGAGGCCAACCGATACTTGCAGAGCGACGCGCAGCGCGATGCGCCGGGCGCACATGCTTTTGCCCTCGCTTTCCGGGAACTGGGCTCGGAAGTACTTGGCCTTAAGGAACTTCATGTTCGTCGGATTGTGTACTTAAGCGCAAGCATAACCGCTCACTCGCACGTGCAAGCCCGATTAACTGTCGACAGGCGCGAAGAGGCAGAAGTGCCCGTATCGTCGGACCAAGCCGAAACCATGCAAGAACTGATCCAGACGCTCATCGATCTGCGCAACGAGGCGCGTGCGCAGAAGGACTTCGAGACGGCCGACCGCATCCGCGACCGCCTCGGCAAACTCGGCATCATCCTCGAAGATACGCCCGACGGCACCACCTGGCGCTTCAAGTAGCCCCGCAGGGGCGACTGCCAATAGCCCCGGGCGCAAGTCCGGGGTACGATGAGGCCAACACGAACCCGGAGCCCCGCAGGGGCGGCTGAACGGGGCGCGACAGAAGGCACGACAAGAAACCAATCGCCCCGCTGGGGCTCAGGCGATGCGCGGGCGCCCGGTTCCACGGGCTGGCGCCCGGTTCCACGGGCTGGCGCCCGTGGCTACAGAACAACCGTGCCTCCGGCACGGCCCGCCCCGTAGGGGCGGCTGAACTGTAGCCCCGGGCGCGAGCCCGGGGTCGAACGACGCCAACACGAACCCGGAGCCCCGCGAGGGGCGACTGAAGGGTTTTGACCATGACGGATGACCTGAAAGACCGCATCCACGCCGCCGCCGAGGCGCTCAAGGCCGCCGGCGCACGCGAGGTCTACGTCTTCGGCTCCGCCGTGACAAGCCGCCTCCGCGACGACTCCGACGTCGACCTAGCCGTGGCCGGCCTGCCACCCGAACGCTTCCTGGAGGCCATGGGTCGTGCGGCGCGTGCGCTGCGTCGGCCCGTGGATCTCGTGGACTTGGATGAGGTCAACCCGTTCACGGACTACCTCCGCCGGAAAGGGAGACTTCAGCGTGTCGCCTGAGTTGCGCGAAAGCCTGGCCGTGGAACAGGGCATGCTGCGGCGGCTTCTGGAAGAAACCGCACCTCTGATCGACCGCTGCCGTCGTGAACCACCGGGGTCCACCGAACGTTGGGCTCTAGCCGGCATGCTGCATTCTTTCTATAACGGCATCGAAAACCTTTTCAAACGCATCGCTGTGGAGTGCGACGGCGGTACACCCGGCGGGCCATCCGCGCATCGCGACCTGCTCGACAGTATGACCCGGCCCGGTGTGTCCCGGCCCCGCGTTATCACGGAGGCGACGCGCGACGTACTCGAACGGTATCTTGATTTCAGGCACATGTTCCGGCACGCCTACACCTTCGACCTGCGTTGGGACAAGATGGCCGACGCCGTCTTCACCTGCGAAGATGCGCTGCAAACACTTGAATCGGAACTGGCCGGATTCTGCGATGCGTTGGAGGCAAGGCCAGAGTGATCGCAGCCGATCCGAATTCCGAAATCCGAAATCCGCATTCATGAGAATCCTCGGCATCGATCCCGGTCTCCAGGCCACCGGCTACGGCGTCGTCGACGGCGCCGGGGCAGGGGGGCACCCCGCCCTCGTCGAGGCCGGCGTCATCCGCACGCGGCGGGAGGACGACCTCGCGGACCGCCTCGTCGAGATATACGCGGGCCTCGCCTCCGTCCTGGCGGAGTTCCACCCCGACGCCGTCGCCGTCGAGGAACTGTACGCCCATTACAAGCACCCGCGGACGGCCATCCTGATGGGCCACGCCCGCGGCGTCATCTTCCTGGCGGCGGCGGAGGCGGGCAAACCCGTCGCCAGTTACAACGCCACGAAGATCAAGAAATCGCTCACAGGCAGCGGGCACGCCAGCAAGGTCCAGATGCAGCGGGCGATCCAGGCCGCGTTCGGCCTGGCCGAGCCGCCCCAGCCCGCCGACGTCGCCGACGCCCTGGCCGTCGCCCTCTGCCACGCGCACCGCACCGCCCGGATCACGCACGCGCCATGATCGCACGCATCACCGGCCAACTCGACAGCCTCGCCGACGACCGGGCCGTCGTCGCCGCCGGTGCCGTGGCGTACGAGGTGCTCCTCGCCCCGACGACGGCCGACGCGCTGCGGCCGCACCTCGGCCGCCAGATCACGCTGCACACGCTGCAATACTTCGATGGGAATCCGGCGTATGGCCAGATGGCCCCCCGGCTCGTGGGGTTCCTTACCGAGACCGAAAAACGCTTCTTCATGCTGTACGTGAGCGTGCAGGGCATCGGCATCGGGAAGGGGCTGAAGAGCCTGGCCATGCCGGTGGAGCGGATCGCGGCCGCCATCGAGGCGGGCGACGCCGGCACGCTGGCCGGCCTGCCCGGCATCGGACGGCGGACCGCCGCCAAGATCGTGGCGGAACTGGCCGGCCGGCTCGATGCGTTCGCCCTCCCGGCCGAGGCGGCCGGCGAGCAGCCCGAGTCCAGGCAGGAGGCCCTGTCGGTCCTGATGAGCCTGGGCCTGGCGCGGCCGGAGGCGGCCGACCGCGTCGACGCGGCCTACCAGCGCCTGGGCGCCGAGGCCGAGGTCGAGGCCATCGTCCGCGAGGCGTTCCACCAGGGACCGACTTCAGCCGAAGGGTAACGGCAAACGCGCCGTCTGGCGCGGTGGGTCTCCGTACCCACCGCGCACGTGAAGTCGTCTCGGCGCGATGGCGCGGCGGTGCGGAGACCCGCCGCGCACAAGGCCGCACCCGAATACGGAATACGCACAAAGCGAGAGGCCCATGCCCCGCGAACGCATCGTCAGCCCGGAAAGCCAGGGACCCGAGGAGGACCGG
>CAZNYC010000128.1:9906-11599 GCA_964577175.1 uncultured Anaerolineales bacterium
CATGCCCCGCGAACGCATCGTCAGCCCGGAAAGCCAGGGACCCGAGGAGGACCGGTCCTCGCTCGCGCTGCGACCGACGCGCCTGGCGGAGGTCATCGGCCAGGCGGACCTTTGCGAGAAACTCACCATCGCCATCCAGGCGGCCAAGCAGCGCGCCGAGCCCCTCGAGCACCTCCTCTTCCACGGCCCGCCGGGGCTCGGCAAGACCACCCTCGCCCACGTGGTGGCGGCCGAGATGGAGGCCGGCATCAAGACGACCTCGGGCCCGGCCCTCACGCGGCCGGCGGACCTCGTGGGCATCCTCACGAACCTGCAGGCCGGCGACGTGCTCTTCATCGACGAGGTCCACCGCCTCGGACCCGTCGTCGAGGAGTTCATTTACCCGGCGATGGAGGATTTCCGGATCGACATCACGGTGGACCGCGGCTCGTTCGCCCGGACGATCAACGTGCCGCTCCAGACGTTTACGATGATCGGCGCGACGACGCGGGCCGGCTTTCTAAGCGCCCCGCTGCGGGAACGGTTCGGCATCTTCCACCACTTCACGTTCTACCCGGAGGCGGACCTGACGGAGATCGCCCGTCGCACGGCCCGGCTGCTGGAGGTGGAGGCGGAGGAGGCGGCCCTCGGTGAAATCGCCCGCCGCAGCCGCGGCACGCCGCGCATCTGCATCCGTCTGATGCGGCGGGTGCGGGACTTCGCCCAGGTCAAGGCCGACGGCCGCATCACCACCGCCGTCGCCCGGCAGGCCCTGGAGATGGAGGCCGTGGACGAGGGCGGCCTCGATGCCCTCGACCGCAAGTTCCTTCACACGCTCATCGGCACGTACGAGGGCGGGCCGGCCGGCATCGAGGCCCTCGCCGCCACCCTGAACGAGGAGGTCGATACCCTCGTCGACATGGTCGAGCCGTATCTCCTGAAGATCGGCTACGTGGCCCGGACCCGCCAGGGCCGTGTCGCCACGCCCGCCGCCTACGAACATCTCGACATGCAACCGCCAAAGGGCGGGAAGAAGGGGGATCCGACGGCCGGCGAGCAGACGGACCTGTTCAACGGCCAGTAGCCGCAAGGTTTGCCCGGGCTCGCACCCGGGGCTACGGGCACGCGGGCCTCAGGCACGGCAACGACGTGAGGGCAGGCCTTCAGAGCAGGTCGACGAACTCATCCACCGTCAGGCGTGCGGCACGGATGAGCGAGCGCAGCGTGCCCCGCGCGAGTTCACGGTGCTGGGGCACGGAGAGGCTGGCCATCTCCCCTTCTTTGAGCATCACGACGTGGCTGCCCCGCTGCCGGTCTCGGCGCCATCCCGCACGCTCGAAAGCCTTGACGACCTTGGCGCCCCCGAGATGACCGGCAGTCTTGCCATCAGGCGGTGACCTCGACTTCGCGCGTGGTCACCGTCAGGGGCATGCCGGCCTCGGCGCGGGCCTGCAGGCACGCCTCAATGGCCTCGTGGACGTTCGCCAGGGCCTCCTCTTCCGTCTTGCCCTGCGACACGCACCCGGGGATGGCCGGGCACTCGGCCACCAGCATGCCGGACTCGTCGCGCTCCAGCGTCACGATCAGTTTCATGGGAACACCTCCACCCCTTATTATGTCGGCCCGGAGACGCGGGCGTCAAGCACACCTAACGCCGCTCCCCGAACGGCCGGTACAGCGGGTCGCCGACGAAGCACATCTGCCAGGAGACCTG
>CAZNYC010000129.1:0-11531 GCA_964577175.1 uncultured Anaerolineales bacterium
GTCGTTGTTGGCCTTGATCCACATCGAGACGGTCAGGGCCTCTTCGTCCTCATACGCCCCGCCGAGATCGGTGGTGAAGTTGACGCGGTCGTCGTGGCTGCCGCCCCCGCCGATGTCGACGGACTCGTTGCCCGCGTAGGCGATGGGCACGGTCGTATTGTCGAAGGCGGCGTTGCCCTCGAGTTGACCGCTCGTCGCCGACCCCGCAAACGGCGTCAGGTCGCCGTCGAACAGCCATGCGTCCACGGGCGTACCCGGCATGATGGGAGCGGCCGATGCAGCCGCGGCCAGGACGGCCGAGATCAGAACAGCAGCAATTGTGCGAGACATGTGCTACCCCTTTCCGTAAGTGCCTTGCTCACGTCACGTAGCGCCGTCGTCTCCCCCGACACGCCCGGGCGGGTTTGGCCCCGCCAGCCGCATGAAACGGCCTGTGCTCTCGATATGGCGCCTCCCCGCGGAAACCGTGTCCCGCGGAGGGGTTCTTCACACAAGTATAACACAAAACGGCGGAAAGGCAAATCGCATGCCGGGTTTTTTTCGGAACCCGCCCCCGGTGCCCGAAAAGCGGGCAAGAACGTGCCGCCACCCCCGTTTTCGGGCCGAAAACGGGGGGCAACTCTGAACAACCACCGCCCACAGTTAGCACTACAACGCTAACTGGTGCGCGGCGGGTACGGAGCCCCCCCCCGCGCTCCCGCGGGCCCCTACCGCCCCGTCCAGAGGTACATGATGCGGGGCGGGCCGGCCAGCGTCTCCGGCCGCAGGTCCAGCAGCGATTCCGCCTTCGCCGTCAGGCCGAACATGTCCATCAGCCCGAACGGACGGACGTACTCGACGACGCGGGCCCGGGCGACGCCGGCCTTCTCGCGGGCGATGTCGACGGCCCGGCCGAAGTACCCGATCTCGTCCACCAGGCCCCGCTCCCGCGCTTCGGGTCCCATGAAAATACGCCCGGTCGCCAGATCGAGCACGTCCTGGTGGTCCATCCCACGGGCCTCGGCCACCACGTCCACGAACTGGTCGTAGCCGGGGTCGAGCAGGGCCTCCATGATGTAGTCGCGCTGCTCGGCGGTCATCTCGGCGGAGAACATGTTGGGCCAGTCCTTCTGCCGGCCGCGCTTCAGCGTCACCGACTGGATGCCGAGTTTGTCCTCCATCAGTTCGTTCAGGAAGAAATACTGCGCCACGATGCCGATGGAGCCGGTCACGGTGGTCCGCTGGGCCACGATCGTGTCGGCGGCGCAGGCGGCGTAGTAACCGCCGGAGGCCGCCACCGCGTCCATCGCCGCTACCACCGGTTTGCCGGTCTCCTCGGTGAAGACCTGGACGTGATGGTACAGGGCGTCGCTGGCCGTCAGGTATCCGCCGGGCGAATTGATGCGGAGGACGACGGCGACGACGGCGTCGTCGCGGCGGGCGCGGTCGAGTTGGGCCCGGACCCGCTCGGCCAGGGTCTCCTCGATGAGGCCCTGGACGCGGACGACGGCGATCTTGGTCCCCGACGGGCCGCGATCCACCGTCCGCTCCAGGAACGCGTCCTCTACCGTCCTGCCGCTGAACTGCGTGCCCAGCATTCCGGCCAGGCCGATGACCAGCAGCAGGAGCACCGCGTTGGCGCCCACCGAGAGAACGAGCAGGACCGTCGCGACGATCGCCCACGCGCGGCCGCGACGCCGCGGCGGGGACGAGGCGGGCGGAGGGGGGCCGGCGCCGGGGCCGGCGCCGGGGCCGGTCGGCGAGCCGGGGGTATACGCATCATCGGTCATGGCCGGTCTCCTTAGGAGGCAGGAAAGCGTTACGCGTGGGTACGTTGCGGCACGGACGCCTCGTTCCGATTCTAAACCGGCGGCAGGCGGGAATCAATGCCGAGGCGATGCGCGGCGCCGTTCGAGCCGGCCGCGGAAGCGGCCGGCCATTCTCCTCGGCGTTGGCGTGTACCACGCGGATGGAAATGACCCGCTGCTCCCGCCTTCGCCCTTCGGGCTACGGCGGACAGGCCCGCAGCGGGCTCGAAAGGCAAGTGTCACGCGGCCCGGCGGCGCCGGACCAGCCACAGACCCGCCATCCCGGCCCCCAGGAAAAAGACCGTGGCGGGTTCCGGCACCGCCATCCACGCCAGGCCGTACGCCTCCGGCCCGGCCGTGCCGAACACCTGCTGGGGGTACGTGACGCGGAGACCGTACGGCCCGTCGGCCGGGATGTCCCAGAAGAGATGTTCCACGTCGTTGTAGATGCTCTCCGAGGCCGCCAGGCGGGTCGTGAAGGTGGGGTCCCAGACCTCCAGGTCCAGGTCCGCCAGGCCGGCGTCGGTGGAGGTCATGGCGGAAATGTCGACCTCCCGGTTGCGGAACCAGCAGAGGGTGGCCGCCAGGGTCAGGTCGGAGGTAAGCGTTTCGGTGATGAGGAACTCGTGACTGCCGCCCTCGCTCACGACGCCGTAGTCCCACCCCGTGGCCTCCACCGTGCCGCCGCCCAGTCCGGGCACGTCGGTCGTGCCCGCGAGTTGCTGGTCGTACGCGCGGCCGAGGTTGAGGCGTCCGGCGCCCTGTGCCCAGTCGAGGGATTGCGTGGTGACCGTCTCGCCGCCCACGACCGTCTGGCCGTTGTCCCATCCGGGGAGTTTGTCGGCGGCGTTGAGGAGGATGGCCTTGACGACGCGGGCGTCGCGGGCCTCGGGGCCCCAGCCCCGGCCCTTGGCGGCGCTGTCGAGGAGGCTGACGCCGCCCGCCACCAGGGGCGTGGCGAAACTCGTGCCCTGCAGGCCCGAGGTGTAGAAGTCCGGCCCGCCGGCCGGCCCGTCGGCCGGCCCGTCGAGGCTCGGCCCGTTGCCGCCCGTCTCCCCGCCGTAGTAGGCCGAGACCAGGTCCGTGCCGGGCGCCACGATGTCGACCGCCGCCCGCACGCCCGAGACCGTCCCGTTGACGGGATCGGCGTAATCCTGCGGTCCGCGGGCGCTGAAGAACGCGACCGACCCGTAGTCGTTAGCGTGGCCGACCGCGCCCACCGTAATCGAGTTCGCGCCGGAGGCCGGCCAGGTAACCGTGTTCGCGCCGGAACCGCCGTTGCCCGCGGCCGCCACGAACGTCGTGGTGGAGTTGCGGGTGGCGAACCCGTCGACGGCCACCGCGATGGCGGATTCGGCGGCCGCATCCGTCCCGCCCCAACTGACGTTGACGACGTCGGCGCAGCCGAAGGCGCCGTTGAACGTGCCGAGGAGCGACCCGACGCTGAGGTCGAACTCCCGGGCGTAGCGGGTGCCGACCCATTCGGTGGCCACGGCCCCGGATCGCAGGTCCGTGCCGTAGCCGATCCCGTTCGTCAGCGAATTGGAACCGCCTCCCGGCGCCCGGCCGCCGAGCAGCATACCGACCCAGGTGCCGTGGCGGTCGGTCTCGGCGGCGGCATCGTCGCCCTTGACGTAGGTGATCACGTGGCCGAGCGACTCGTGGCCGCCCGTACCGCCCCAGAGGTGCCCGGCGTCGATGACCGTCGAGACGGTCCCCTGCCCCGTGACGCCGGCGCCGTACCAGGCGTCGGCCCCGAGGAAGGCGCCGACGTCCATCCCGTTGAAGGCCTCCGGCACGTCGGTCTCGACGCAGAAGCGGGCCCGAAGGACCTCGTCCGGGTCGATCGTGTAGACGGCCTGCCCCTGGCGGTCGGCCGGCAGGAGGGCCTTGGCGGTCGCCGGACCGGCCGGCAGGAACGCCGCCACCAGCAGGATGGCAGCCACGGCCCACGTCAGGGTACGCTGCAATGCATGCGCCATCGTCATCAGATACGTCCTCCTGCCCCCGGCCCATCGCTGCCCCCGTCCCGGCGCAACAAAAACGGGGAGCCGGCACCGTGTGCCGACGTCCCCCGTTGCGACGTTTCACGCACCGGCCGGGCGGACTCCCCCCGCGCGGCCGAAGCCGATTGTAGAAAAAGCGATCGCCGGACGGGATCGTCCCTCCGACAATCGCCCTGGTGCCTGCACCCGTTGTACGGCCCCGGCTCGCCCCTTACGAACCGGGCCCTGCATCGTCCCCGCACTTACTTTATACGGCAAACGGGGAGAAAGTCAAACGGGTACCGCACTGTAGACTTGCAGTACGGTGCGGCCGGCGGCTAGTATCGAACGTGTCCGGCCCCGATCGCCGGCGTCCGTGGTCCTACAGAGAGGAGTCCTCCGATGGCCGACGACGATGCACCGCTCACCGACGGCCCCCCCTCGCGCGAGGTCGACCCCGAGGCGCCGGCCGACGTGACCGGCGAGGTCTACGACGTCATCATCGTGGGGGCGGGCATCGCCGGCCTCTCCGCCGCCATCTACACCACCCGCGAACGCCTGGGCACCCTGCTCCTGGAACGCCAGATGGCCGGCGGGCAGATCCTCCTCACCGCACGCGTCGAGAACTACCCCGGATTCCCGGAACCGATCAACGGCATGGAACTGGCCGACCGCCTCACGCAGCAGGCGAAGCGGTTCGGGGCACGCCTCGAGACCGGCGTGGACGTGCAGCGGCTCGAAGCGGTCACGGAGGGCGACGAGCGGCTCATCGTCCTCCACGCCAGGGACGAGAAGCGGTACCGCGGACGGGCCGTCATCCTCGCCGTCGGCAGCGAGTACCGCAAACTCGGGGCGCCGGGCGAAAAACGCCTCAGCGGATACGGCGTGAGTTACTGCGGCACGTGCGACGCGCCCTTCTACCGCGACAAGCACGTCGTGGTCGTCGGCGGGGGCGACACCGCCCTCGATGAAGGCATCCACATTCTCAAATTCGCCGAGCACGTCACGTTCGTGCTGCGCGGCGAGGAGTTCCGGGCCGAGCAGATCCTTTTGGACGAACTGGCGCAGTACGGCGACCGGGTGACCGTCCTGAAGCACACGGCGGTCGACGAAATCCTCGGCGACCAGCGCGTCGAGGCCGTCTTCCTGCGCGACCTGGAATCCGGCAAGCAGCGGACCTACGACTGCGACGGCGTGTTCGTCTTCATCGGCCTCGACCCGAACACCGAGTGGCTGAAGGGGACCGTCGACATGACGCCGGGCGGTTTTATCCGCACCGACGCCTGTCGGCTGGGCACCAGCATGGAAGGGGTGTGGGCGGCCGGCGACGTGCGGACCGACACCCTCAAACAGGCCGCCACCGCCGCCGCCGACGGCGTCACCGCCGCCCTGAACGCCAAGGAATACCTCCGCGGCCGGGGGACGCACAAGGCGAGGACGTAAACGCCGCGGCGTGGGCGGTGCCGTTTGTTTGCCTTGACCTGCGGCCATTTTCCCACTATTTGGTACGTCGAGCCGGCGGGGCGCCGTTCGGACGAGCGCCCCCGTTGGTTTGGCGAGATACCCGCCTTGTGCACCATGTGAAGGACGTGGCGTGCCGCATCTACTTCGACAAACTTCCAGACACAAGGGAGAAGGTCGCGCGCTTCAAAGGGTACCTGTCCGGCCTGGCGAAGAGCCCGGAGTTCCGGCGGTCGAGGGTGCGGCTGCCCGAGGACCGGATCGCCGAGGTGCGTTCGCACGATCATGTGGTGCTTCAGTGCCTCGATGTCGTCCTGGGTTCCATACAGTTCCGTCTGAACGACAAGCACAAGCGCAAATCGCCCGGTTCGCGCAGGCGCGGCAAGAGGACCATTGCCAAGGAGCGGCTCTACAAGGCGATCTACCGTCGCATCGCTGAAATCTACCCATTTTCAATCCGGGGATATCCACGGGCATTCGCGGCGATGCGCGCAACCGATGGCGGGATCCGTACAGGCACTGGCGGTTCGTCCCGGCCGAACACGACGTGGACTTGAGCCGGGCCAAATCATAAAAAACCCCACGGCCGCTATGCCTTTCGGCGTATCCGAAGTGGCACTTCGGACTTCACGGCTCGCAGGGCATCTATATTATCGACCGGTTATCCGGGGGATGTCAAGCATCTTCCGATGAATCGGGGGCGGCCTCGTCTGCCGTCGGCGATTCACCCTCAGACGGGGCTTTCTGGTTTTCAGTTTCCCCGGCGGAGCGCGGTTCGCCTTCGCTTGCCTCCGCCTCAGTCTCCACCGGCACGGCGATGCGCTCGATCCCTGAGGCCAGGCCGGTCTCGGTGTCGGCCGTCACCAGCGCCCCGTGCAGGCGGAGGTCGCCGGTGGCCACGTCGAAGTGGCGCGGCATGCCGGTGATGAGCGTCGGGATGACCTTGTCCCGCCGACGGCCGAGCACCCCGTCGTGCGGGCCCGTCATGCCCAGGTCCGAGATGAAGGCGGTGCCCTCCGGCAGGACCCGCTCGTCCGCCGTCTGCACGTGCGTGTGCGTGCCGTAGACGCACGTCACCCGCCCGTCCAGGTGCCAGCCCATGGCGATGCGGTCGCTGGAGGCCTCGGCGTGGACCTCCACGAAGATCAGTTGGGCCCGCTCGCCCACCTCCTCCAGCACCGCCTCCACCGCGTGGAACGGGCACGAGGCGGGTTTCATGAACGTCCGGCCCAGCACGATGGTGACGGCGAAGGGGAACCCCGACTGGCTCTCGTGGACGGCCCAGGTGTGGCCGGCCGCCTCCGCCGGCAGGTTCGCCGGCCGCAGGATGCGGTCGGACGCCTTCAGCGTCGGCACGATCTCCTTGCGCCGGTACACGTGGTCGCCCATGGTAACCACGTCGACGCCCTCGTCGCGCAGTTCCCTGAAGATGGGCGGCGTGATGCCGGAGCCGCCGGCGGCGTTCTCGGCGTTGACGACGACCACGTCGATGCTGTGGGCCGCCAGGAGGTCCGGCAGGGCGGCGCGGACGGTCTTGCGGCCGGGGCGGCCGACCACGTCGCCGACGAGCAGGGCGCGGAATTGCATGGGGGGCTCGCGCTTTCTTGTAGGGTTCGCGCTACGGGTGCGCGCTTCGCGTCGTGCGCTGTTCGAGCCCGCGCGCCGTGCGCTGTTCGAGCCCGCTGCGGGCCTGTCCTCCGCAGCCCGAAGGGCGAAGGCGGAAGCAGCGGGTTATCCTCATCCGGCACGTCGTGTGCCGCGGCAGATGGTGATGTCCGGCCGCTTCCGCGGCCGGCTCGAAAGGCGCCCGGCCCTCTCGCGGCGCGCGGCCTGGTTACCGCGCGTACTCCACGACGCGGCGCTCGCGGATGAGCGTCACGCGCACCTCGCCGGGGTACGTCAGTTCGTCCTCGACGGCCTTGGCGATGTCGCGGCAGAGTTTGATGGCCGTATCGTCGCTGACCTTGTCGGCATCGACGACGACGCGGACCTCGCGTCCGGCCTGGATGGCGAAGGCGTTCTCGACGCCGTCGAAGCGGCCGGCGACGGTCTCGAGTTTCTCCAGCCGCTGGACGTACTTCTCGAGCGTCTCCCGCCTGGCGCCCGGCCGGCTGGCGCTGACGGCGTCGGCGGCGGCGATGACGGTCGTGTAGAGCATGTCCGGCACGTTCGGCTCGTGATGGCCGCCGATCGCGTGGACGACCTCGGCCTGCTCGTTGTAGCGGCGGGCGAGGTCGGCCCCGATCTCGGGGTGCCCGCCCTCGACCTCGTGGTCAACGGCCTTGCCGATGTCGTGCAGGAGGCCGGCCCGGCGGGCCAGGCGGCCGTCGAGGCCCAGTTCCTCGGCCAGCATCCCCGACAGGGCCGACACCTCGATCGAGTGCTTTAGCACGCTCTGGCCGTACGAGGTCCGGAACTTCAGCCGCCCCAGCAACTGGATTTCCTTCGGGTGCAGCCCGCGGACGCCCGTGTCCAGGGCCACCTGTTTGCCGGTCTCGACGATTTCCTGGTCCACTTCCTTCTGGCACTCCGAGACGATCTGTTCGATGCGCGGGGGCTGGATGCGGCCGTCGGCGATGAGTTTGACCATCGCCCGCCGGCCCACTTCCCGCCGGACCGAGTCGAACGACGACAGCACCACCACCCCGGGCGTATCGTCCACGATGACGTCCACACCCGTGGCCCGTTCGAAGGCGCGGATGTTGCGGCCCTCGCGGCCGATGATGCGGCCCTTCATTTCATCGTTCGGGATGTCGACCGTCGCGACGGTGGCCTCGGAGGTGTAATCGCTGGCCAGCCGCTGGATGGCGCCGGCGAGGAGTTCGCGGGCCTTGGCGTCGGCGGTTTCCTGGGCGCGTTCGGTGGTCCGCTGGATGAGGGCGGCCGCCTCGTGCTCCACCTCCGCCTCCATTCGTTCCAGGAGCACCGTCCGGGCCTCGTCGGCCCCCAGGCCGCTGATCTTCAGCAGTTGCTGCTTCTGCTCGGCGACCGTTTCGTCGAGTTCGGTTTGCTTGGCCTTGAGGTCGTCTTCGAGGGCGGAGACGCGCTTCTGCTCGGCCTCGACGGCCTTTTCCTTTCGGCTGAGGGTCTCGAGTTTCGCATCGAGGCTGTCCTCGCGTTTGACGACCTGGCGTTCGCGGCTGCGGAGTTCCTCTCGGGTTTCGGCGGCCTCTTTCTCGAACGCCTCGCGGGCCTTCATGGCCTCTTCGCGCGCTTCGACCTTGGCCTCTTTGCGGAGGCTGTCGGCGTCGCGGCGGGCCTGATCGAGGAGTTCCTCGGCGGCGGCCTTCGCCTCGCGGTCCCGCTTCTTCAGCCACAGGGCCGCGGCGACGATGCCGACCACCGCCACGACCACGAGCGCGATGGCGGCGATCGTCTCGCCCGCCCGCGCCAACGGCACATAGGGTTGCATCGGGCACTCGCTTTCCAGGGAGGCGGACGCCCGCGCGCACGTCGCGCCGGGACGAAACCGCAAGGGGGGACGCGGCACCGACGTGGAGAGACCTCGTCGTCCGATACTCGAAAGGACGATCCGGAACCCGGCGACGAAATACCGGCCGACTCAGCCGGCGCAGACCGCTCCTGTCTGACGTGAGGAAACGATGCGAGGGCAGCCTGCGTCGTGCACGAATCTCCTGCCTTTCCCGCCGGTCGGCGGCGTCGCGGCCCGGACCCCGAGGGGATGGGCCGTGGGTTCCCGGTTCCGTCCTTTGCTGTACGGATCAGGCCGTCCCGGCCCTGCCCAGTGTGTCCGACGGCAGAGGCCGGCGGGCGGCCTTAGGCTCAACCACGTGCGGGGCCGAGTCGCCCCGCGCTCCCACTGATGGGTTCTCGTGTGTTCTCCTGGTTCGCCGGCGGCCACAACGGACCGCCGTCACCATATCGGCTAAAAAACGGCTAATCCTGGAGTATGATTAGGCACGCGGCGACGGGTGTCAAGGACAAATAGGGGAAACCCCTATTGGCGCCTCGGAAAACCGCCCGGCCGGGCTCTTCCCGCGCGGCGAGTGAAGGCGCGGCGGGTCTCCGCACCCGCCGCGCCCGAGACGGCGCGGCGCCCGTGGCACGGCCGGTCTTGCCCGGCCGTGCGCGGCGCCCGGCGCCGTTCGAGCCCGCTGCGGGCCTGTCCTCCGTAGCCCGAAGGGCGAAGGCGGAAGCAGCGGGGCATCGTCATCCGGCATGTCGTGTGCCACGGCAGATGGTGATGTCCGGCCGCTTCCGCGGCCGGCTCGGACAACAGCCGGCTCGAACGGCGCCCAAATCGCCGGAGCGCTTGATTTGCCCGCCTCAGCCGATATGATGACTCGGCACGAGTGCGAGGCAACCCGTTCCATGCAGCGGCCCATCGGCATCTTCGATTCCGGTCTGGGCGGCCTGACGGTCGTCCGGGCCGTCCGCCGGCGGCTCCCCGCCGAGGCCATCGTCTATTTCGGCGACACCGCCCGCGTGCCCTACGGCATCAAGAGCCCGCGGACCGTCACCCGTTTCGCCGAGGAGGCCTGCCGCCTGCTGGCCCGGCACGACCCGGCGTGCATCGTGGCGGCGTGCAACACGGCCAGCGCGACGGCCCTGCCCGCCCTGGCCGAGCGGATGGACGTACCGGTCCTCGGCGTCATCGAGCCGGGCGTGGCCCAGGCCCTGGCCACGTGCCCGGCCGGCCCCATCGGCATCATTGCCACCGAGGCGACGGTGGGCAGCGGGGCGTACCGGCGGGCGATCGCGCGGCGGGCGCCCGAGGTCCGCGTCGTCGAGCGGGCCTGCCCGCTGCTCGTGCCCCTCGTCGAGGAAGGCCGTTCGCCGGACGACCCCGTCGTGCGGGCGGTGCTGGAAGAGTACCTCGCCCCGCTGGCCGACGCCGGCGTCGCCGCCCTCGTCCTCGGGTGCACGCACTACCCGCTGTTGAAGCCGGCCATCGCGGCCGTGCTCGGCCCCGGCGTGCCGCTCGTCGACTCGGCCGAGGCCGTCGCCGACGGCGTGGCCGACCGGCTCCGGGCCGACGGCTGCCTCACGGAGGCCGCCGACGACGGCGGCGGGACCGCGGGCGTCGGGCCGTGGCAGTTCTTCGTCAGCGACAACCCGGACCGGTTCCGGGAGGTGGGCGGACGGTTCCTGGGAGCGCCGGCCCAGCCGGTGACCCTCGTGCCGGCCGAGACCCTCTCGGCCGACCCCGATCCGGTGGAGGAGGCGACGTGAGACAGTCCATTCGCCCAGGCGAAGCCGTTCGCGCCCGGTGCTGCGTGCTCTTTGAGCGCGCTGTCGTTCGAGCCCGCTGCGGGCCTGTCCTCCGCAGCCCGAAGGGCGAAGGCGGAAGCAGCGGGTTATCCTCATCCGGCACGTCGTGTGCCACGGCAGATGGTGATGTCCGGCCGCTTCCGCGGCCGGCTCGAAAAGCGCCAAGCGCGGGGCTCGAACGACGGCCGGTTCGAACGGCACGGCGCGGCGCGTTCGTCGTCGTCATGCTCACCGCTGCCCTGGCCGTTCTCTCGGCCGGCTGCGAGGGGCCTCGGCCGAAGGTTCACATGAAGGACTGGATCAAGAACCTCGTCTTCCCGCCGTCGACGTCGGAGCAGGTCATCGCGGTCCAGAGCCCGCAGGCCGACCGCCGGCGGGAGGCGCTCCAGGAAATCGTCGAGGACAAGAAGGCCCGCCGGGTGCCCTCGGTCGTCAAACTGTACTGCCTCGTCGCGCGGACGGATGAGGACCCGATGGTCCGCTCGGCGGCCGTCCGCGGGCTGGCGGTGATCGAGGGCGAGCCGGTCGTCCCCACGCTGTGCAACGTCCTGGAGACGGACAAGGACACGTACGTGCGGGCCGACGCCGCCGCCGCCCTCGCCCATCACGACGACCCGGCCGGCGTGGAGGCGCTGGGGCATGCCCTGGCCTCGGACGAGAGCACGGACGTCCGCATCGCCGCCGCCGAGAGCCTCCGCCGGTTCCGGCACAAACGGGCCGCCGTCGCCCTCGCCGAGGCCGTCGGCCACGACGACCTGGCCGTCGCCTACAACGCCTGGCTGGGGCTCCGGTACATGACCGGCCAGGATTTGCCGCGCGAGACGGAGGCGTGGGACCAGTTCCTCGCCTCGGCGGAGGACCCGTTCGCCGACTACGGCGACCCGCCGCCCGTGCCGGAGGCACCGAGCCAGCGGCCGCATTTCACCCGCGGCATCACGGACTTCGTCAAGAGCCTCTTCGAGAAGGACCCGCTGGAAGAGGAACTGGAGTAAGGCACCCCCGTGCCGTTCAAGCCCGCTGCGGCGCCGGGGCACGCTGTGCCTTTCGAGCCCGCTGCGGCGCCGGG
>CAZNYC010000130.1:0-11269 GCA_964577175.1 uncultured Anaerolineales bacterium
CGCCTGCACGACCTCTCCGGGCGGCTCCTCCTGTACTATTCCCTCCACGGCCGGCTGCCGGCCACGCTCGACGCCCTGCCGCCGCTCGAGGCCGCCAGTCCGACGCCACCCGCCTGCCCCGCCTCCGGCCGGCCGTACGTGTACACGCCGGCGGGCGTGCGGATGCCCGACCAGCCGGGCCGGCTCGTCCTCTACGACCCGGAGCCGAGCCACGCGGCGATGCGGTGGGGCGTCTTCGTCGACGAGGCCCCCTCCGGCGGCCGCCTGGCCGCCCGCGTCCTCCTCGTGCCGGAGGACGCGTTCCGCGCGGCCGCCGGCGAACCGCCCGCCGCGCCGTGACCCGGCCCGCGCAACCATCCGCCGTCCCCCAGAATGCCGTTGCACCAGACCCATAGGGTGGGTGCGTCCACCTACGAAGGCGCCGTGCCGCGGCATCTCCCGGCTGGGAGGCTCCAAGTTCCAGCGTGCTGCGGGCCAGCGAGAGGGGCGTCCGCAGTTCATGGGCGGCGTCGGAGGCGAACTGCTTCTGCTGATCAGGGGCGGCCTCCAGCCGCTCCAGCAGTTGCTGGACGGCCTCAACGAAAGGCGTGAGGTCGCGGGGCGCGGCCAGGTCGGCAAGCGGCTCCTCACCCAGGTCCTCGGCCGCGTGCGACGGGCGGTGCGGACGTGGTCCTCCACGGGACCCGGCGGGTCGTCGGGCATGGTGGGCCGGCCGACGAGGCGAACCTCGCGTTTGACGTGCTCGGCCATTCGACGGATGAATGGCTGCCGTTGACGAGGTTCAGGAGACGGCCGGCGAAAAAGCCGACGGTCCGCGGGAGTGCGTCACGCGACGACCTTCTACCGAGCCCGAGCCGACTGGGCGGTCTCGGACTCGGATGCGGCCAGCGGCTTGTCCAGGATGTGCTTCCACTGCCAGGACCCGTCCCACTCGTAACGGCGCTTGCCGTCGTCGTCGCGCCAGCGCCGGGCGCGCTTGCAGCGGTAGGCGGCCTGAAGGCGGTCGGCCGTCACGCGGACGACGAAAAACCCGTTCTCCGTCTGGCCGGTGTTGATGACGGTGAGCGGTGGGCCGGCGACGCCTTCCGGCTTGTACCGCCGGAGTCCCGTGCCCGTGTGGCCGTGCAGGTACGCCACGACGTTGTACGGGCGGACGGCCTCGTAGAACGCCTTCCAGTCGTCCTTGTGCCACCAGTCGCTGTCGAAGCCGCAGTGCGCCATGATGAGGACGGGCCGGCCGGAATCGCCCACGTGCTCCCGCAGGTCCTCCTTAACGAACGCGAGCGCACCCTGCGGGTCGTGCCACACGCGGTTGTAGCGGATGTCCGGGTGCTGTTCGTCGGCGGGATAGATGCCGGCCAGGACCAGGTGCACCGGCCCCCAGTCCCACGAGCCGTGAAGGCCGTTCTCCGAGAGGTGGTCGAGCAGGCCCTTGCGAAGCCGCTCGCGGTTGCGGGCGACCAGGTGGGCCTGAGTGCTGAAGCCGAACCGCTCCTTGCCGACGGGCGGCCCGTCGTGGTTGCCCCAGGTCTCCAGGACGGGGTACTTCAGGCGCCCGTCGGTGCCGTCGAGGCCGAAGTCCTGCGTGTAATACGCCCACTGCCGCTCGGTCTGATTCTTGCCGTCCATCTGCCGGTCGCCGTCGTCGATGAGGTCGCCGATCGCCACAACGGCCCGCGGCCGGCCGATGGGCTCGCCGCCGAGTTCCGCCGGCCAGGCCACGCCGGCAACGGCGTTCATGTGCGCGATGGTGGCCCGGTTTCGGGTGTTGCGGTCTTCGTTCTCGAAAGCGTCGTAATGCAAGTCGGAGGTGGCAATGAACGTGACGTCGCCGGCCTCCTCGGCCCCGACCGGCGCGCCGCCCGTCAGGCCGCACGAGACGGCCGTCATCATCAGAACGGTTGCGAGTGCAACCAGGCAAGGTCTGCGCATGATGTCGCTCTCCTCCAATGTGCCGCCACCTGCTGGGCGCGGCGGTACCGGCCCGCCGCACACCAGCCTGCGGGAATCACGGCGGATTGCCAACAGCCGTCTCGGCGAAGAAGGTTCGAGTCGGTTATCTGCAGAGCGCCCCGGAGGGCGTATCTGCGGCGGTCGGCGTCTCTTGCCGCGGCCCCTCACGTCCTGCGCCCCTCGGGTCTCCGCTATTTCGGGTCAAGACAGAGGACGCGGCCGTCGGCCGTCGAGACGTACAGCGCCCCGCGGGCGGCGGCCATGCCGTCCCAGACGG
Source organism: uncultured Anaerolineales bacterium (assembly GCA_964577175.1). Classification (GTDB taxonomy): domain Bacteria; phylum Planctomycetota; class Phycisphaerae; order FEN-1346; family FEN-1346; genus BS750m-G62. The sequence goes on from CAZNYC010000130.1 coordinate 2,231, forward strand.
GCGGGGGCAGGTCGCGCTCGGCCAGCCGCCGGCCGTCGGCGACCGCGTACGCCCGCAGACCGCCCGTCCGGCCGGCCGCGAACACGGTCGGCCCCGCCAGGACGAGAGCGGCAACGCCCTGCCCTTTCCCGCCGCCCTCGAACGCCTGGACTGTCCAGGCCGCCCCGTGGGCCAGGCGGTCGGCCCGGCTCTTGTCGCCCTTCCTGGAACCGCGCGGCACGTGCCGCTGGTTGAACCAGACGTCGTCGAACTCCGCGGCGGCCTTGGGCGTGAAGTCTTTGCGGAACAGCCGCCGCTTGTCGTCACTGGAGGCCACGAGCGTGCTTCCCCGGAAGACCATGAGCGGCCGGGGCGTCGTGCGGACGTAATCGGGCCGGCCCGGCCGTGGGCCGGACGGGATGTAGTCCATGCGCGGCCCGTAGGTCCAGAGGCCGCGGGGCGCCACGACCCCGCCGCCCGCCGTCCGGTAGTACCCGAACCCGCGATGGTGGACGACTTCCGCCCGGCCCGTCTTCGGATCCATCCGCCAGCGGGAGAGCGTGACGAAGTCCGGCCCGCCTTCCGCCGGGGCGGACGGGGCGGCGGCGTCGGGCGTCGGCTTGGCGGCCTCGGCCACCAGGAGGTCGAAGCCGTCGAACTCCAGCCCTGCCCCGCCGTACCAGTTCGTGATCGGCAGGCTGTCGATGCAGTGCCGCCACCGGACCCGACCCGTGGCCGGGTCCAGTGCCAGGACCCGTACGCCGCCGTCGGCCAGCGGCTGCCGGCCGCCCGCCACGTAGGCTGTGTCGCCGACCACGAGGACGCTGCCCGCCACGGGCCACGGCGACTCCAGTTGCCCGAACGAAACGATGCGCTCCTCGTGCGGCGCGACGCGCAGGCGCCAGACCGGCCGGCCGTCGGCGGCCCGCACGGCGTAGACCCATCCGCTCCGCGTGCCGAAGAGGCACAGGCCTCGCCACACGGTGGGCGGCGAGTCGATGCGGCCGTTGGCGGTGAAGGTCCACTGCACCTCGCCCGTGCGGGCGTCCAGGGCCACGACGCAATGGCGGTCCGGCTGGGCCACGAGCACGCGACCTTGCGAAACGACCGGCGGCGTCACCGGGCCGCGCACGTAGGGGTTCTCCTTCCAGTCCGCCGCGAAGGGTCCGTCGCGCCGGTCGCCGAGCGTCGCGGTCCAGCGGACGGCGAGGCCCGCCCCGACCGAGACGGCCGTACCCCCGCTGCGCCACGCATCGGCCCGGTAGCACGGCCAGTCGTCCGGCGCCGATGCGGGGCCGGACGGCGCCTCGGCGGGGCCGGACTCCGGCGTCGGTTCGGCATCGAGGGGCAGCGGCGGACGACGCGCCGCCGCCAGCGCCGCGTACCCGTTCAGCATCGGGTAGCACGAGCAATGCTTGGGCGAGACGTAGACGAGGCCGTTGGCGGGGATGAAACCGGCATCCCGCCCGCAGGCGCCCTTCGTGATCCGGTTGGCGTCGAGGCGGCCGGTCTCGAGGTTCGTGAAGTTCATCTCACCGGAAACGAGGTACTGCGGCGTGGCGACGGCCGGGAAACAGTGCCCCGTCCCGCCGCGGAAGCGTTCGGTGAGCAACCCGTTCACCGGGTCCAGGGCCTCCCAGTGGGGACCGTTCAGGACCCAGACGCGTCCGCCCGCCTGAAGCGCGCGGGCCTGCATGTAATGCGTCATGCCGGGCTCGTAAAGGTGCTCCCACAGGAGGCGCCCGTCGTCGGCCGCGAGGACGTGGATGCCGTTGCCCGGCCGGTCGTTGTTGAACGTGGAGACCTCGCACACCAAGCGGCCGTCGTGATACGAAAGCCGCCGGACCCGGTGGACCCAGTCGAACCCGTCCTGCCGCCACACGGGTTTGCCGGTGGCAAGATCGAGGCGGAGGAGGGCCCGTTTGCCGCTCTCGCCACCCGCGCGCTGGAGGAGAAAGACCCCGCCCCCACCCGCCACCACGGGGGCCGGCTCCGCGGCGGCGTGGGTCCAGCGGACGGCGCCGGTGGCGGCGTCCAGGGCCTGGACCGCGTCCGCCCCGACGGCGATGAGCGTACCTTCCGCACACAAGACGTCCACCAGTTTGCCGGCCTTGGCATACGTGCGGACGGTACGGCCGGTGGCGGCGTCGAGGGCCTGGAGTGTCCCCTCGTGGAAGACGAACAGACGGTCGCGGACAGCCACCGGACGCAGACTGTCCTTCATGAACGTGGACGGGTACCCGAGGCGCAGCGGCGTGGGCTGGATGGGCCGGTCCCACAGCCGGATGCCGTTGAACGCGTCGCGCGCAATGAGACCGGCGTGGAAGTAGCGGCCGCCCGCCGTCACGGCGTTGCTGGCCTCGTGCATCGGTCCGGCCACCCATCGGACGCGGCGGGGCGGACCGGCCAGACGGTCATCCGACGCCGCGTTCCCGTCCGGCCCGTGGCGGGGATGACCCCACTCGTCCATCTCCGCCGGCCAGGGTTTCCGCCAGCGGACCCAGGTATGACCGAGGTCGACAGCCTCGGCCCCCGCCAGGCCGGCCTGCTGCATGCGGGCAAGGAGAACCTGGGCAGCCTTGCCGTCTGCGGCCCCGTCCGCCACGCCGACGTAGACGATGCCCTTCGGACAAAGGACCCGGGCGATCTCCTCCGGCGACGCCGCTGCGGAGGCCCCCGCATCGACGACCATCAGGTTGACCAGGTTCTCCGCGTACGGCAGGCGCCGGCCGGCGAAGCGCTCCACCCACACGGGCCCGTAGAGGCCGCGCGCGTGCAGATCGTGCCGGACGCGGGCGACGGCGTCCGTGTCGGCGGCGAGGCCGTGGACGATGAACCGCCCGCCGCTGCGGAGCCCGGCCGCGAACGTCGCATCGCGGCAGCCGAGGTGCACGCACAGGCCGCCCGGCAAGCCGGCCTCGTCCAGCAATCGCCGGGCGGCGGCGTCCGGGGCCGGCGCGTCGCCCTCCGCCGCGCTCGCGGTGCAGCCGAGAAGAAGGGCAAGGGCCAAGGGCGCAGCCGTGGCGGTGACGGTCTTCATCGCATTCTCCCAGAACAGGATCGTCCCCCGTTAGCACGACAACGCCAAGGCGGTTATTTGCGCGGTGGGTCTCCACACCCACCGCGCCTCGCGTCGGCAATTCCCGGACCTGCGCGGCGCCTGCGGAGACCCGCCGCGCGTCCGCGCGGTGTCCAGTCCTGGGCACCGCGCGGTGGGCAAGACTGCCCGCCGCGCACGAGTTAGCGTTGTCGTGTTAGGCCGGGTTCGCCCCGGCCCCTACTCCTCCATGACGGCCTCGATGCCGCCGAGGACGGGCGGGAGGTCCGACCCGTCGGCGGGGCGGAGGCCGACTTCCAACCGCCGAGCAATCGGCACGTGCTTGAACGTCTTGATCAGTCCCTTCCGGCGTCCGCCGGCCTCCGCCCAGACGTCCAGGCCCGTCAGGACGGTCTCGCCTTGGAGCCGCACGTCGAAGACCCGCCGCCCGGCCCCATTGGCCGTCGGCTCGCAGACGTACAGGCGGACGGTAAACGGCCGGGCGTCGTCGCCTCGCATCGGGAGCCGGATGACGGCCGGCCCTTCGAGGCCGGAGGCCGTCACCTGGGGGGCGGGGCCTTCGACGTCCGTCGCGTGGCGGCGAAAGTAGCGGACCGTCCCGCCGACCGTCACGCCCAGGTCGGGGCCGGGCCCGCCGACGCCGGGCTGGTCGAGCCAGAGCGTGCCCCCGGGGGCGCGCCAGTCGCCCGGGGCGCCGAAGTTCAGGCCGACCCGTTTCAGGGGCCCGTTGACCTCGTCGTATGCCTGGAAAGTCCACACCTCTACGTCGGGCATCGGCACGAGGGCCAGCGAACATTGATTCTGGTAACTGCATGTGCAGGTTCGGGTGTAATCGGGCGCGTTCAGAACACCGTCGGCGGGGATGAGGTTGGCGGTGCACCCGGACTTGAACCCGCCCCAGTTGCCGGTGCCGGCGTCGGCCTCGAGGTCGTAGAACCCGGCGGCCGCCGACCGGAACAGGAGCATGTGCCGGCCCCCGATCGGCGTGTTGCAGCCGTAGTTCCGTTTGTACCGCCATCTGACCGCTCGGCCGGTCAACGGGTGGGGGCGACGAAGCGGCTTGCCGGTGAGCAGGTCGAACGCCCTCCCCTCGGTATAGATGGCGGCGTCGTGGAGAATGGGCGTACCCTGGTATTTCATATCCTCCCGCCAGAGGCGCCGGCCGTCGCGGCCGCGGTAGGCCGCCATGCCGGATTCGGCCTCGTCCTGGGCCCGGTCGCGTGCGGGGCTGCCGGCCTGGAGCAGCAGGTCGCGGCCGGCCGCGTACCCGAGCCACGTGCCGAAGACGTCCTCCTCCTCCCGCCAGAGGACCTCGCCCGTGCGGGCGTCGAGGGCCAGCAGGACGGGAGGCGTCTCGGGCATCCGCCCCCGGCGGGCGAGCAACGTCCGGTTTGCCTCCGAGATCGCGTCGATGCAGAAGATCGTGCCGGCCCCGGCCACGATGGCGTTGTGGCGGAAGACCTGCCCGGCCCGGCGCGTCCACAGAACCTCGCCGCTGTGACGGTCCATCACCACCAGGTCCTTCGACGACGCGGCGTAACGGGCGTTCGTGCGGACGGTGGGCGGGTCGCCGTCCTCGCCGGGTTCGATGGCCGTCGGGACCGCCCCCGCAATCAGCAGGTTCTCATAGACTCCGATGTATCCCCAATGCGGGGTGGGATGGTCCTCGGCGGCGGGCAGCCGGAACCGGCGCACGGTCTCGCCCGTCGCCGGGTCCAGCCGCAGGCACGCGCGGTCGTGCACGACGTAGACGCCGTCGGCCAGCGAGACGTAGTTGCCGCCGATCTCCCCGGCGCCCGGATGGTGGCCGGTGTTGTCGTAGAACGTGCCGATACCCATGAGTTCGCGCTGCCACAGGAGGCGGCCGGTGTAGACGTCCACGGCCCGCAGGGCGTCCGGGCCCTCGATGAACAACCGACCGCCCACCACCTGCGGCGAGGGGCCGTGCCCGTGGCGCGGGAGGATGCCCGCGTGCGACGGTCCGCCGAACCACAGCAATCCGAGCGGCGGCTTGACCCGTTCGTCCCGCGAGACCACCGTGTTGGCGACGCCGGCGTACTGGTGCGTCCAGGGGGCGGACCCCGGCAGCGGCCCGTCGCGGCGGAGGTGGACGGCACCGTCCGCCTCCTCGATCACCGCGCCCGGCAGGTTGGCCGCCGCGGCCGCACGCCGCAGCGCCGACCGCACCTCGGCCGAGCCGGTGCACACGGCCGTCCCGCCGTAGGGGCGGAGGCACCGGTAGACCGTCCGGACGAACGCCTCGCCCTCGTCCAAGCCTGCCGCGGCGAGGTCGCCGAAGGTGATCCGATCGGCCAGGTACGGCGGAAAGCGCATCCGCCACGGCTCGCCCGCCAGCAGGTGGACCCGCGTGCCGTAGAGACCGGCGTCGTCCAACCGGCGGCGGAGGTCGGCCACCCGGCGAGCGTCCGGGTCGACGCCGATCACGTGATACTCCTCGGCAAGGCCGACAAGGCGGTCGGAGGCGACATCGTCCAGTCCGAACTGCATCGCGCAGCCGCGCGGCGCCACGTGGCCGGGAGCCGGGGGATCGCCGCGACGGTCCACCTCGTGGACGCGGGCGGGCCCGGCCGACGGTTCCGCGAAGCAATAAATCGACCCGGCGGTCGTCACGACGAAGAGTTTGCCGTCGGCAGGGAACATCGTCCACACCTCGCCGTCCACCCTGGTCGTGCAGGCCGTGGCGGCATCGTGTGGGGAGGAGAGGTCGACGGAACCGACGAGCCCGTCCTCGCCGCAGCCGTAGACCCGCCCGCCGGCCCGGAAGAAGACTTTCGTCATCGGCCACCCGACCGGCAGGCGGCGCTTCCGCCGAAGGCGGTAGCGGACGCGCGTCTTCTCCTTGCCGCGGCGATCCTTGACGACCTCATCGAATCGCTCCGGGTCGCCGTAGACGTCGAGCCCCGATTCGGTCACCGCGCAGAGGGTGTCGCCGAGGACCCGGGCGTGTCGCACGCCGGGGTACTCCTTGTCGTCGCCGAGGTTGACGCGCGGCTTCCCGTCCGCGAGGCGATACAGGCACCCGTTGTTGAAGAAGCCGTCGCCGACCACGCCGAGGTCGTATCCGCCGGCGTCTTTGCCGAAGGTCCGGTCGGCGACGTGGAAGTAGAGGAACTCGCCCGTCCGGCGGTCGTAGATGGCCGGCACGGTCCGCCCGCCGGCCACCAGGAGGTAGTCGTCCGTGGCGGCGAGGTACCCCTGCGGCGCCACGCCGGCGAAGGCCGGGCTGTTGTGCTGCTGGCGCACGTAGATCGACCCACTGCCGCTGTTCGTCCAGACGGTGCGGCCGGTCTCGGCGTCGACGGCGTGGAGGAAGGTGCCCATGAACGGCCAGATGCCGGCGCCGAAGTAAAGCGTCGCCGTACCGTCGGGCTCATCCCAGAGGACGGGCGCCCCGCGGGCGGGCCAGGCGGAGATCAGCCGTCCGTTGCCCAGCACCCGCCGGGCGTCCGGGCCGCCGCGGACCCTCCACCGGACCGAGCCGTCGGCCGCGTCCAGGCAATAGAGGAACCCGTCATCGCTGACAACGAACACGCGGCCGTTCCATGCCAGCGGCGCGAAGCGGACGGGACCGCCGGTGTAGAACCGCCAGAGTTCCTCGCCCGTGTCCGTGTCGTAGGCGGTAACGCAGTCGGCGACCATGGAGGGGACGAACAGCCGGCCGTCGGCCGCAACCGGCTCGTACGACACGTCGAAGCGGATCTTGTGCTGGGTGACGGGCCAGGCGGACGATGGCGTGCGCCCGTGGCGGATCCACCGGGCTTCCAGCGTCTCCGGCACGGTGGCGCCGGAGGCCCCGCTCCGTGCCGCGTTGCCGCGCCACGTGGGCCAGTCCGTGCCGTAACCTATCTCCTCGCCGCGCCGCTCCGGACGTTCGCACCGTCCGACGGCAGCGAAGAACGCGCAGAGGACCGCCACCGCAACGATCGCGATCCATCCTTTGCGACCCATCCACAACCTCCTGCGCCTCCGTCACGCCTGCCGGCAGCCGGCCCCCGAACCCACGCCTTCGGGATCCGCGGGAAACCACCGGCACACGCATAAGACCGCCGTCAGAGTAACCGGGGCTTCACGGGCGGGCAAGAAGGAAACAGGCGTGCGCGGGGAAGTGCCCCAGACATCGTATCCCCCTTGGCGGCGGGAGACGTGTCGTGGCGACGGGGCGAAAGGGGCGGCCCCTGGCAGTCCCGGAGCCGATGCCGACGCCGCCTCGGACCGCACCCGCGGGACCGTTCGACGCCGGTGCGGTGGCCGCCTTTGGGGCAGCCCGTGACGCTTCCCGGATAGACCCTTCCGGTGCAGGCGCTATAAGGCCCTGACGTTACGCGACTTGCGCACGTCATGCCCTTGCAAACCACCCCCAAAAACCGCGGAGAGCCTCATTTTACGGCAGCGATCCTGCACCTTTGGAACGCTAACAAAATTTCTTACTTTCCACTGGCACGTGGATGCGGCCGCTGCTAGACTCGTAGCAAGTCAATAATCTCTATAAGGAGGAAAACCTGTGGCAAAGAGCAAACGTCCCCCCAAATCGGAACTGCGTGAATGGGCGCGGGATTTCAAACTGCTCGGCGACCCGACGCGGCTGGGCATCCTGGCCGAACTCGCCGGCGGCCCGCAAAACGTGACGGGCCTGTGCAAGGCCCTGAAACTGAAGCAGCCGACCATCAGCCATCACCTCGGGCTGCTGCGGATGGGCCGGCTCGTCAACAGCACCCGCAAGGGCAAGTCCGTGGAGTACGGCGCGGACAAGGCGAACCTGAAGGCGATGGCGACGGCCCTCGGCAAACTGACGCCGTAGCCGACGGCCGACGCCGGGCCGAGCATATCAATACGTCGCGAGCGTGATCGCCGGCGACCGTGCGCCGCCGAAGGGGCGGTGGGTGTTCCCTTTCGCGCGGGGACCGCCGCAACGGCGCGCCGCCGCACGTCTCCTATCGCGGCATACAGAGCGACATACAGACTCGCGAAGGGGTGCGCGCCGCGTGCGCGCCGGAAAGGCCCCACGTGCGCCTTTGGACCGGAAGGGAGATCGCCCGTGGACATCGAAGTCCGGGAACCCACTCCGGAGGAAGAGGCCGAGATGCGTACCTGCCCCACCTGGGAAAAGGAACCATCCACCTTCCCGTGGCACTACGAGGAGCAGGAAACGTGCCTCGTGATCGAGGGCGAAGTGGAGGTGCAGGCGGGCGGAGCGACCGTGCACATCGGGCCGGGCGACTACGTCGTCTTCCCCGAGGGGCTGGACTGCACGTGGACCGTCAAGCAGCCGCTGCGGAAGCATTACAAGTTCGGGCAGTAGCGGCGCGCGCCGGGCGAGGCGGCCGGCCGTGGCACATGACCCGCTGCGGGAGCAGCGGGTCATCCTCATCCGGCGTGGCACGTGCCATGGCGGATGGGAGTATCCGGCCGCTTCCGCGGCCGGCTCGAAAGACAAGGCCACCGCCTAGCACGACAACGCTAAGTCGGCCATTTGCGCGGTGGGTCTCCGCACCCACCGCGCTCGAAACGGCCTTTTCAGGGCTGCGCGGCGCCTGCGGAGACCTGCCGCGCACAAGTTAGCGTTGTCGTGCCAGTGCACGGCCGGGCAAGGCCGGCCGTGGCGCGCGGCGCGGCGCCTGCGGAGACCTGCCGCGCGGGGATCTTGATTATGTTGCTGCGCGGTGCCCAGTCTTGGGCACCGCGCGGTGGGCAAGACTGCCCACCGCGCAACCTCCAGGTCACGCCCTACCCCAATCCCTTCACGTGCCAGCCGTCGCGGTAGGTGCGTTTCAGATGCGCGTTCGCCTCGGGCTTGTTCGTGAAGCGGCAGGCTTTCGCGTCCCACAGGAGTTTTTCTTCCGGGAACCGGTTGATGACCGTGCCCATGAGGACCGTCTCGGTGAGCGGTCCGGCGTAGGCGAACGGGGCGCCCGTCTTGCCGCGCCCGAGGGCCGCCTCCACCAACTGGTGCCAGTGGTTCGGGATGTCCGGCAGGGTAACCT
>CAZNYC010000131.1:0-11236 GCA_964577175.1 uncultured Anaerolineales bacterium
CTGCTCCCGCAGCCGGCTCGAAAGGCGGCGCCTCGCAAGGCACTCGATGCGAGCGCCTGCCGGCACGAAAGGCGGCGCCTCGCAACCCGGCCGGCCCGAACGGCCTTACCGCCCGAGTTCCCGCCCGCGGTCGCGGGCGGCGCGGACGGCTTCGGTGAGGGTCTTCTTCAGGCCCATCGCTTCCAGCATCGCCAGGGCCGCTTCCGTGGTGCCGCCGGGGCTGGTGACCTTCATGCGCAGGGCGGCGGGGTCCTCGCCGGTCTCGGCCATCAGGCGCGCCGCCCCCTCGAACGTGACGCGCGCCAGGCGCCGGGCGTCCGTCTCGGCCAGGCCCACCGCCACGCCGGCCTCGGCCAGCAGTTCCGCCAGGTAGAAGAAGTAGGCGGGCCCCGAGCCCGAGACGGCCGTCACCGCGTCCATCAGGTCCTCCGAGACGGTGAGGACCTCGGCGGCGGCGCCGAGCAGCCGCTCGGCCTCGGCCAGGTCGTCGTCCGTGGCGGCGGCGCCCTTCGAGATGGCGGCCATCCCCTGCCCCACGAGCATCGGCGTGTTCGGCATGGCCCGGACCACCCGGGTGCCGGCGGCCAGGATCTCCTCCACATGCGTCGTCGCGATGCCGGCGCAGATCGTCAGGACGAGTTTCTCCGGGCCGAACCGCTCCGCCACGGGCCCGAGCGCCTCGTCGAACTGCTGGGGCTTGACGGCGACCAGCACGGTCGGGGCCCGGTCGGCGGCGTCGGCGGCGTCGGCGGTGGCGTCGATGCCGAGGGCCTGCTGGAAGTGGGTGCGGCGGGCCTCGGCCACGTCGCAGGCCAGCATCGCGCCGGCCTCCAGGACGCCGGCCGAGATGAGGCCGCGCGCGATCGCCTCGGCCATGTTCCCGGCGCCGAGGAAGGCGAGGTCTTTGTCGGGCATGGTTGCCACCTCCGGTTTGCGCTTCCCGCGCGGCGGGTCTCCTGGCCCGCCGCGCCGACCTCACCCCCTGTTCTCAAGCGCGGTGGCATGGGAGGACCACCGCGCGGGAAGCAGGGGCAGTCCGCGGCGCGCCGCGGCCTACTTGCCTTCCTTCGCCAGGATGCCTTCCTCCCGCCACAGGGTCACGAGGCGGTTGGTGTTGTCGGACATCTCCTTCAGGCTCCGGACGAGGGTCACGAGGGCCCGGTGGAGTTGGTCGTCGGTCATGAGTTTGCCGACGGTGCCCTTGCCGTCGCGGACGTCGGTGACGGCACCGTTGAGGTTCGTCAGCAACGTATCGGCCCCCTTGGCGGTCTTGTCGAGTTCGGCCAGGAGCGCATCGCCCTTGGCGAGCATGGCTTCGCCCTTCTTGCCAAGACCGGCGACCGTCTTGCCGGCTTCGCCGACGGTGGCGAGGGCCTTGTCGGCCTTGTCGAGCGTGGTGCGGGCCTGCTTCAGGGTCTTCTGGAGTTCGCCGGCGGCGGTGTTGGCCTGGACGAGCAGCCGGCCGAGGCCCTTCTCGGTGTCCTTGCCGGTCAACTGGTCCTCGAGGGTCCCGGCGGTGGAATGGAACTGGTCGATAAGCGTCCACAGGTTCTTGCGCCGGGGGGGCGGCACGCCCTCCGGCGGAGCCGTCAACTGCGTGAGGTTGGTGACCAGCGTTTCCACATCCTCGATCTTCCGCATCGCGTCGTAGACCTGCTTCATGACGTCTTCGGGCAGGAGGCTGGGCGGCTTGAGTTCGCCGTGCACCTTCGCCGTGCCGTCGGTCGGGCGCCAGGCGACGGTCTCCTCGGGCGATTCGAAGTCGAGAAACACGTCGCCGGTCATCGTCTGCTGGGCGACGAACTCGGCGCCTTTGGGGATGCGCTGTTCGGGGTTGATCCGCATGTGGACCCACACGCCCGGGTCGGGCTGGCTGCTCGTGATGTCCTTGACGTCGCCGATCTCGATGCCGTCCAGGTGGACGCGTTTGCCGGTGCGGATGCCCTTGGCGGTGGGCAGGTGGGCGCGGACCTCGTACCCGCCGCGGACCAGGTGGCTGACGCCCTCGAACCAGACGATGAGGGTGCCGAGCCCGATCAGTCCGCCCAGCACGAACAGCCCCACGATGATGTGTTTGCGGTCGTTCACGCCTCGTCTCCTTCGTTCGGCGGCGCGCTGAGGGTCGCGTCGCCGTGGATGAACCGTTGGACGCGGACGTCCGGATGGTTGCGGATCTCCTCCGGCGAGCCGTCGGCGATGACCCGCCCCTTGCCGAGCATGACGAGGCGGTCGCCCACCTTGTAGGCGCTGGCCATGTCGTGCGTGACCACGATGGAGGTGGTTTCCATCTCCTGCTGGCACCGGACGATGAGCGAGTTGATCGTGTCCGCCGTCACGGGGTCCAGGCCGGTGGTCGGCTCGTCGTAGAGGATGACCTCCGGGTCGATGGCGATGGCGCGCGCGAGGCCCACCCGCTTCTTCATGCCGCCGGAGAGTTCCTCCGGCAACAGGTCCTCGGTGCCCTCGAGGCCGACGGTGGCGAGTTTCTGGGCCACCGTTTCGCGGATCTTCTCCTCCGGCCAATCCTTGTGTTCGCGGATGGCGAACGCCACGTTCTCGTAGACCGAGAGGAAGTCAAAGAGCGCCGCCCCCTGGAACACCATGCCGAACCGCTGGCGGATGGGAATCAGGGCCCGCTCGCCCAGGCCGGTGATCTCGGTGTCGCCGAAGAAGATCCGGCCGGTGTCCGGTTCGAGCAGCGCAAGGATGAGTTTCAGCATGACGCTCTTGCCCACGCCGCTCGTGCCCAGGACGACGGTCGTCTCGCCGCGGCGAAAGCCGAGCGCCAGGTCCTCGAAGACCGTGTGGTCGCCGAAGCGCTTCGTCACGCCTTCGAGGCGGATGAGGGGCCCGTCGCCGGCCGCCCCGGCGGGCGCCGCCTCGGCCGTTGAGCGGGTGTCGGGATGGGTGTCGCTCGCGCTCATAGGAAGATCGTGAACTGGCCCCAGATCGAATCGTAGATGCCGCGCATCAGCAGAATCAGGAACAGGTCCAGGACGAGAATGGCCATGAACGACAGGACGAACGCCTCGGTGGCGGCCCGTCCGACGCCCTCGGCGCCCTGCCGGCTCTGGAACCCCTTGAAACAGGAAATCAGCGCGATGGCCGCCCCGAAGAACCCGCTCTTGATGACACCCATGAAGATGTCCCAGTTCTCGACCACGTCGGCGGAGTGGGCCCAGTACTCGTGCGGGTCGGCGCCGTAGCCCCAGATGACGAAGTACCCGCCCATGATGCCGACGAAGTCGCAGTAGATCGTCAGGAACGGGATCAGCAGGAAACACGCCAGGAACCGCGGGACCACCAGGTACCGGATCGGGTCGGCCCCCATGGCGCGGAGGGCGTCGATCTGCTCGGTCACCTTCATCGTGCCCAGGCCCGCCGCCAGCGCCCCGCCCACGCGGCCGGCGATCATGATCCCGGCCAGCACCGGCCCGAGTTCCTTGACGACCGAGATGTTGATGACGGCCCCGCTCCAGGCGCCCCGGCCGATGGACTCGAACTGCCGGTACGACTGCACCGCCAGCACCATGCCGACGAACGCCCCCGTGATGACGATGACCGGCATGCTCCGCACGCCGCATTCGTAGAGTTGCGGCCCGAGTAGCCGCCACCGCGTGCCGTCGGTCACGATCCAGCGGGCCATCCGGAACGCAAAGAGCGCAAACTGCCCCAGTTCGGCGACCATGTCGGCCGTCCGGGCGCCCATCCGCGCAATGGGACTGGCCAGACCCACGTGCCCCCTCCTCCTGCGTTGACCGACTCGTATCCTAAACGGGCCGGGCGGCGGATGCAAGCGGTACGCCGGTCACGCCAGGCGGGTGGCATGCGTTTGCGCCGGGGCGGAAGCATGCCCGATCCCGGCGCCGGTCGAGCCCGCCGCGGAAGCGGCGGGTCATCCTCATCCGCCTGGCTGCCCCCTCACGCCTTGCCTCCCGCGACCGGCCGCCTAGAATACCCCGCGATGGATACCTTGACTCAAGGCCTTCTCGGCGCCGTGACCGCCCAGTTGGGTTTTCGCCAGCGGCTGGGCCCGTCCGCCACGTGGGTGGCGGCGGCGGCCGCCGTCGCCCCGGACCTGGACGTCTTCGCGGGTCCGATGCTGGCCGCCGTCGGCCGCGACGACGAGGGGTTGGGGTACATTACGGCCCACCGGGGCCTGAGCCATTCGCTCCTGGCCGTGCCGCTGATGGCCCTCGCCGTCGCAGGCCTGTGGTGGGGCATCCGGCGATGGCGCGAGCGCCGCCGCGCCGAACGGACCGCCGCCGACGGCCCCGGCGGCGGGCCGGGGCCGCCGTTCCTTCTCTTCTACGCGTGCGTCTTCGTGGCCGTCCTCTCCCATCCGCTGCTGGACTGGTGTACGACGTACGGCACGCAGTTGTTCTCGCCGGTGACGTCGCGGCGTTTCGCGGCGGACCTGGTCCCGATCGTCGACATCCTCTACACCCCGTTGCTGGTGCTCACGCTGGTCGGCTGCGCCGTCGTGCGGCGGGTGAAGCGATGGAACGGCCGGGGGGTCTCGCTGGCCGTCGGATGGGTCGGCTTCGGCCTGAGCGTGGCGTACCTGGCCTCCGGCCACGTGCTGCACGAACGGGCGGTGACCGTCGCGCGGAGCCTGGCGGAGGAAACGATGACCGCCCCGGACGGCGGAGCCGCGGCCGTCCGGCGGGCCGACGCCTACCCCGCACTCGGCAGCATCCTGGCCTGGCGGACCGTCGTCGAGACCGACGCCGGGCGGTGGCAGGTGGCGCGGGTCCGGCCGCTGGCCCGCGAGCCCGTCCAGCCGGACCGCGTGCACGCCGTCGCCGACGCCGCGGGGCCGTGGGTCGACCGCGCCCGGGCGCTGCGAGCCGCCCGCGTCTACGCGTGGTTCGCGATGGACCGCCTCCGGGCCGAGCACCGCCGCGACGGCGAGGACCACCTCGTCACCCTGCACGATATGCGGTACGGGCACCGTCCGGACCGGCTGGAGAGCCTCTGGCCGCTCGTCGTCCGGTTCGGGCCGGACGGCCGGGTGCGGCAGGTGCGCCGCCTGACGCCGCGCAGCCGCCGCAGCCTCGACGAAATGATCGCCGACGCCTGGGACGATATCCGGGGGCGGTAGCGGATGGCCGGGCGCCGCCCGGCGGGCCTCCCGGCTCGCTCCGCAAGACCGCGATGGGCTTCTCCGTGCGGTGGGCCGGAGCCCCACCGCCCCGAACGCGCCGCACTGCCGGCCGGCTACTTCAGCCGCAGCGTGCGCCCGCAGCAGGAGAAGACGCACGGCTCGGCGTCGGAGCCTTCGTGGCAGCCGCACTCCTCGGCAGGGGTGCCGACGTCGCGGCACTCCTTGACGACCTCGAGTTCGAGGCCGCACTCGCCGCAGGCATAGACCTGGCCCATTTTCATTTCGTGGCAGTTGGTGGCCATGAACGTCCTCCGCAATCCGCTGTTCTCGTTCGGGGTGGTCGGGTACGTTTCAGACAAGCCTAGCCCGTGACGGTTGCGTATGTCAAGTCTCAACGGCAGCGGAACCTCCCGTCCCCGGAGGTGTTTGATATTAAGATGTCGGCCGGGGCATGCCGCGTTCGGCCTGTCGGAAATGCACCGCCCGCGCGAAACGGCTCCTGTTCGCCGACCCGCTTGCGGGCCGCACGCCGTTGATCGGGCGCCACGCACGACCGGGCACGACCGGCCGTCGTAAGGGGGGTGGAACGAAAGGCCGTCCATGAACCGACATCGTGTCATCACACGTGCGGCACGCATCGCCCTCGTCGTCCTCTTTGCCGCCGCGGCCGCCTCCGCCGCCGACTGGCCCCAGTGGCGCGGGCCGGACCACACCGGCGTCACGCCGGAGTCGTCCGGCCATCCGTCCGGCTGGCCGCCACGGCGCCTGTGGGACACCGACGTCGGCGTGGGCTGCACCTCGCCCATCCTCGCCGGCGGACGCCTCTACGTCATGGGATGGAAGGGCCCCGGCAACGTGCGCGCCAATCCGATGGGGCAGGACCTCGTCTGGTGCTTCGACGCCCGCACCGGCCGGCGCCTCTGGCGGCAGAACTACCCCTGCCGCTACCACAGCCGCCAGCGGGCGGGCGACCTCGGCCAGTACGGCGGACCGTCCTCCACCCCCACGCTCGACCCCGAGACCGGCTGGCTGTACACGCTGAGCACGGACGGCCACCTGGCATGCTGGGACGCGCGGCGCGGCGGCCGGCCCGTCTGGGGACTCAACCTGTACGAGACCTTCCCCGTCCCGAAGAAGCCCGACGTCGGCCGCGGACGCCGCGAGTACGGGTACCCCCAGTCGCCGCTGCTCGTGGGCGACACGATCGTGGTCGAGGTCGGCTCCTCCGAGGGCACCGTCATCGCGTTCGACAAACGGACCGGCAAACCCGCCTGGCGGTCACAGGCGACGCTCCTCGCCGGCCACACGGGCGGCCCGGCCCCGATGACCGTGGACGGCGCGGCGTGCCTGGCCACCCTCGCCCTGCGGAAGGCCCTCGTCCTCCGCATCGACCGCGGCCACGTAGGCGAGACCGTCGGCACCGTCGACTGGACGACCGACTTCGCCAACAACATCGCCACCCCCGCCGCCTGGAAACAGTTCCTCATCGTCACGTCGAACTATAACGTGAGCCAAACGGCGTGCTTCGAGGTGAGCCTGGACGGTCTGAAGGAGCGATGGCGCGTCCGCGACCACGCCAAGGTCGGGTCCCCCGTCATCTACAAGGGCCGCGTGTTCCTCGTCAACGGGACCGTCATGTGCCTGGACCTTGCGACGGGGCGCCGGCTGTGGCAGGGCGGGCGGTTCGGCCACGGCTCGTGCCTCGTGACGGCCGGCGACGATAAACTGGTTGTCTTCGGCGAAGGGCGCCTCGTCCTTCTCGATGCCCTGGCCGATGCGTACAAGGAACTCGGCAAGGTCGAGAACCTCTTCCGCGCGACCTGCTACCCGCACCCGGCGCTCGCCGACGGCCTGGTGGCCGTCAAGGACATGAAGGGCAACCTCGTGGTCCTGGCACTGGACGAGTGACGGGGGGCGTCGCCGTTCGGGCGCGATGCCTTTCGAGGCCGCCGCGGAAGCGGCGGGGCATCTTCATCCGGCGTGGTCGACGCGTGCCGCCGATCGTGCGTGACCGGCTGCTCCGGCAGCCGGCTCGGACGGCGCGCGGCGGCCAAGGTCGCCCGGCGAACTGTCGCACGCCCCGCGCCGCCGTGTTATGATGCCGGGGGGCTGATTCCGGGAAGGACGCCGCATGATGCGCCCACGCACCCTCCGGCTCGTTTGCGTTGCGCTATTCCTCGCGACGGTCCTCGCGGCCCTGGGTGCGGTGCCGCGGCCGGCCGGGGCGGCGGACCGTCCCCTCGGCGAAACCATCGGCCGGCGCGGGCCCGCGGCCGGCGAGGTCACCGACGCCGACGTCACCGCCGCCCTCGAGAAGGGCAAGGCGTACCTGCTCGGCCTTCAGAATCCGGACGGTTCCTTCTCGCACAGCGTCCGCTGGCGGAACTGTTACACGTCGCTGGTCCTCATGACGCTGGCCTACATGGGCGAGCATCCGAACCGCCCCTACATGCGGGAGGGCTTTAACTACCTTATTAATCTCGACGCCGGCCGGGCCTTCGGCGGCAAGGAAGGCTACGCCGTCCCCGTCCGGATCATGGCCCTGGCGTACCTGTACCGTCACCTGACGGCCGCGCAGCGCGAGCGGGCCAAACAGGTCATGACGTCGGACCTGAACCGGATCATCCGGGGCCAGAGCGGCACGGGCGGCTGGCGGTACCGCTTCGACCGCTCGGACCAGGACTTCTCCGCCACCCAGTGGGTGCTGCTGGCCATGTACGAGGCCGGCCGCGTCGGCATCGAGTTCCCGAAGGAACCGCTGCTGAAGGCGCTGAAGTACTACCATCGCGGCCAGCAGGCCGACGGCGGGTGGCCGTACAAACTCGGCGGGCCTTCCTACGGGGCGATGACGGCGGCGGGGCTGGCCTCGATGCGCATCATCGAGGACCTGGCCTACCCGGCGTCCGGGTGCCCCTGCCGCCGGCACCGGAGCCAGGGCGGCGCCGGCGAGAACGACCGCCGCATCGCCGCCGCCCTCGACTGGCTCTCCCGCCACTTCTCCGCCACCGACCACCCCCAGTGGCCGTACCCCGCCACCAACTTCGACGAGGTCTACTACTGGCTCTACTGCGTCGAACGCGTCGGCATCGCCTGCGGATACAAACACTTCGGCCGGCACAACTGGTACCGCGAGGGGGCGGCGTTCCTCCTCGGCCGGCAGCAGCCGGACGGCAGTTGGTTCCAGATCGACCCCACCGAGCGCGAGGGCGTCACCGACTGGGCCGGCGGACGCGTGCCCGACACCTGCTTCGCCATGCTCTTCCTCTACAAGGGACGGGCTCCGGTCCTCTTCAACAAACTCCGGTTCCGCGGCGTCTGGAATCCCCATCGGTGCGACCTGGCGAACCTGACCCGCTACATCCAGCGGGCCAAGGAACAACTCTTCCACTGGCAGATCGTCGATCTGGCGGCCCCGCTGGAAGAACTCCACGACGCCCCCATCCTGTTCATCTCCTCGGAGTCCACGCCCACCTTCACCGCCGAGGAGAAGGCCAAACTCCGCCGCTTCACCGACACCGGCGGCACGGTGCTGCTGGAGGCCTCGTGCGGCAACCTGCGGGTCCGCCGATGGGCACGGGACCTCATCGAGGACACCTGGCCCGAGTGGCCGCTCCAGCCCCTCGGCGCCGACCATCCCGTCTACGCCGAACCCTACCCGCTGAAGCAGCGGCCGGAACTCATGGCCGTCCGCGACGGGCTTCGGACCGTCGTCTACTTCGCCACCGACGACATCTCGTGCCCGTGGCACCTGCGGGCGTTCGCTTCCCGCGAGTACCTCTTCCGGTGGGGCATCAACCTGTTCACGGTGGCCACCGACCAGGCGCCCCTGCGGGCCAAACTCGCCGACCGCGCCGTCGCGGACGCCGAGCGGTACGCCGATGCGCCCAAGCCGGGACCCCGCAAGGCCCTGACCCTCGTGCGCCTCGAAACGACAGGCGACTGGCACGTCGGGGCCAACTACGCGCCCTTCTCGGGCTTGGCCGACCACCTGAAGGAGACGTGCGAACTGGCCCTCACCGTCACCGGGCCGACCGAGACGCCCGTGACCACCGGCGGCGTGAAGGCGACCGACCTGGCGGAGCAGGACGTGGCGTACCTCGTCGGCACGAAGGCGTTCGACCTGCCGGCGCCCGAGCGCGAGGCCCTGAAGGCCTGGCTCGCCGGCGGCAAGTTCCTCCTGGCCGAGGCCGCCCGCGGCAGCCCGGCGTTCGACGCCTCCTTCCGCGCCCTGGCGAAGGCGTGCGCGTGGACCCTCCGGCCGCTGCCGGCCGACCATCCCATCATGGCCGGTTCGATGGGCGAGGCCAAGGGCTTCAACCTGACCAGCGGCGTGCGGTTTCGCCGGGCCCTGCGCATTCCGCGGGCCGGCAAGGACCGGGCCGACCTCGTCGGCGTGTGGGCCGGCGACCGCCTCGCCGGCGTCTACTCGCCGCTGGACCTGGCCTTCAGCCTGAACCCGTACGAGGCGTGGGCGATTCGCGGCTACGAGCCGCCCGACGCCCGCGCCGTCGCGACGAACCTGCTCGTCTACCTCTCTACACAGGAGTAGAAGTGGCGAAGCAACGTTCCAGCGCTGTCATTCTGAGGAGCCCGTAAGGGCGACGAAGCATCTCGCCGTGGTCGCCGCCGTTTTGCTGCCGGGTGCCACCTTGGCACGGGTACGGCTCGTGCCGTGGATGGCTGGCGGCTCGCCCGCCAGTGCGTTGCGAGTGCCGGGTGCCACGGATGGCTCGTCAATCCGTGCGTTCTGTCATCGCGTGGGCCGGATTCCCGCGGGGCGGGTCTCCGCAGGCGCCGCGCAGCCCTGGAAAGGCCGTTTCGATCGCGGTGGGTGCAAAGAGCCACCGCGCAAATGGCCGACTTAGCGTTGTAGTGTTAACCTCGGGTGGTAGCGCGGTGGTTCTCCGTAACCACCGCGCCGCATGCGGCGCGTTTTTGGCCCTCGGCGGCTAACTGTGGCGCCTCACCCGCCCCCCAACTCCTCGGCGTACCGTTCGATGGCGGCCACGGCTTCCGCGGCGCCGTCGCGGGACGGGCCCGCCGCCGAGGTTCCCTCACGGAGCCGCTCGCGGAACTCCTCCGTCCGGGCGAGGAACGCGGCCAGCACCTCCGGCGAGAAGCGGCGGAGCGTCGTCCGCATCCCTATGCCCAACCGCTCGACCATCGCCGCGTTCAACCGCTGCTCCAGCGAATCCTCCGGCATGGCCAGGATCGGCGTGCCGAAGTGCATCGCCTCGCTGATGAGTTGGTTGCCGGCCGTTGAGAAGACCGCCCGGCACCGGGCCAGGTCCTCGACGAACGGCCGGTTCGCCAGGGGCCGGAACGTGAGGTTGCCGTCGGTCCCCTCGCGCGGGGCGCCGTAGACGGTGACCGGCACGCCGGCCCCCTGCAGGGCCGCCTCCACCTTCGGCCGAAAGTACCGCCGCGGATGGCTGAAGTAGACGAGCAGGACGTCGCCGGCCTCGGGCGTCACCTCGTGCACCACCGGCCGCAGCACGGGGCCCACCACCGTGACGTCCTCGCGCCGCGTCGGCGGGGCGTAGAAACTCGCCACGATGGACCGGTCCGGCCCCGCCACCAGCACCTTGTACGCCCCCGCCTCCACCCGGTTGACGAGCCGCTGCATCCACCCCATCGGCCAGCGGCAGTAGACGAGGACACCGAAGTGGTCGAAACTGATGCGCGGCACCCCCAGGGCGCGGGCGGCCCGATGGGTCCAGCCTTCGGAGTCCGAGACGAGGACGTCCGGCCGGAAGGCCGCCAGGGCCTCGCGGACCATGTCGACGCCCGGCCCGCCCAGGAGCAGGTCGAGGGCGGCCGGCAGGTTCCGCTTCAGCGTCAGGTACGCCGACCGTTTGCCCGGCCGCTTCTCGTGGTACCGCAGCGTGGGGATGCGGACGACGGGCCGGTCGTCGGCGAGGGCGGCGAAGGCGTCGCCGCCCGCCAGGACGAGCACCTCGTGCCGCCGCGAAAGGTCCGGCAGCACGGCCGCCGCCCGCATGGCGTGGCCCCGCCCGTACCCGTGGACGCCGTAAGCGATTCGCACCGCGTAATCCTCCGCTGCGTTTGGACGACCAGTGCGGATGAAGATGTCCGGCCGCTCCCGCGGCCGGCTCGAACGGCGGCCGG
>CAZNYC010000132.1:0-11153 GCA_964577175.1 uncultured Anaerolineales bacterium
CGGCCACGGCGAGATGCTTCGTCGGCCTGGCGGCCTCCTCAGCATGACAGCGCGCTGCTCGTGGCGCCCGGCCGGGCAAGCCGGCCGGGCCACACGACAGCGGCCGGGGCACCCGCCGCGCTTGCGGGCCGCCGTCTACGGTTTCGCCTCGCGGGTTGGCGCGCGGAGAAAGATGTCGCCGTCGGGCGCCCTGAGGCGGTGTGTCCGGTCGCGGCGGCCGGTGGCGCGGCTCGTGACGGGTTCGGGAAAGGCGACGGTCGCCTCGCGTCCTCCCATCGGATTGTACGCCGCCCATCCGCGGGTGAAGGGGCGGACGACGACGCCGTCGTCGCGCTCCCGGCCGGGGCCCGTCGGCCGGCCGAGGCCCTTTTCCCAGAACGGGTACCAGTCGTGCCGATGGTCGGGCGTGGGGAGCGGGTTCGGGTCGGAGAAAAGGCCGTACCCGTCGGAGTGCGTCAGGGCGAGCGCGGTCGTCGCCCGCATCAGGTGCACGTCCCGCCGCGACCGGTGGTACCACGTTTCGAGGCAGTTGACGCGCGGCTCCCGCAAATGCGACGCCGCCCAGCGGAGGGTCCCGGCGATGCGGGCCCAGTCCTCGGCCGTCTTCGAGCGGTAACATTCCATGAAGAGGCCGTTGACGTACGCGGCGCTCTGGGGCACCTGCCGGTCGTTGGCGTTGACGAGGATGAGGGCGTCGGGCCCGACGGCCTTACGGACCGCCCGCACGAGGGCCAGGCGCTCCTCGTCGTCGCGCCACCAGTCGAGCATGACACCGTCGACGACGCCGGTGGCGACGACGGCCCCCGCCCGCCTCGCCACGTGGGCGCGGTAGTCGGGGTCCGAGAAGTCCAACTGGAAGTAGCCCCCCTCGGCCCATCCGATTACGCGCTTCCCGCCCTTCCGCCGCCACCAGGGATGGTCCTCGGGCAGGAAGCCGGGACGGGCGTCACGGTACCGGATCTCGGCCAGCAGCACGATGTGCGGGTTGAGGTCGAGGAGGCGGCGTCGCATCGCCCGGCCGCGCGCGACCCTCGCCGGGTCGATGCGGGTCGCGAGACCGCGGGGACGCCCGTCCCACCGGAGGCCGAACCCGCCGACGCCGTGGAAGACGAGGTCGTGCCGGGCCATGGTCCGGAGGCGCGATTCGCCCTCGGTGCCCTCGGCCGGGTTCCAGGCCTGGAAGACAGAGGGGAACGTGCGCCCTTCGATGCGGCGGACGAGGTTCTCGCGGTCCGGACGGTCCGGCGGCGCCTCGGCGGCGGCCATTCCGGCGGCGAGGCAGATCGCGGCGGCGAGGATGGCCAGGGCGACGGCTGGGCGGCTCGGCATGGGATGGCCTCCGTGCGGTGCCCGTCCCGGGCACCGCGACGTTACCTTCGGGAAACCTCGGCGATACACTGGCGGACAAGCCGCCAGTGGCACCCGGCGCACGGCCGGGCAAGACCGGCCGTGGCACAGTCATCCCCCTCACCCCGCCCCTCTCCCACCAGGGCAGAGCGATGGCCGCGGCATCCCGCGCTCGGCGCGGCGGGTCTCCGCACCCGCCGCGCAGCAACAGCGCTAACAGTCCACGCGCGGTGGGTGGGGGGGGCACCGCGCCCCACGCACGCGTACTGCTACTCTCCGATGATCTTGACGAGGACGCGTTTGCGCCGCCTGCCGTCGAACTCCCCGTAGAAGATCTGCTCCCACGGACCGAAGTCCAGATCCCCGTCGGTCACCGCCACGACGACCTCGCGCCCCATGATCTGGCGTTTCATGTGGGCGTCGGCGTTGTCCTCGCCGTTGTTGTGCCGGTACTGGTCGTGGGGCTTCTCCGGTGCGAGACGTTCGAGCCAGTCCTCGTAATCCTGGTGCAGGCCCGGCTCGTCGTCGTTGATGAAGACGCCGGCCGTGATGTGCATGGCATTGACGAGCACGAGGCCCTCGCGGACGCCGCTCTCGGCGAGCACCTCGCGGACCTGCGGGGTAATATTGATGAGTTCGCGGCGATGCTTCGTCTGGAACCACAGTTCCTTGCGGTGGGATGTCACGGCAGTCCCCTCTTGAATGACGGCCGGGGGGCGGCCCGCAGCCGGGACGAACGGTCAGACCTTGCCCGTCGATCGTTTCCGCGAGCGTCCCGTGCCGCCCTTGCCTTTGCCCTTGCCTTCCTTCTCTTTGCCGCGGGCCTTCTCGCGGCGATTGCGCTGTTTGCGGCGGCGCCGGCGGGCCTTCTTCGCCCGGTGCCAGCGGTCGAAGTCCTCGGTGGTGCGGAAGATCGTGTCGGTCTGCTCGCCGTCGCTGGACTCGCACGTGTCGGCGTCGTGGTCGCGGCAGATGTCGAACCGGCGGCGGTAGATGGTGCAGCGATTGTCGGCGTCGAGGTGCGTGCACGGCGTGTTGAACTGGACGTTCCAGGTGCCGTCGTCGCCGTCGATGTAGACGAGGACGTTCTCGTGGGCGAGGAGCCAGCGGATTTCCTCGCGGTCGATCTTCGAGGTCGGCTTGTCGAGTTCCACAACGACGTACCGGCAGCACTTGGCGCCGCAGGTGGCACAGTCGCCGTGGCCTTCCCTATTCGGCATGGGCATCACCTCCCCTGACCGGTGAACGTGGTATTATTGAGGCCGGTAATTGTAATGTCGCAGGATGTCATTCTGAGGCCCCGCTCGCGGGGCCGAAGAATCTCGCCCTGGTCTTTGTCGTTTCGCGTTGGCACGGCGAGATTCTTCGTCGCGGCGGCGCCGCTCCTCAGAATGACAACCGGCGTGCCGTGTCCCATTTGATTTACCGGCTTCAATAAACCCCTTGGCGCGGGGCGCGTCAAGGGCGGCGCCGCCGGGAACCCGTTCGACGGCAACGGCGAGCGGCCCGCAAGCGCCGGGTGCCACGGATTGCTTCATAATCCGTATTCTGCGATCGGGGCGCACCGATTGACAAGCAATCGGTGGCACCTGGGCCGGGGCACACGTCGTTCGCCCCCTTCCGAAACCCCGGCGGAGACCCGCCCGGCCCACGTTAGCGCGGTCGGCAAATCTCTCACGGCAGACGGAACTCATACAGCCGGAGCGTGCTCGGGTCGGGCAGCGGCCCCTTGCGCGGGCGGTCGCGGTTCGGGCCGAGCGTTTCCCAGCGAAGGGCGTAGCGGACGCCCGGCGCGCCCCCGTCGCCGCGGCTCCAGCGCCAGCGGACGGCCATGCCGGGGACGTCCGATTCCGGTCCGCGGAGCGGCTTCGGCACCGTCGGGCCGCGCGGGGCATTGCCCACCGGCTTCAGCGTCGTCTCGTCGAGAATCCACACGCCGGAACCCTCTTCCGGGTGGCGGTACGACTGGGTGAGGCGGCCGTCGGGCCCGGCGCGGACGCCGCCGACGCGCACCTCGAACTCGATGGACCCGCCCCCGCCGAACGCCCACCGGTACTCCCAGTCCGTCGCACGATGGATGACCCACCGCCCGTCCTCGAACCGGGCATTGTAGATCTGTGTCTTACCGTTGCCATCGAACTTGTGGTAACTGACGATGGGCCGGCCTGCGGCGTCGAAGCCGAGTTTGACGTTGCCGTTGATGACGCCGCCGCCCGCCGGCACGGGGTCGACGACAAGGCCCGGCGTCTCGACGGTCATCGGCAGGGCGACGGGCCGGCCGCGGACGGTCTCCCAGCGGCGCAGGTCCCGGCTGCGGGCGTAGGACGGGTCGTGGTTGGTCGCGCAGTCGGGGGTGTCGCGCCAGACCCAGGCGAGATGGAACCGGCCGTCGGGCCCCTTGACGGGGCCGTGAAGGTAGGCGTTCATGCGTCCGCGGCCGTCGGTCAACGGCTCGTCGAGCAAGCGGGACCAACGCTGCGTGGCGGGGTCATACACGTTGTAGATCTGGCTTCCGTTGCCGCTGCCGCCGTCGCGGTAGGTGAAGAGGAGTTCGCCCCCGGATCCGCGGAAGAACTGGGGATACGTCACGCGGCGTTCCCGGCGGCCGGTCATGCGGTCGAGGCGCTCGAACGTGCCGACGTCGTGCGGCCGGGCGGTGCGGAAATACGTCAGCGGCACGCAGTGCATGTTGCCGGAGAGGTGCAGGTGCCCGCCGTCGTCGACCGCCATGCGGATGTCGTTGTGGCTGTCCCAGCCGATGCGTTCCGGCAGGCGGACGAGGCGGAAGGCGTCCTCGCCGAGGCGTCTGGCGGCGACGGTCATGCGCCGCTCGGCGTCGTAAAAGGCCGCGTACTGACGGTCACCGCGCGTCAGCAGGTCGAACCCGACGGGATGCCCCGCCCAGACGGGCGCGATCTCGATGACTCGCTCGACGCGGTACACCGGCCGCGCGGCCCGGGCGGCCGGGGCGAGCGCTGAGGCGACGAGCGCGACGCTGAGCAACATATAATGTATGCGATACACATAGGTCCTTCCGTCGAAGGCACCGTCTTACGCCCCTGCGGGGCGTTGGGGTGCGTTTTCCGGTTACGTTTACCCCGGCCTCGCGGCCGGGGCTGCCCTCTCGGCATCGCTCCGCGACGCCACGGAAGGCACAGCGCGGCGACCCGTTCGAGTCGCCTGCATGGCCGGTCCTCCTTTGAGGGAGGCACGAGACCGTCGTCGCCCGGTGCGTCCGGACGGGTCGATTGGACCGGCGCGGCGGCCGCAAGTCAAGGCGAACCTCGCGCGGGCGCCGCCGGGGACGAAAAACACGGCTGGAACCTTTTTCGCAGGGCGGCCCAGCGGTTACAATACCTTTCAGCATCCACGTGAACCTCGCGAAAGGAGACGTGCCATGGCTACCCGCTGCAACTGCTGCATGCTGACCGTCGACGACAAGGTCGGGATCCTGGCCGACATCGGCGCCAAACTCAAGGAAGCCGGTATCAACATCCTCGCCATCTGTGCATGGACCGAGGGCGACACCGGCAAACTCCTCGCCTGCACGGACAACGACGAGCAGGCGTGCGAGATCTTCAAGGGCCTCGGCGACTGCGGCTGGATGGACGTGGTCTGCGTGGAGGCCGACAACCGGCCGGGCGGCCTCGGGGCCATCGCCCGCAAACTCGCCGACGCCGGCGTCAACATCGACATCGTCTTCGCCACCGTCACGGACGCCCCGCAGGCCCGCCTCGTCCTGGCAACCAGCGACAACGCCAAGGCCGCCGAACTCATCTGACGGCGCCAATGCTCTCGCGCGGCGGGTCTGCGTACCCACCGCGCACCACGATGTCATTCTGAGCGAGCCAAGCGAGCGAAGAATCTCGCCGTGGGCTTTGACGTCTCATCGCGGCGGGTGCGGAGACCCGCCGCGCACACGTTAGCGTTGTCGTGCGGAGCCGCGCCCTACACGTCGACCCACGCCTCGCGCTCGGCGGAGTCGCGAATCCGGGCCATCAGACGCTGGATATAAACACCCTGCGCCAGGTCCGGCTGGGCGGGCCGCCCCTCGGCCACGGCCGTCAGGAAGTTCGCCAGGCACGCCACGTGCGCCCGCGTCCATCCGATGGCCGCCTTCGGCGAGGGAAACGGCGTGTCCGGCGCCGCGTACCGCCGCCCGGTGGCAAGACGCGTCCAGCCCCCGACGCCACCGCCGGGGCCGTCGGCGCCGGCATCGTACACCTCCAGATAGTGCGGCTCCATGAGGCGAAACCGCATCGCCCCGCCCGTCCCGTGGATCTCCAGCCGCATCTCGTCCTCCGTGCCGGTGGCGATCTTCGTGGCCTCGACCGTGCCGACCGCGCCGCTCGCCATCCGGACGAGCATCTGGACGGCGTCCTCGGCGTCGACCGCGACCGTGCGCGACGGGTCGTCCGGGTCCGGCCGTTCGGGGTACGCGATCTTCGTCTGCGCGAGGACCCGTTCGTACGGCCCGAGCAGACGGTGCACGAGGTCCAGGACGTGCGAGCCGAGGTCCGGGATCACCCCGCCGCCCGCCGCCCCGGACAACTTCCACTTCAGCGGACGCTGCGGGTCCACGTTGCCGCCGTGCAGGTAGACGGCCCGGAACTCGAGCGGCCCGCCGAGGAAGCCCGCGTCGGCCAACGCGGCCGCCTTCAGCGTGGCCGGGAAGAACCGGTTGTGGAACGTCATCTGGGCCGTGCCGGCGTAATCGTCGAGCGCGGCCGCGACGGCGTCGGCCTCCGCCTCCGTGGCGACGAGCGGCTTGTCGCAGTAGATGTGCTTGCCGTGGGCCATCGCCGACAGCAGCGCGCCTGAGTGCAAGTGGTTCGGCGTGCAGACGTGGACGATGTCCACGTCCGGGGCCTCCGTGACCCGGCGCCAGTCCGTGACGGCGTGGTCGGCGCCGAGGTCCGCGGCGGCTTTCTCGGCGGTCTCCGCGTGGCCCGTGCAGACGTGCGTGATGCGGGCCGCCACCGGCACGGGATCGCACACGAACGGCAGGCACCGGTAGCCGTAGGCGTGCACCTTGCCGATGAAACCGTAGCCGAGGATACCGACGTTGTACGTTTTGGGCATGGGGCCTCCCATTCAACAGGCCATCGGGCAGCGGTCAGCGTTGTCATTCCGAGCGAGTCCCGGCGCGCCGGGACGAGTCGAGGAATCTCGCCGTGACGTTGTTGGCGGACCCACCTCAAACAAGGCCACGGCGAGACCCCTCGGCGCGCCCCTTCGGGACGGCTCGGGGTGACAAGCACGTTCGACCCCGGCCGGGGCTACCCATTCGGCGTCGCCCCGCGACGCCACGGCCCAGCCGCCGAGGCGGCCTGCCCCGGCTGCCCCGCCCGTCTGTGGGGCTTCCGAGACCTACAAATCACGCAAACAGATTCCGGTCCAGGCGGCGGTACTGGACGGCCTCGGAGAGGTGCGTCGCGGTGACGGGCTCGGAGCCCTCCAAATCCGCGATCGTGCGGGCGCTGCGAAGAATCTTGTCGTGGGCCCGGGCCGAGAGGCCCATCTCCTGGACCGCCTGCTTCAGCAGGCTCTCCCCCGCCTCGTCCAGCCGGCAGAACTGTTTCACCTGCCGATGGCTCATGCGGGCGTTCGACATGCGTGCGTCGCCGAAGCGGCGGGTCTGGACCTCGCGCGCGGCGCGCACCTGCTCGCGCATCTCTTCGCTCGAGGCCCCGTCGCGCGCGGCCCGGAGTTCCCGGTACGCCACGGGCGGCACCTCGAGATGGATGTCAATGCGATCGAGAAGCGGCCCGCTGATCTTCCCCATATAGCCTTGAATCTGCCGCTGCGTGCAGTGGCACTCGCGGCGCGGGTCCGTCATGTACCCGCACGGGCACGGGTTCAGGGCGGCGACGAGCATGAGGCTCGCCGGGAAGGTGAGCGTGGCGGTGGCCCGGCTGATGGTGACGACGCCGTCCTCCAGCGGCTGGCGCAGGACCTCCAGCGTGTGCCGGTTGAACTCGGGCAGTTCGTCGAGGAAGAGGACGCCGTGATGGGCCAGGCTGACCTCGCCCGGGGCGGGCACCGTGCCGCCGCCCACCAGGCCGGCCTCGCTCGTGGTGTGGTGCGGCGAGCGGAACGGGCGGGTGGCGACGATCGACTGCCCCGGCTGCATCAGGCCGACGGACGAATAGATACGTGTGGTCTCGAGCGATTCTTCCAGCGTCAGCATCGGCAGGACGGTCGGCAGCCGCCGCGCGAGCATCGTCTTGCCGGACCCGGGCGGCCCGATCATCAGGACGTTATGGCCGCCGGCGGCCGCGACCGTCAGGGCCCGCTTGGCGTGTTCCTGGCCGCGCACGTCCGCGAAGTCGACCTCGTCGCCGCGGGCCTCCTCGAAGACGGTCTCCAGGTCCACGGCGCACGGTTCGACGGGCAGGTCGCCGGTCAGGAACCCCACGGCCTGGGCCAGGGCGCGGACGGGCACGACCTCGACGTCGGCGACGACGGCGGCCTCGGCGGCGTTCTGGGCGGGGAGGATGAGCCCCTTGAGGCCCTCCCGCCGGCAGGCCATGGCCATCGCCAAAGCCCCGCGGATGGGCCGGACCGACCCGTCGAGGGCCAGTTCGCCCACGACCGCATACTGCTTCAGCCGGTCGGAGAGCATCTGCCCCGTGGCCGAGAGGCACCCCAGGGCGAGCGGCAGGTCGAACGCCGGACCCTCCTTCTTCATGTCGGCCGGCGCGAGGTTGACGGTGATGCGGCCGTCCGGCCAGGAGTACCCGGAGTTTTTCAGGGCGGCGGCGACGCGGTCCTTCGACTCCTTGACGGCGGCGTCCGGCAGGCCGACGACGACGACGGCCGGCAGGCCGCTGCGGACGTCGAACTCCACCTCGACCCGGTATCCGTCGATGCCGAAGACGCCCGCGGAGAGAATCTTGCCGAGCATGCGTCCCCTCGCTGATTGGTGGATATGGGAATGGCCGCTTAGCGGCCGGGCATGCTACCGCGCGGGCGTCGGGGGATGCAACGGCAAAGCGGGCGGAGGGCAGTTTGGATTCATCTTCGCGGCCGCGGCCTGCCCGGTCACCGGGCCGTCGCGCCGTGCGCCGGGGCCACGGGCTGCCCGCCAAACCGTGTTGCTCGAATGCAGGCACGGATGGGCAAGCACCCCGCGGCGCCCGGCGCGCCCGGTCCACCGCGGGCGACTTTCGTTGACTTCCCCGCGGGCGGCCGATAAGGTCGGAGGCGGCGTCTTGGCGGGCGACGGCCGATGGCTGCCGGCGTCCCGCCCCGCCCGCTCACGGAGGAGGCGACCATGATTCACGTCCATTGCCCGCGGTGCCAGACACGGTTCACGACGAGCGACGCGAACCTCGGCAAGACGGGCCAGTGCCCGAAGTGCGGGAACCCGATCAAGGTGCAGCCGGCGCCGCCCCCAAAGGCGTCCGCCGGGGGGCAGGCGGAAGACGGCTCGGCGACCGCCCCGTCCGGCCAGGAAACCGGCGCGCCGCCGGCGGAGGCGGTGGCGGACTCGGCCCTCGGCGCAGCCCGTCGGCACGCCGCCCAGGCGTCGGCGGGAGGGGGCGCAGCCGAGCCCCCCGCCGGACGGCCGGAGGCGGCGCGCGGGGCCCCTTCCGAACCGCCGCCGGAAGCCGAAGAGGCCCCTCCGAAAGAGCAGGCCCCGGCAGAGCGAGCCGCTGCCGAACCGCCTGCCGCCGAAACGGCCGCCGAGACCGCCGCCCTCCCCCGGGGCAAGTCGAAGACGACCGCCCTCATCCTTTGCCTCGTGGCCGGCCCCCTTGGAGCCCACCGCTTCTACATGGGCTCGTGGGGCTACGGGCTCGTGATTGCCGCCCTGAACCTTACCTGCCTGGGCAGCCTCGTGTTCACGCTCATCGACCTCATCAAACTGGCCGCCATGGACAAGGCCGACTTCCAGGACCGGTACAACGAGCGGGTGGTCGAGCCGTTTACGTTCTGAGGGGACGGCGGGCGGGCGATGCGCCTGCCCCGGCGATCTCGGCACATCGGTTTTTAACGCAGAGAACGCCGAGGAAGGCAAACACAGAGAACAACGGGAGGATGGGGTTCGCCGGCGGCGCCCCGCATGCCCCCACGGCGAGAGTCGCGATTCACGTGTTCTAGATACCAGAGGTTATGTTGTTGGCGAGTCTATTTCGTCCCGCTGGTCTCTGTCGTTCTCCGCGATCTCTGCGTTAAAAACAGAATCGCGAAGGCCTCCCGCCCGCGAGGCGCCTCCGGCCGCGCGAAGAATTCCCGCCCGTCTCCAACTTCCTCTTGTCCCAGGCGGCCTCATTGTGCATCATAGGCGGCTCATTCGTCCAACCATCGAGGTCGGGGGACCCGAGGAAAGGCGCCAGCCATTACCCTGCCCCGGATGGCTCAGGAACCGGTCGGGCCCGTCAGGCATCTGGGCGTCCTGGACGCCATGGCCGTCGTCATCGGCATCGTCGTCGGGGCGGGCATCTTCCGCAGCCCGTCGCTGGTGGCAGCCAACATGGGCTCGTCGGGTTGGATGCTCGCCGTCTGGGCGTTCGGCGGGCTGCTGTGCCTGGCGGGGGCGCTCACGTACGCCGAACTCGCCTCGGCGTACCCGAAGGTGGGCGGCGAGTACGTCTTCCTGAGCCGCGCGTTCGGACGCGGCATCGGATTTCTTTTCGCGTGGGCCCGGACCACCGTCATCCAGACGGGCTCGATCGCGGCGACGGCGTACATCTTCGGCGACTACATGGACCGCGTCCTGTCGCTGGGCGGCTACGGGCCGCTCGTCTGGGCGCTGGCGGCCACGGTCGCCCTGACGGTCTGCAACGTCGTGGGCCTGCGGGCGGGGCGATGGACGCAGAACGTCCTGACGGCCGTCAAGGTGGCGGGCGTGCTGGCGATCATCGGCGTCGGCCTGCTGGCGGCCTCGGCGCCCGCCCCGGCCGAGCCGGCCGCGGCCGCGGAACCCGCCGCCGGGTGGCCGGGCTTCGGCGCCCTGGGCCTGGCGATGGTGTTCGTCCTGTACACCTACGGCGGGTGGAACGAGGCCGCCTACGTGGCCGGCGAACTGAAACGCCAACGGGCCGGCGCCCTGTGGGTCCTCCTGGGCAGCATCCTGCTGCTGACGGGCCTGTACGTGGCGGCGAACCTGGCGTACGTGCAGGTGCTGGGCATCGACGGGGTGGCGTCGGCCGAGGCCGTCGCCGCCGAGGCCATGCTCGCCGTCGGAGGCCCGTGGGCCGAGCGGGCCGTCACGATCCTCGTGGCGGTGGCGGCGCTGGGGCAGATCAACGCCTGCATCTGGACGGGGTCGCGGGCCATCTGCGGCGTGGGCGAAGACTTCCGGCCGCTGAGGTGGCTCGGGCGGTGGAGCCGGCGGTCCGGCACGCCGGCGGCGGCGGTGCTGCTGCAGAGCGGCGTGGCGGTCGTCCTCATCGTCCTGCCGAATCTGGGCGAGGGGTTCGAGGAGGCGCTCGGCTCCGGATTCCAGGCGGCGGTCGAGTACACCGCCCCGGTGTTCTGGCTGTTCTTCCTGTTGACGGGCGCCTCGGCCCTCGTCCTGCGCGCCAAGGAGCCGGAGGTAACCCGGCCGTTCCGCATTCCCTTCTACCCCGCCACGCCGATCCTCTTCTGCCTGATGTGCACCTACATGCTGTACAGCAGCGTGGCGTACACGCGGCTGGGGGCGATGGTGGGCGTCGGCGTGCTGGCGGTCGGCGTGCCGGTGTACCTGGTGTTCCGCGATCGGCCGACGGACCCGCGGACGGAGTAGGAACATCGCGTGCCACGGCCGGCCTTCTCCGGCCGTAGGTCAGCGCGGCGAGTGCGGAGACCCGCCTCGC
>CAZNYC010000133.1:0-5365 GCA_964577175.1 uncultured Anaerolineales bacterium
GCGGCAACGTATCGCAGGAAGGGAGCCCCATGACGCCGCCCGCCATCATCACCCTCGGCGTCTGGGAAATCGTCGTCATCATCGTGGCGCTGGCGATCCTGCTCGGCGTGCCGATGGTAATCGTAGCCGCCTGCATGTGGATCCGGCGGCTCATCCAGGAGGGCCGGAAGCGCCGCCGGCGCCGGACGCCCCCGTCCGAAGCGTCAGAATCGTGATCTCCGGCCGGCAGGCGGGGGACGGGCAGGTCGCGCTCGACCGTCTCGATCCAGACGGGCTCGATCCAGCGGGCGTACGCAGCCGCCCCGGCCGCCGCGACGGCCAGGCCTCCGGCCGCCTTCAGCACTCGCCGACGGGTGGAACGTGTCACCCTCAGGTCTCCGTGGCGGTGTGTGCCACGGCCGGTCTTGTCCGGCCGTGCGCGAAGCCGTGAGCGCGGTGGGGTCCCGCCAACCGCGGTTGTGTGGCCCGGTTGGCTTGTCCAACCGGGTTGATATCTCTTCCCGGCCGGACAAGCCGGCCGGGCCACACGTGTGCAGGGAGCCCCGCCGTGCGGGACCATCCGGAACATGCCACCCGGCGGGTCAGTCCTCCGGTCTCGTCTCGCCGAGGACCGTCTCCAGACCCTTGATCCACCCGTGGGCCGGGTCGTCGAACGGGCACATCGTGCGGCCCGTGCCCGCCATCAGCCACAGGTAGTACACGCGGTAGCCGGGGGCGGCCGCCACGGGATGGTACCCGCGCGGCAGGACGACCACGTCGTCGTGCTCCACGGCGCAGGCTTCGTCGAGGTCCCGGTCGTCGGTGTACACCCGCTGGAAGCCGAACCCTTGAGGCGGGTCGACCTGGAAGAAGTATACCTCCTCCAGGTTGGCCTCCACGGGCAGGCGGTCCTCGTCGTGACGGTGCGGCGGATAGGACGACCAGCACCCCGTCCGGTTGAACGTTTCGCCGACGAGCAGCCGCCCCGCGGCCAATCGGCCGTCCACGATGTCGTGGACCTGGCGCTGCCAGTTGTACGCGCCCACGGTTTTCGTGCGCACGTCGTCGGGCGTGATGACGGTCGGCTCCGCGCCGCTGCCCGAGAGGGCCTGGGCCACCGCGAGGCGCGCGGGCGCCTGCGCCTCGATGCGGCCTTTCGTGGCCGGCGGCAGGTAGACGGCCGACGCCTTGCCGTCGAAGACGTTCTTGCGGCCGCCGAGCGGACCGGCCGTCAGTTCCGCCTCGCCCACGTACGCCCGCACCGCGCCGGAGAGGACGACGACCGTCCACTCGCACCCTTCCGTCGCAACGGGCATCGCCTCGCCGGCCGCCAGGCGCGCCAGGCCGAACCCCAGCGCCTCCAGCGGCTCCTCGCCCACCGGCACGACCTGGCGGTAGCCGGCCTCCGGCATACATGATTTCGAGAGCAGGTTGGCCATGGTGGCAGTCTCCGGTCTATAGGGTGAGTTTGTATTCCGCGCGGCGGGCCTCCGTACCCGCCGCGCCGGGCACGAAGGTGCCACGGTTTGCTTGTCAAACCGTGTTCTCCGGACCGCGGCACGGATTGGCAAGCAATCCGTGGCACGTGGTGTTGCGCGGCGGGGCGCGAGCCCGGCCGCGCGGGAACCGGGGTGGCCTCCGGTCTGCCTCAGGAATGCCGCGGGAAGAGCGGATTCAGCGCGGACGCCAGTTGCTTGACTTTCGCAAGCCCCGCGTCGTCAATCGGCCGGTAGTCCATGCCGGCCGTCACGGCCTTCCGCCAGAGCGTCTCGTCGTGGGGCGGCATGAGCGACGTAATCGGGTGGCTGAGGGCCCAACGGATGGAGAGGTCGCGCTCCTCGGCGTCGCTGACGGGCTGGTACCACATCCAGCCGAACGCCTCGTCCTTCCGCTCCTTCCGCGGACGGGTCCACCCTTGCCGGGCGAGCGGCTTGATGGCGAGCGGTTGGATGCCTTTCGCCTTCGCCTTGGCCAGCACCTTCGGGCCGAAACCGGCCTTGAACCACGCCGCCGGGTTGATGGGCAGGAGAAAGGAGTCGAAATCGTAGGTGTCCATCGCCGCCAGCGCGGTGGCCTCCGTGTGGGCCGAGAAGGCGACGTGCCGGATCCGCCCGTCCTCGAGGGCCGGCCCGACGACCTCCCATGCCCCGCCCTTGGCGAACACCCGCTTCACGTCCTCCTCCACGTCGATGAGGCAGTGGAGGTGGTAGAGGTCGAGGTGATCGGTCCGCAGGCGCGCCAGCGACCGCTCCAGTTCCGCCTTCGCGCCCTCGGCGTCGCGGCGTTTCGTTTTGGTCGAGAGGAACACGTCCTTGCGGTACGGCTCCAGGGCGGGGCCGAGTTTGACCTCCGCGTCGCCGTAGGCGGCCGCCACCTCGAAGAAGTTGCACCCGCGCTCCACGGCCCAGGCGACGAGGCGGTTCGTCCGGTCCTGGTCGATGCGGGCCAGCGTCAGGCCGCTGAACCCGATGATCGAGAGGTGCTTGCCCGTCTTGCCGTACGGCCGCCTGGGCAGGGCGGCGGCGTTTGACTTGGGCGCCTCCTCGGCGGGCGCAATCCGCGGACCGGCGGCGAGGACCGCGAACGTGCCCGCCGACACCTTCAGGAAGTCACGCCGTTTCATGGCCGTCTCCTTTGCGCCCGTGCCTCCCGTATGCTACGCCCTGGCGCGGCGCCGGGCAAGATGCCAGGCCGCTGGAGTGAGCGATTCGCCGCTCGGGTTCGAGCCCGCCGCGTTGAGCCGGCGATGGCACGTTGCCGGCCGTTCGGCGCTATGGTTGTCATTCTGAGGAGCGGCGGAGCCGCGACGAAGAATCTCGCCTTGTTGCCACTGGCACGGCGAGATTCTTCGGCCCTGCAAGCGGGGCCTCAGAATGACAGCCTGGCTCAATGAGGGCTTTACTCTTACCGCCCTCAATAGATGGGTTATTCGACGAACGGCGCCAGGTGCCGCCCGATGTGGTGCGCGAGCGCCTCGGCGTACGCCGCCTCGTGGGTGCGCAGGGCGTCGAGCAGCCGGCCGCGGAACCGCTCGCCCTCGTCCGCCGTCAGCACGGACCCGTACGTCACGTGCAGCACCTGCCGGGCGTCGAAGTCGTCGAGCAGGGCGGGCAATGCCGCGTCGCCGAGGTCGTCCGGAGCCGGGACCTTCCCCACGTCCGCTGAGACGTGATACGTCGCCTTGTCCGTCTCGTACCGCTCGCGGGCGAAGCCGAGGATCTCGCGGAAGAGGCCCGTCTCCCGCTCGGCCAGCACCCGCAGGGCCTCCAGATAACTCGTGCCGGCCGTCTTCACGTGGACGCGTTCGCCGCCGTGCCGGGCGGCCATCCGGTACACGCTGAACTTGTCGCTGCCGGAGTGGAGACTGATCTTGTAATCGCCCAGCGCCCGGGCGACGGCCAGGTGCCGGACGAACGTCCGCTCCAGGTCCTCCAGGTCGCCGAGGTAGTCCACGCCCTTCTCGAACCGCCCGACCAGCCGCGGCGCCAGGCTGACCCATCGCACGCCCAGGCGCGCCAGTTCCGACGCCACGTACAGGTGCTGGGCCGGCGTGGTCGGCGAGTCCGTCTCGTCGACCGACACTTCCAGTTCAAACGCGCCCTCGCCCAGCCGGTCCACCAGGTGGCGATACAGCGCGGCCGTGTGGGCGACCGCCCGGCCGTATTTGACGGCGGCCCGCAGCAGGGCTTCTTCGTCCAGGACGAGGCGCTCGCCGCCGGCGAGGTCCACGGCCGTCTGGCCCGCAGCGGCCCGCGCGTCGGACGCCGTCGTGGCCAGCGCCTCCCAGGGCAGGGCGTCCAGCGCCTCCGCCAGGGCCGCCCCGTCCATTCCGTCGGCCGCATTGTTCACGTGGTCGCCGGGATCGATCGTGTAGAACGTGAAACCGACCTCGGCGCAGGTGTTGATGTCGCCGGTGGTCTTCAGGTGGTCGGCATCGGCGCCGAAGCCGTCGCGGAAGCCCGTCTGGACGACGCCCCAGGTGGCGTCGTCCATGACGTCGCGCGGCGAACGGCCGGTGCGGGTCATCTCGCGGATGGACTGCTGCGCGAGCATCGGGACGTACCCGGTGCCGCGGACGGCCTTTACGTGCCCTGGGGTCGCCAGGCCCAGGCGGTCGCCGAGTCCGAACGACGGCCGCCCCGCAACCGGCTGGGGGGCGGTCCACGGCAGGAGTTGCCGCACGGCTGCCGCGTTGGCCGGCGTGCACGGCGCCAGGACGGCCTGGGCCGTGTCGAAGCCGAGGTCCAGCGTCTGCCGGTCGCCGGCGAGGGCCTCAGCGGCGTCCGGCGGACGGTCCTCGGGCCAGGCCGCCAGGAGGACCTTGCCGCCCCCCCCGCTCCGGGCCAAGGCGTAGAGTGCGCCACCCTCGGCGACGACGGATTCGGCGTAAACCTGGGCGCCGACGGCGGTTGTGAGCATGTCGGCCACGCGGCGAGCGTGCGCGTCGTCGGACGGCGCCGCGGCGGTGCCACGGGCCACAGCCTGCCAAAATGCCTCCATGAACGGCCTCCTTCGTGCCGATGAATACGTGCATGCTACGGGGGGCGGGCGTGCGCTCCAAGCGGAATCCGGGCGGGATGGCCCGGGTTTTCGGCGGTGTTTTCGGCCGTGTCGCGGAACGCCGTCGGCGGCGAGGGTGGATTTCGCCCGCCGGGCAGGGCGCTAACGCCTTGTAGAATAGGGAGTTACACGCGGGGCATGGGGTCGGGTGCCGGGGCGCTGCGAAGCATTTGACACCGTCCGCCCGACCGGCATGCTTGTAAGAGAGGCCGGGCAGCGGCCCTGGGGGACAGAATCGCCCCGCAGAAAGGCGAGGTGCCGGCCATGAAGTATACTGCAAGGGCGTTTACGCTCGTCGAAATCCTCATCGTCGTCATCATTCTGGCCATCCTCGCGGGTGTCGCCATTCCCCAGATTGCCGGCGTGACCAGCATTTCCCGTGAGACGAACCTCAAGGAGAACCTCTCCAAGATCCGCGCCCAACTCCAGGTCTACCGGAACCATCACGACGCTTTCCCGGACGGCGACACCTTCGCGGAACAGATGACCGCGTACACGAACTTCGCCGGCGACGTGGCCGACACCGAGGACGAGGATTACCGTTACGGGCCGTACCTGGAACAGATGCCTCCCAACCCCGTGACGAAAAATGCCACGGTCCGCACCGCAAGCCAGGCCGACCAGCACCATCCCCCCGGCGACGCCGACGCCGGATGGTGGTACAACGAGGTGACCGGCGAGTTCTACGCCGACCTGACCGACCAACACGTCGACGACAACGGGAACCGCTACAACCGGTTCTGAAAGGCAGTCCAAAGTCCAAAGTCCAAGGTCCAAAGTCCAAGGTCCAAAGTCCAAGGTCCAAAGTCCAAGGTCCAAAGTCCAA
>CAZNYC010000133.1:5465-11147 GCA_964577175.1 uncultured Anaerolineales bacterium
GGTCTAAAGTCCAAAGTCAACGGCGGGCGCGTTTGGCCGGTGTCTGCGTTGTTGACCTTGGACTTTGGACCTTGGACTTTAGACTTTGGACTCCTATCCCAGCAGCCCCGTCGGCGCCGATTCGCCCGTCGATCGCCGGATGAGCCAGTCGATGCCCAGGTACAGGGGGATGGCCACCAGCGGCGCCCCGGCGGGGACGAGGAGGTCGGCGGCCTCGGAGGCCAGGCGGGTCTCGTACGCAAACGCCCACACCAGGTGGCCGAGGCAGGCCAGGCCCACCGCCGTCGGCGCGCCCCATTTGCCGCGAAGGATGAACCCGCCGCCCAGCACCGCCGCCGACAGCACCTGCGGGTAGGCCGCCTGGATCTCCTCGGCCGACAGGTGGGCCGTCTTCGAGAGCGAGGCCAGGGCACACGTCACCGTCGCCAGGACCCACGCCGCGACCAGCCCCGGCAGGCCGCGCAGGCCCGTCCGGATGATGGGCGGCATGTTGGGCAGGGACACGAGGCCCGTGGCCCCGAGCAGCGCCGCCCCGCCCGCCACGACCGCCAGCACCAGCAGCAGCGCCCACGGCCAGGGCCAGGGACCGGGGCCCGCGCGCGGCACGTCCATCACGGTCAGCAGCAGCCACAGGCTGAACGCCAGGATGCCGGTCCAGAGGGCGCTCGAGATCCGCCCGTGCCACGTCAGCAGCGCGCTTGCCAGCCCCAGCCCCGCCGCGATGAGGCACGTCGTCAGCAGGGGCACGAACGGATCGCCGACGACGATGTACCGCTTCGTCTG
This sequence comes from uncultured Anaerolineales bacterium, assembly GCA_964577175.1. Classification (GTDB taxonomy): domain Bacteria; phylum Planctomycetota; class Phycisphaerae; order FEN-1346; family FEN-1346; genus BS750m-G62. The sequence continues at coordinate 6,249 of CAZNYC010000133.1, forward strand.
GAACGCCAGGGCGAAGGCCAGGATCATCGGCAGAGAGAAATCGATCCGCCGGCACGCCAGCATCAGTGCCATCGCCGCCGAGACCGGCATCACGCCGAGGGCCAGCGTGTCGGCGTTGAGGCTCGGCAAGGCGCCGCCTTCCAGCGACCCGTAGACGAAGACGCCGAGCACGAGGGCGACGTTAACCGCCACGATGGCCATCAGGCGGGCCGTGTGCCCGCTGACGGCGGCGCCGCGCGGCGACGCGGTGCCGCCCGTGGTCTGTTCGGCCTTGCTCACGCTACGCCTCCTCGGAACCGGGCGCTCCATCCTGCGTCTGTATTCTGGGGCAGGGCGCCGACCGGCACAAGCAAAATGGGTATGTGCGCGAGGGCATGGCGAGCCGGCCGCGGAAGCGGCCGGTCATTTCCGATCGGTCGTGGTCGCCCGGAGCCTCGGCGCGGCGGGCCTCGCGGCCTGCCGCGCAGGGTTTCGGCGCGGTGGCCCGGGAGGGCCACCGCGCGGGACCGTGGTCGCGGGGAGCGGGGCGGTTTTCAAGACACCGGCGTCCCGGCCGCCGGGTTGTATCAGTGCGGGCGCGGGGTCGCGACGGGCCTCGGCCGCACGGTATAATCGCTCTGCACGTGACCGGGGGAGGCACGTCCCGGTTCTTCCGAAGGGGAACCCGCCATGCATCGCCCACGGCTGCTGGTTTATGCGATCGTCCTCGTGACGGGTCTGATGGGGTCGGCGCTGCGGCCGGCGGCGTGCGCGGCGGCGCGTCCGGCCGGCGGGGGGCAGGAGCAGGAAGCCCAGGACGCAATCCCCGAAATCGATCCCGCCCTCCTCGGCGAGGGCGAGGACGAAATCAAACGCGAGACCGTCGTCGCCATCGAGGAGCAGGCGTTCCTCGTCAACAAGCATCCGACGTACCGCGGCCGCGTGCTGAAGCGAGGGGAAGGGGAGGACGCCAAGGAGCACAAAATCGAGGGGCTCCTCTTCAACGTCCGGGCCGTCAACGCCATCTTCGACGACCTGAACCCGCAGGCCCGGTCCCGCTGGGCCTACCCGGACGGGCCGTGGGACCCCGAACGCAACACCCGCGCCTTCCTCGACGCCCTGCCGTACTGGCGCCGCAGCGGCGTGGTCGCCTTCACGGTGAACCTCCAGGGCGGGGCGACGGAGGGCGGCCCCGGCGGGGCGCAGCCGTGGATCAACTCCGCCTACACCCGCGAGGGACGACTGCGGGCCGATTACATGGACCGCCTCGAAAAGGTCCTCGACTACGCCGACGAGCGCCGCTGGGTGGTGTTCCTGGGCCTGTTCAGCCCCGGCCAGGACCAGCACGTGTGGGACGAGCGGTCGGTCATCCGGGCCGTCGACGCCGTCGTCGACTGGCTCCTGGAGCGCAAGTACACGAACGTGCTGATCGAGGTTTCCAGCGCGTGCAGCGACAGGCATTACGATCACGAGATCCTGACCGACGACCGCGTGGATGAACTCGTCCAGCGGGTGCAGGAGCGGTCGGCGGAGAAGGTGGAGTCGCCGGCGGGCCGGCTGCTCGCCGGCGCCAGCATGGGCGGGGGCGTCCTGCCGCCGCGGAAACTGCTCCGCGCATCGGACTTCGCCCTGCTGCACGGCCGGACGGTGGACGACCCGGCCCGCATCCGCCGCCTCGTCGAATACACCCGCAACCGGATGGCCGACCCGAAGAAACCCATTCTGTTCAACCAGGACGACCATTACGATTTCGAGTCGGACGAGAACAACCTGACGACCGTTGCCCTCGCCTATGCCGGGTGGGGGTTTCACGATTACCGCCGGCCGGGCGAGGGGTTCCACCAGGGCCTGGACACACCGCCGGTGGACTGGAAGCCCAACAGCCTCCGGAAGTACCGGTTCCTCCAATTGCTGGCCAAGATCGTGCGCGGCCGTCCGCCGTACCGGAGCCGGGAGGTTCGCGAGGCCCTGGAGCGTGAGAAGAAGGCGCAGCAGCAGTCCCGGCGCCCGGTGCCCGTTTTCAGCGCGACGTGCTCGTCAATCGGCGGCGCGGTCGCCGCCCCCGCCGCCCCCCGCCGCGCGACGCTCACCGCCGGGCGGGCCCGCTTCGCCGTCGATCCGGCCACGGGCGCCTGCACGTTGACCGGCCCGGCGGGCGACGTGTGGACCTCGCGGCCGGGGGCCCGGCGCTTCGGCAGCGTCCAGGTGGAGGCCGGCGGCAAGGTGCACGACGTGCCGCTCGGCCCCTGCGACGTAAAAAAAAACGCGCCGGCCCTTGAACTGACCTTCCACCCCATCCCGGATAACCAGGACTTCCACGTCCGCGTCACCGTTTCGGCCGAGGCCGACGAGACGTTCGCCCTCGAGTGGACCGCCTCCGACGCCGCCCGCGTCCACCGCCTCCGCCTGCTCGACGCCCTGTGGGTGACCGATGCCGAGACGGGCGGCGTGGCGGTGCCCGTGCGCGAGGGGCTCCTCATCCCCGCCGAGTCGGGGCCCGACTTCCGCCACCGCTTCGACACCTACGCCTACGAGGGGTGCCACATGGCGATGGTCGGCGTCGTCAAGGCGGGCGCGGCCGCGCTCGTGACCTGGGACGACCCGTACGTGGCGGTGGACGTAGCGCGGCAGCCGGGGAAGGGGAGCCTGGCCGGCCGGGGCGTCCTCGGCTGCTCGTTCGTCCTGCGGAAGACCGCGCGCCGGCTCCGCGTGCGGCTTCTGGGCAAGGGTGACGTTGTGGCCGTCGCCAAGGCCTACCGGCGCGAGGCCGAACGCGACGGCTGGTTCGTCCCGTGGGAGGCGAAACTCGCGGAGAACCCCGACCGGGCCGGGTACTTCGGGGCGGTCAACTACAAACTCTGGTCCATGCTCACCCGCCGGATGAACGAGGCGAGCACCCGCGAGCGGTCCGTCCGCGTCAACTGGACCTTCGACGAGGCCGCCCGCGTGGCCGAGCACCTGAAGCACGACCTGGCCCTCGACCGCGTTCTCTTCATCATGGGCGGATGGATTCGCCGGGGCTACGACAACCAGCACCCGGACATCCTGCCGGCGGCGCCCGAGTGCGGCGGCAACGAGGCGTTTGCGGCGGCGTGTAAACGCATCCGCGACCTCGGCTACGTCCTCTCGCTCCACGACAATTACCAGGACATGTACCGCGATTCGCCCTCCTGGGACGAAGCGTACCTGATGCGCCGCCCGGACGGCAGCCTGGCCCGGGGCGGCCGATGGGCCGGCGGACGGGCGTACCTGACGTGCTCGAAGAAGGCCCTGGAACTGGCGAGGCGGCCGCAGAACCTGCCCGCCGTCCGCGACCTGACCGGGGCCGACTCCTACTTCATCGACACGACCTTCGCGGCGGGGCTCCAGGAATGTTTCGCCGAGGACCATCCCCTGACCCGCGCCGCCGACATGCACTGGAAGCAGGCCCTCTCGGACTACGCCCGGGGCCTCTTCGGCTCGTTCGGCAGCGAGTGCGGACGGGAGTGGGGCATCCCCCACGCCGACTTCTTCGAGGGCATCACGGGGGTCTCGGGCGGTTACTACCACAACAAGGGCCTGCTCGGGAAACTCGGGGCCGTGCCCGTCCCGCTCTTCGAGATCGTCTACCGGCCCTGCATCCAGGCGTACGGCAAGTACGGGTACGACATCCACCGGGCGGCCAGGTACGTGCTGCACCACGTGCGCATCGGCCGGCCGATGCACCATCACAACATCCCGCGCGGCCTGTACTGGAAGGACTGGTCCGGCAGGCCGCGGCCGGTGCCCGTGCACCCGCGGGCGGCGGAGGTCGAACCCCTCGGCAACCGGCGGTTCCGCATCACGTACCACTGGCAGGTGGACGGCGAGGTCGGCAACGACTGGCGCATCTTCGTCCACTTCACTGACGGCGGCGGCGACATCCAGTTCCAGAACGACCACGACGCCAAGCCGCCCATGACATCATGGAAGAAGGGCGACCTCGCCGACGGGCCCCACACCGTCACCGTGCCGATGGGCCGCGAGGGCACCTTCGACGTCCGCGTCGGCTTCTACGCCAGGCGCTCGCTCGGCCGCGGCAGCCTCATCGGCGAGAGCGACGGCGAGCAGCGGTACACGGTCGGGCGGCTCACGGTCAAGGGCGACGCCGTCACCTTCGAACCGCTGGAGCCGGCGCGGCGCGAGACGGGCGGCGACCCGGCCCTCTTCACGCGCGCGGGCGGCGGCTGGGCCGACGGCATGCACCCCCTCGACGTCTTCGTCAAGAACACCTACGAGGTCCTCTCGCCGCTGAACGAACTCACCGCCCGCCTGCCGATGGAGGACCATGCGTTCCTCACCGACGACCGGCAGGTGATCCGGTCCGTCTTCGGCAGCGGCCCGGACGCCGTCACGGCGGTCGTCAACATGGGCGAGACGCCGTACCGGCTCCGCTCGGCGGTGGGCGGCGAGGTGGTCCTGCCGCCCTGCGGCTTCCTGGTGGAGTCGCCGACGTTCGTGGCCTTCCACGCCTCCGCCTACGGTGGGCTCGCGTACGAGGACCCGCCGCTCGTCACGCTGCGGAGTCTGGACGGACGGCCGCTCGCCGAGTCGGGCAAGGTTCGCCTCTGGCACGGTTTCGGCGACCCGCGCGTGCGGTTCCGTGGGAAGGAGCGGCGGGTGGCGAGGGAGGAGGTCGTTGCGCCGTGAGCGCCGCTGAGGGTTCCGCGCGGCGGGCCTCCCGGTCCGCCGCGCTAGGCGTGGACGCCAAGGTTGTCACCCTGAGCGAAGCGAAGGGTCTCGCCGTGCGAACGCCAAAGACAACACAACCACGGCGAGATTCTTCGGTCCGCACGCGGGCCTCAGAATGACAACCCGGACCGCGCCCCCCGGCCCGCACGCGGGCCTCAGAATGACAACCCGGCGTGCGCCCCCCGGTCCGCACGCGGGCCTCAGAATGAC
>CAZNYC010000134.1:0-3111 GCA_964577175.1 uncultured Anaerolineales bacterium
GGTCTCCGCAGGCGCCGCGCAGCCCTGAAAAGGCCGTTTCGAGCGCGGTGGGTGCGCAGACCCACCGCGCAAATGGCCGACTTAGCGTTGTAGGGTTAATCTGCTGCATGGCCTGCCACAAGTGCCGGTTACCGAGGAGGCCACGGCCCTTGCAGAGAGCATCGTCGAAGCGGGGCTTATGCCGCGCAAAGCGGCCGCGGACACCTTGCACGTGGCCCTGGCGACGGCGCACGAGTTGGACATCCTCCTGACCTGGAACTGCCGCCACCTTGCCAATGCGGAACTCGTCGGAGACGTGGCAAGGCACGTGCGCTCCCAGGGACTGGAGCCGCCGGTTATCTGCACACCCGCGGAATTGATGGGAGTTTGAACATGAAAGAAGATCCGATTGTCGCGGAGGTCCGGAAACGCCGCGAGGAAAACGCGGCGTCCTTCGATTTCGACGTTCGCGCCATTGCGGAAGACGCGCGTAAACGCGAAGCACAGAGCGGGCACAAGATCACCACGCCTCCCCCGCGCGAGCGCACCACGTAGCACACTTCGCAGAAGGTGGCCGTGCACAAGCAGCCACGGCACGCCTACCCCAGCACCTTCGCCCGAATCTCGCGCCACCGTTTCATCGACCGGGCCAGGTGGTCCTCGGCGGGGGCCTTGATGCTCCAGCACTGCAGGCCCACCTGCCCCGTGTAGCCGGCGGCCTTGACCTTCGTCATGAAACCGACGAGGTCGTAATCGCCCTGATCCAGCGGGGTGATGGTCCGCTTGTCGCGCCGGCCGTTGTTGATGGTCACGCTCAACAGGTGCGGGGCCGCCTCTTTCAGCACCTCGCCCACCGGCCGCGTCTGCCGCACCCAGTGCCAGTGCACGAGGTTGAAGTTCGTGCCGACGTTCTCCCGGCCGCTCTTCTTCGCCAGGCGCACGCCGTCCTCCACGCGCTCGGTCCAGAACCCCGTGTGCGGGTAGATGGAGACGACGGGGCCGGTGTCGGCGCAGAGGTCGCTGACGCGTTTGACGAGGTCCACGGCCTTGGCATCGCCGGCCGGGTCGGACGGCTTGTGGGTCTTGCTGCGGATGGCGAGTTCGATGCGCACCGGCCGGCCCTTCATGCGGCGGACGGACTCGGGCAGTTTCGGATCCATCGGCTTCTCGAGCATCGGCACCGTGTAGACGGCGTTCAGCGAGAGGCCGTGCTTGTCCAGCGCCTCGATCCATTGAGGCAGACGGGCGTGGCCGAGGTGCGGTTCGACGCCCACGTACCCGAGGTCCTTCAGGAGCCGGACCTTGTCCTCGATCTTCGGCACCGAGCCCAGGCCGTTGTCGAAGGCGTAGAACGGCCAGACGTCTCGGCCGGAGGACTTGGCCCCGGCAGCCCGCCGGGCGGCCGCCGACCACACGGCGGCCGACGCTGCCGCCGCGCCCGTGTGCCGCAGGAGTTGCCGTCGGGTGATCGGTTTTCGCATCGCCTTGTCTCCTCAGACCATCCTCAAACGCCTGTGCCACGGCCGGCCTTGTCCGGCCGTGCGCCACACCGGCCCGCGTTCTCCCGGCCGGGCCACACACACAGCATAACGCGGCGTTGCGCGGTGCCCAGTCTTGGGCACCGCGCGGCGGGCAGGACTGCCCACCGCGCAGACATCCGACGGCGCGAATACGCCGACCGACCGCCCGTCAGGCTACACGCTTTTCTTGACAGCCGCAAGGGCCCGGTCTATCCTAAACCCGCTGGAGTACTCCGCTCACACCCGTATACGAGGAGAGAGCCATGCACACCCGCCCCATCCCGCGTTTCGCTGCGTGTCTGCTGTGCACCGCCGCCGTCCTGGCAACGGCCTGCACGGGCCCCGCCGCCACGGCCGCCGCAAAGTCCCTCGTCGTCGAGGCCGGCGACCAGGACCGCGTCTGCGCCCCCGTCATGGTCAAGGCGCCGGACGGCCCCGTCCCGTCCTGGCTCTCCGCCGACGGCAAGCAGGTGCCGTGCCAGGTGGTGGACGGCCACCTGTGTTTCATCGTGGACGAACTCGCCGCCGGCAAGAGCCGCACGTTCACCCTGGTCTCCGGCAAGGGCGATAAGCCCGCCGATGCCGTCACCCTGAAGGAAACCGACAAGACGGTCGCGATCGCCATCGCCGGCAAGCCGCTGACCGTCTACCGGTTCACGAACCCGAAACCGGCCGGCCACCAGTTGCGGCGGCCGTACTTCTGGCCCGTCTACGGGCCGGACCAGACGCCGATGACCCGCCCGTACCCCCTCACGGACGAGCCGATTCCGGACAACGTGGCCAAGGACCATCCGCACCACACGAGCATCTACGTGGCCCACGGCAACGTGAACGGTGTGGACAACTGGTCCATCAGCGGCAAGGCGGGTTGGATCGTCCACCGGGAGTTCGAGAAGGTCGAAAGCGGGCCCGTGGTCGGCTGGTTCCGCGAGCGGCTGGACTGGACCACCAGGGACAAGAAGCCCGTCATGGCCGAGACGCGGACCGTCCGCATCTGGAACCTGCCGCCCGACCATCGCATGCTCGACATGGACCTGGCCTTCGAGGCCAAATACGGCGAGGTGGAGTTCGGCGACACGAAGGAGGGCGGCCTGTGCGCCACGCGGATGCGCCCCGAGTTCCGCCACGACGGCAAGGGCGGCGCCAAGGGACGACTCGTCAACGACCAGGGGCAGACCGGCGGCGATGCCTGGGGCAAGAAGGCCGCCTGGGTCGATGCCAACGGCCCGGTGGACGGCAAACGGCTCGGGTACGCCATCTTCGATCACCCGGAGAACTTGCGGCACCCGACGACGTGGCACGCCCGCACGTACGGGCTGCTTACGGCCAACCCGTTCGGCCTGTCGCACTTCACCCGGGGGAAGGAGAACGGGGACTATACGCTCGGCGAGGGCAAGACCCTCCGGCAGCGGTACCGCATCTACTTCCACCGCGGCGACGAGAAGGCGGCGAACGTGGCCGAGCGGTGGGGGGACTTCGGGAAGCCGCCGCGCGCCACGTGGAAGTAATCCCGCGCGGAGACCTCTCTCGAAGAAGCGGACTACCTGCTCGACTTTGGCGGCCCGTCTGGGATACCTCAAGCCTGTAGACGCCAAGCGCCTTCTTGAAGCGA
>CAZNYC010000134.1:3211-10897 GCA_964577175.1 uncultured Anaerolineales bacterium
GCGGCCCGTCTGGGATACCTCAAGCCTGTAGACGCCAAGCGCCTTCTTGAAGCGAAGGCCGAGGCGGCCCGCACCCTCTGGGGCCTGATTTCCAGAATACGAAGGGACCTGAAGACGAGAACGGTGCGGTAGGCATTGCCGAAACCGCCTGGAGGGAGGCCGTTTTCGGCTTTATGCTTGCGGCTTGTAGCCTGTGGCTTCTTACCCCCCTCACCCTACCCTCTCCCGCCAGGGGATAGGGAGTAAAACAACGCGGCGGGCCGGAAGGCCCGCCGCGCGGAACTCGCTGGCAAGAAAAGCGCGGTGGGCAGTCCTGCCCACCGCGCTTCGTCTTTTCGCCGTGGCTCGCGGTTCGCAGCCCGCGGCTGTCGTTACGCGCTATCCGGCACGTCGAACGGCGGCCGGGGCGGACGGCGGAGCATCTCGTTCGCCTTCGCCGGCGCGTCGACGAACCTCTCGGTCTTCGGATCGAACGTCATCGCCACACCGACCTGCATCTTGCACTTCGAGAGGTCCAGGCCCTGGTTCTCTCTCAGTTGCCTGTTGAGCCGGTCGAGTTGCTCGTTGGCGTAATCGTCGTCGAACGGGTCCTTGACGTCGCTCCAGGTCCGCTCCTTGCCCAGCCACCAGGAGATCTCGCCGAGGTGGCAGAGGCCGGACGAGAGCCGCCCCTCCTCGTACGGGGCGTTAAGGTCCTCTTTCTTGCGGCTGCGCATGGCGGCGATGAAGTTGCCGAAGTGCCCGCCGCCCGGACCCATCTTCACATCCACGCTGGGAATCTTCTCGACGTCGCTGCCCTCGGCCGGCTTGAACTTGCCGGTGTCGATGACCTTGCCCTTCTCGTAGATGAAGTCGTTGCTCACGCGGCGCGTCTTGCCGCTCACAAGGTTGCAGTTCTCGAAGAACAGGATCCGGCCGTCGTCGTAGCGGAACACGGTCATCTGGACGTTGGGCGTCTCGCCCTGGTCATCCCACTTGATGCGACCGCCGACGGACATGACGTAGGTGGGCCAAGTGGCATCGGCCAGCGCCCAGCGGGCCACGTCCATCTGGTGGACGCCCTGGTTGCCGATCTCGCCGTTGCCGAAATCCCAGAACCAGTGCCAGTTGTAGTGGACGAGGTTCCCGTGGTACGGCTGCATGGGCGCGGGGCCGACCCACAGGTTCCAGTCGAGCCAGGGGGGCGGGTCCTCGATCTTCTTGTGCCCGATGCCGCCGCGCGGCTTCGAGGCGATGCCGTGGCTGACCTTCAGTTTGCCGAGTTTGCCCGAGCGGGTGAGTTCGGCCAACTTGGCCCAGCCGCTGCTCGACCGCCGCTGCATCCCCACCTGGACGATGGCGTCGGACTTGGCGATCAGGTCCGTGCACACCCGGCCCTCGTGCACGCGGTGCGTGACAGGCTTCTCGACGTACATGTCCTTGCCCGCCTGGACCGCCCAGATCGTTTGGAGCGTGTGCCAGTGGTTCGTCGTGGCAGAGGTGCAGGCATTGAGGTTCTTGTCCTCGAGGGCCTTGCGGATGTCGCGGGTGGTGTTGGGCGTCTTGCCCTGCGACTTCTTGGCCTTGTCGGCGGCGGCCTCGGCTCGCTTGTCGTCGGGGTCGACGCACCACGTGACCTCGCACCCGTCGGACTTGAGGAACTGGCCGAGGTGGTGCCCGCCCCGGCCGCCGCAGCCGGTGACGGCCACGTTAATGCGGTCGTTGGCCCCCAGCACACGGTGCCCGGCGTGGCTGACGACGAACGCCGTCCCCGCCGCGGCGAGGGACTGCTTCATGAACCTTCGGCGACTGAGTCGTGACATGACGTGCTCCTCCTGATGCCCCTTTCACGCGAAACGTCTCTGGCCCACTTCCCGTCCTAGCCTACCCCAGGCGCCCCGGCCATGCAAGCGTTATCGCGGCGGGTGCGCCGTTTCCGGAAGGCACTGCAAAAAAGACTCCTGGAACCTCTTCCGCGCATCCGCTATCGTCAACCTCCGACCTGACGCGTGTATCCGGAGGAATCCGCCATGCCCCACCGACCGCTGCTGACGCTGACCGCCCTGCTCTTTCTTGCCGCCGCCTGCCCGGTCACGGGGGCGGAGGCGATGAAGGTCGACGACCGGCCCGGCAAACCGGGCGAATGGGGCTTTCATCCCGTGCCCGGCGAGGCGAGTCCCACGAACCCGCCCGCCTTCGTCTGGCGGCCGCAGAAGAACGCCGTCGCCTACGACCTCCAGGTGGCGCGCGACGACCGGTTCGAGCAGACGGCGTACGAGACCCGCGTCGAGCGCTACAACTGCCACTGCCCGCCGAAGACGCTGCCGGAGGGCTCGTATCGGTGGCGGTTCCGCTTCGTCGACAAGAAAGGCGAGGTGAGCGCGTGGAGCACGGCCCGCCCGTTCCGCATCGAGACCGGCGCCGTCGCGTTCCCCATGCCGCCGCGGAACGAACTCCTCGGCCGCGTGCCCACGAAGCACCCCCGCCTGTTCGTCCGTCCGGAGGGGCTGGACGCCATGCGGCGCCTCGCCCGGGGCGACCTGAAGGACGACTACGCAGCGCTCCTGAAGCACTGCGACGGTCTCCTGAAGAACCCGCCCGATACGAAAGAGCCGCCCAAGTACCCCAAGGACTGCGAACGCAAGAGCGAACAGTGGCGCCGCATCTGGTGGGGCAACCGCACCTACACCATCCGGGCCCTCGGCGGGGCGGCGAACCTCGGCTTCGCCTGGCACCTGAGCGGGAAGGCGGCCTACGCCGACCTCGGCAAACGCCTCCTCCTCGCCTGCGCCCGGTGGGACCCCAAGGGCGCCACCGGTTACCGTTATAACGACGAGGCCGGCATGCCGTACGCCTACTACTTCGCCCGCGCCTACACCTTTCTGCACGGGCACCTGAGCGAGGCCGAACGCGAGCGGTGCCACAAGGTCATGGCCGTCCGCGGCGAGGAAATGTACAAACACATGGCCTCCTACCACATCTGGAAACCGTACGGCAGCCACCGGAACCGGGCCTGGCACTTCCTGGGCGAGGTGGGCCTGGCCTTCCTCGGCGACATCCCCGAGGCCGAGGAGTGGCTCTGGCTGGCCATGAACGTCTTCTACAACGTCTATCCCGTGTGGTCGGACGCCGACGGCGGCTGGCACGAGGGCGTCTCGTACTGGCGCTCCTACATCCACCGGTTCACGTGGTGGGCCGACGCCATGCGCGTGGCCATGGATGTGGACGCATTCAAGAAACCCTATTTCTCGAAGGTGGGGTATTACCCGATGTACCTCCAGCCGCCGGGCACCCGCGGCGGCGGCTTCGGCGACCTCTGCGCCCGGAAACGGGCCCGCGACAACCGCCGGCTGATGACCGTCCTGGCGGCCCAGGCCCAGAACCCGCACTGGCAGTGGTACGTGGAGGCGATCGGCGGGCCGGCGTACTCCGGCGGCTACGCCCACGAGGGGGCGTACATCCGTTTCGCGCGCGGCCGGCTGCCCGCGGTCGAGGCCAGGCCGCCCGACGCCCTGCCCTCCTCCCGATGCTTCCGCGGCACGGGGCAGGCGATGCTCAACACGACCCTGAAGGACGCCCGCGAAAACGTCGAGGTCATCTTCAAGTCCAGCCCGTTCGGCACCCAGAGCCACGGGTACGAGTCAAACAACTCGTTCCTCCTGTACGCGTTCGGCGAGCGGCTCCTCATCCGCACGGGCCGGCGCGACATCTACGGCAGCAAACATCACCGCAACTGGATGTGGCACACGAAGTCCACCAACTGCATCACCGTGGGCGGCGAGGGACAGGAGAAACACTCTGCCGCGGCACGGGGCGAGATCCTCGGCTTCCATACCTCCGATGCGTTCGACTATGTGGCGGGCGAGGCCGCACCGGCCTACGAGGGACGGCTCGACCGATTCACCCGCCACATCCTGTTCGTGAAGCCCGGCCTCGTCGTGCTCTTCGACCGCGTCGCTGGGCCGGAGCCGAAGCCGCTCGGGTTCTGGCTCCACGCCCCGACGGAGATGGACGTGAAGGGCCAGGGCGATATCCGTATCGCGAACGGCAAGGCGGCGTGCCGGGCGGCCATCCTCGCCCCGAAGGGGCTAGACGTGTCGCAGACCAATAAGTTCGACCCGCCCCCACGGCCGCGCGTCAAACTCACCGAGTGGCACCTGACCGCCGAGACGAAGCCGGTCCGTCAGGCGGCGTTCGTGACGCTCCTCCGGCCCCATCGCAAGGGCGAGACGCCGCCGACGGACGCCGCGCTGAAGGAAATCGACGGCGGGTACGCCCTGGAGGCCGCGCTCGCCGGCGGCCGCGTCACCGTCCTGCTGCGGACCCGCGACACCGGCGCCGTGGCTTCCGGGAATCGTCGCGCCGACGCCGACCTCGCCGCCGTCCGGTTCGACAAGGCCGGCAAACCCGTCGCACACATCATCGTGAAGGGGCGAGAAGTGAAGGCCGGCGAGGGGGCGCTGCCGTAACCGCGCGGCCGGCGCATCGCGCGCCCGTTGCCCCGTCGACCGAAGGTCGACGCGACAGGCCGGGCGCGCCCCGAGCCCGCTGCGGGAGCAGCGGGTCATTATCATCCGGCATGGCACATGCCACGGCGGACGAGACTGTCCGGCCGCTTCCGCGGCCGGCTCGAAACGCGCCGTGCCGCGCGGCTGTCATCCCCCCGACGCATCCGCCGAGAGGCACAGGTCCTTGAACGTCAGGACCGCCTCGCGCGGCGTGTGGTACGAGACGCACCCGCAGCCCCACACGAAGTTGGCCATGCCGGCCGCCTTCTCCGCCAGCGTCGCGACGGCATGGGCGATGTGGTCCCAATCGGCCGCCTCGATGCGTTTGGGATCCACGCACCCGCGGACGATGATGGGCTTGCCGTCCGTCCGCTCGCGGATGAGGCCGAAGTCGGCGCTGTGGTCGCAGACGACCAGCGCGCTTTCGGCCTCGATGAAGAAATCGATGAGGATCGTAATGTTGCCGCCCATGATGATGGCGGGCGGCGGCGTGTCGAACCGCTCGCGCATCGCCCGGATGACCGTGCGGTTGTACGGCACCACGTAGTCGCCGAAGATGGCCGGGTTGATGAGCGGAATCGTCGCCCACGATTCGTACAGGTAGATACCCGCGCCCGCGCGCGACAGTCGCTCCGCCTGCTCCGTCGCCAGGGCCGTCGCCCGCTCCATCAGGGCGTGGGCCGCCTCGGGGCGCGTCACGATGTCCATGATGAAATCGTCGTAGCCGCGCAGTTCCACCGCCTGGCTGAACGGCCCGCCCATGCAGCCGTAGACCCAGACCTCGTCGCCGACGGCGTCGACCACCCGCTCACACGCCTCCGTGATGAGCCCCAGGCGGTTCTCCGGCCCCGGCTTCGGGATGGCAATCGCCCCGGCGTCCGGCGGCTCGGGCCCGGCGAGCGGATGCGTGACGACGCCGGGGATGCCCGGCTCGGAGCCGTGCCGGCTCAGGCGGCACCCCATCGCCTCCGCCTCGATGTTATAAATGTCGATGCCCACCGTGACGAGGTCGTGGGCGTAGGCGCGGTAACCCTCCAGGGCGGCCTCGGCCATGAGGCCGGCGTCGCGGCTGACCTCGGTGGGCCCGCGGCCGAGGAGCGTGGCCCCGTGCTCGTAGATGGAGGGGACGAACGGCCAGCGGTCGGGCGCCTCGCCCGCCAGGACGGTCTCCATGCGCTGAATGGGTTGCATCGCGGCGTTCCTTCCAGCAGGCGGCATCGGATGCCACGGGCGGCTTGTCCGCCAGGGCGAGGCGCCGGGTGCCACGGATTGCTTGCCAATCCGTGACTGCCGGTACCAGAACACGGTTTGACAAGCAAACCGTGGCACCTCCGTGATCGGCGCGGTGGTCCGGAAAGACCACCGCGCGGAATGCTCTCCCGGTCGTTACCACAGAATCCACAGCATCGTCGCCAGGCACGCCAGGCAGATGGCCAGGGTCACGAGAAAACCGACCCACGACTGGCGGCTGGGCTTGACGATGAACAGCCCGCCCGCCGTCAGGAGACGGTCCCGCTCCGGCACGGCCTCCGCAAGCGGCAATTCGAGCCGGTCCTCCTGCCCCACGGGCGTGTAGATGCGCGTGAAAAATCGCTCCACCCGCGCCCGGTCCGGCGGCCGCGTCAGCAGGCTGCCCACGATGCCGAAGACAACGCCGGCCACCAGCGGCAGGCCGAACTTCAGGCCCATCGGCACGGCGGGGACGACCTCCACCGCCTCCGCCACCCGCAGGCCCAGGAAGACGGCGCTGGCCGAGAGGGCGCTCGCGAACACCCCCGCCTGATTCATCCGCCGCCACAGGATCCCCATCGCCGTCGAGATGCCCACCATCGCCAGGATATTGAAATACCCGAGCACCATCTTGACCAGGTCGTTCCGCATGAGGACCGCGAAGCCGAGCGAGACGAGGATGATGACCACCCCCATCCGCCGCGTGAACCGGTACCGCTCGTGGTCGGTCGCCCCCGGCCGGATGTACTCCCCGTACAGGCTCTGCGTGAACAGGCCCGCCACGGTCACCTGGACGGCGTCGCCGGAGGACATCGAGGCGGCCATGACGCAGGCGAGCATCAGCCCCTGCAGCACGGGCGGCAGCAGGTGCCGGATGCAGTCGCCGAAGGCGGCGTCCGGCACGATGACCGTGTCCGTCTGGATGAGGTAGACGAGCCACGCCAGCCCCAGCACGCTCCAGCCGATGGTGCAGATCCGCTTCAGCAGGTTGCCGCCGGCGAACCCCATCCGCCCTTCCCATTCGGTCCGGCCGGCCGAGGTCACGCTCATCAGATGCGGCAGCGCCAGGGCCGTCAGCGGCGCGGTGATGCACAGGACGATGATCGCCGCCAGGTCGAACTGCTCCGGGTGGAACAGGCGGACGTAGTTGGCATCGGCCTGGCGGAGGACCGCGCCCATGCCGTCCAGGCCACCCACCTCCTCCATCTGGAGCGCGAGCGGGATGGCCAGGAACGACAGGGCAATGATCATCAGCCCCTGCGCCATGTCCGTCCGAATGGCCGCCACGATCCCGCCCCAGTATCCGTACAGGACGAAGACGGCCGTCGTGACGACCAGGATGCCGAAGAACCACCAGTCCACGGCCTGGCCGGGCTCGGGGGCGGCGGCGGGGCCCATCATCCCCTGGGCCGTCCGGGCGGTCGCCAGCAGCACGCCGCCGAAGAAGACGGTCATCCCCACGCTCGCGATCACGGTATAGAGGACGGCCGCGCCGCGGCCGAACCGCTCGCGGAAGTAGTCGGCCAGCGTCAGGTACCGCATCCGCCGCACCACCGGGGCGATGAGCCAGTAGAACGGCGTGCCGAACATCCACATCCACGAGACCCAGATGCCGGCCCCGCCCGCCGTCATCGTCTTGCTGATCGTGCCGGCCGTGTCCGTCGGATTCGTGCCCGCCCCGAACGCGTGCATCACCATCATGGGCGTGCCGAACCGCCGGCCGCCCAGCAGGTACCCCTCGGAGTCGGACGCCTGGCGTTTGCTCCACCAGCCCACCAGCAGCATGCCCGCGAAGTAGACCGCCAGGACGATCCAGATGGCGATGTCGAGGCCGAGCAGGGTCATGGGCGCTCCGTCACGGGGCCGGCGGGTGCGGGATGGCGGGTATTGTAACGGGAACGGGCGGCCGGGCAAGCGCGCATCGCGAATACGCACGTGCCACGGTTTGCTCGTCAAACCGTGTTCCGCG
>CAZNYC010000135.1:0-10781 GCA_964577175.1 uncultured Anaerolineales bacterium
TCAAGGGCGGCTACGACCTGTCGGAGTCGGAGTTCCTCGCCCTCGACGCCCTCGAGGACGCCGAGGCGATGACCGTCGGCGAACTTCGAAAACACGTGGGCGTCCTCCCCGCCCAGATGTCGCGCATCCTTAAGGCCCTGGAGCAGCGGTACGACGAGAAACTCGTCATCTGCTCCATCAACCCCGACGACAAACGCAAGATCGACGTCTCCATCACCCCCAAGGGCCGCCGCGCCGTCGACGCCTATCGCCGAAGCAAGATTCAAGCAAGCGTGCAGTCCCTCGAGTCGCTCACCAACCGCGACCTCGCCAACCTCTCGGCCATCCTGGCGAAGATCGGGCAGGCCTTCGACCAGGCGGACGCCGAGCGCCGCGGGGAAACCGATTAGCATGACAACGCTACTTCCGGCGCGGCGGGTCTCCGCACCCGCCGCGATGCAGCCCTTTTCTGCCCGGTGGGTCCGGAGACCCGCCGCGCTCAATCATGCGCCGGCTGGCCGCCACTGGAGGCACCCGTGACTATCGCCCTCGCCGGACTCCCCCTGTCGGGAAAGACGTGCCTCTTCGACGCCCTCTCCGAAGGGGCGATCGACTCCGCCGCCGACCCCGCCCGGGCCGACCGGCCCAACGCCGCCGCCGTCCCCGTGCCGGACGAGCGGCTCGACTGGCTCCACGCCCATTACGCCACCCCGAAGAAGGTGCCGGTTCACCTCCAGTGGCTGGACCTGCCGGGCCTCGCACCCGGCCGCAGCGACCTCCAGAGCCGGAACATCCAGATCCTCGAGCACCTGCACCGGGCCGACGCCCTCGTCTACGTCCTCCGCGCGTTTGAGTCCGAGACGGTGCCCGGCCGCGTCGACCCGGAGGCCGACGGTGCGGCCCTGGCGGGGGAGTTTCTGCTGGCGGACCTTGCGGTCGTCGAGCGCCGCATCGAGAAGGTCGAGGCGCAGATGGCGAAGCCCATCCCGAACCGCGACGCCCTGCAGGCGGAGCGCGACTTCCTCCACCGCTGCCGCCGGGCCCTGGAGGCCGAGCAGCCCCTCCAGGGCGCGTGCGAGACCGAGGCCGAGCGGAACATCCTCCGCAACTTCGCCGCCCTCACCCTGAAGCCCACCGTCACGGTCCTGAACGTGGACGAGGGCGACGCCGGCCGGCCGGACGAGGTGGCGGCGGCCCATCCGGACCTCCCGCCGCCCGTCTTCGGCCTGTGCGCGTCGCTGGAGGCGGAGATACGCGGTCTCCCGCCCGACGAGCAGGCCGCGTTCCTGAAGGAGATGGGCCTCGACCGGCTCCACACGCCGGGGCTGCTCGCGGCCGTCCACGAGGCGCTCGACCGCATCACGTTCTACACCACGGGCGAGAAGGAGGTCGCCGCCCGCAGCCTGCCCCGCGGGGCCACCGCCGTCGAGGCCGCCGGCAGCGTCCATACGGACATGGCCCACGGCTTCATCCGCGCCGAGGTCGTCGCCTTCGACGACCTGAAGGCCGCCGGCGACGTCAAGCAGGCCAAGGCCGACGGCCACGTCCGCCTCGAAGGCCGCGACTACACCGTCCGCGACGGCGACGTCATCTTCTTCCACTTCAGCCGATGACCCTTTTAACCGCAACGCGACATGCGCGGGCGTAGCCCGCCAGGGCGAAGCCCCGAGCGGAGCGGGTTGGCGTAGAAGAGTATGATACAGGAGCACCCATGAACGCCGTCATCCTCAGCATCGGCACCGAACTCGTGCGCGGCCTGCGGCTCGACACCCACGCGGCCGACATCGCCCGGGCCGTCACGGCCGTCGGCGTCGACGTGGTCCGTCACGAGACGCTCGACGACGACATCGGCGCCATCGCCGCCGCGTTCCGCCGCGCAGGCGGCGAGGCCGACGCCGTCATCGCCACGGGCGGCCTCGGGCCCACACAGGACGACTGCACCCGTCACGGCCTGGCCGAAGCGATGGGCGCGGCCCTCGCCGAGCACCCGGATGCCGTCGCCCATCTGGAGGCCTGGGCGGCCGCGCGCGGCAGGCAAATCAGCCAGTCCAACCGCGTCCAGACCCTCCTGCCGGAAGGGGCGGACGCGCTGCCGAACCCCGTCGGCACGGCCGTCGGCATCGCCGCCCGCGTGGGCGACGCGCAGGCCTTCTGCCTGCCCGGCGTGCCGGGCGAGATGCGGGCCATGCTCCGCGACGCCGTCCTCCCGCACCTGGAGGCCGCCGCCCCGGGCCGCGTGACCCGCGTCCACACCGTCCGCACGTTCGGCCTGCCGGAGTCGGTGGTGGGGGAGCGCCTCGCGGACCTCATGGCTCCCGGCCGGTCCACCCGCCTCGGCACGGCCTGCCACGCCGGCGTCATCGACGTGCACGTCCACGCCTCCGGCCCCGCGGACGAGGTCGACCGTCTGCTGGAGGCCGATACGGCCGTCGTCCGCGACCGCCTCGGCGACGCCGTCTTCGGCGAAGGCGAGGAGACGATGGAGGGGGCCGTCGCCGACGCCCTCAAAGCCGCCGGCGCGACGGTGGCGCTGGCGGAATCGTGCACCGGCGGCCTTGTGGCTGCAAAACTGGTCGCCGTGCCCGGCATGAGCGACCACCTGCTCGAGGCCGTCGTCGCGTATGCGAACGCGTCGAAGGTCGAGACGCTCGGCGTGCCGGAATCGCTGGTCGCGACGCACGGTGCGGTGAGCGAACCGGTCGTCTGTGCGATGGCCGAGGGGGTCCGCGCCCGCGCCGGGGCTGACCTCGCGGTGGCCGTCACCGGCATCGCGGGGCCGGGCGGGGGAAGCCCTGAGAAGCCCGTCGGGACGGTGTGGTTCGCCCTCGCGGATGGGAATGGCACGGAGGCGGTTTGCGAGCGTTTCCCCGGCGATCGCGCCCTCGTCCGCCGGCGCGCCGCCCTCTACGCCCTGAACCTCCTGCGCCTGCGGCTTCAACGTATGGCCTTGCTGTGACGCCACCGTTGCTATCGACGCGCCGGGCTTGGCCGGCGCGTCAAGGGCAAGTGGCATCAGCGGCCCCACGCAAAGGGGCAACGCCGCAAAGACGGCGAACGGCGGGAAAGGCAGGCAATAAGGACTCGGGATTCGGCATCAGGCAACGGCAAATGGCAACGACGAACAGCGCTGCGGCCGAAGGCCGCTTTGGAGTGCGGTGCCCCGGCACCGCTTTGACGTAAGACTGGCAACATGCGAACGACAACAACCCACGGCAACGGCGAAAGGTAAAGCGGCGGCAGGCCGCCGCACTCCAAATCAAAACCGATCGCGAATGAAGATCTCGCGGATCTCACCCAGCGTATACCGCTGCTTCAACTCCTGGATCAGCCGGATGCGCCGGGCGGTGGATTCGTCGAACAGCCGGTGCCCGCCCAGCGTCCGGGCCGTCTCCTGCACGAGGCCGTACATGCAGTACGTGCTCACGACCTGGCGGGAGACGCCGGCCATGTCGGCCAGGTCGCCGATGCGGTACAGCGGACGCTCGTCTTGACGTGTGTCCTGCGGCACGGTAGGGTAGTCCTCGCTCACCGACGGTATCGGTGCCGCCGGACGGGCAACTTAAGGCAATCCGGAACCGCACGCCCCGAAAGGACGAACCATGGCCAAGCACCTCGTCGGAGCCGCACTCTGGTCGCTCGCGATGGACGACACGGTCGCCTCGCTCGACAAGGTGAAGGAGATCGGCTACGAAGCCGTCCAGTTGACGTTTCGCCAACCGGCCGACACCACGCCGGAGGGCGTGGAGCGCATCCGCGCCGGCATCGAGCGGACGGGGCTCGCGGTGCCCGCCGCGTGCATCATCTTTCCCGGCGAGGATTACGCGTCCATCGAGTCCATCCGCGCCACGGGCGGGTTCATCGATCCGGACGATTTCCCCGAGCGCCTGGAGCAGTGCAAGACGTGGTCCCGGGCGTTTGCGGACCTCGGCATCGACAACGTGACGGTCCACGCCGGGTTCATCCCGCCGGCGGGCGACGAGGCCCACGACGAGTTCATGCAGCGGATGGCCACGGCCGTCGACGCCATCCACGACGCCGGCCTGACGATCGGCCTGGAAACGGGTCAGGAATCGGCCGAGCATCTCCTGGCCGCCATCGACGAACTGGGCCGCGATTCCCTGACCGTCAACTTCGACCCGGCCAACTTCATCCTGTACGGGTCGGACGACCCGCTGGAGGCGGCCCGCCTCCTCGGTCCGCGGACGTCCAACGCCCACATGAAGGACGGGACGGCCTCGGACCGGCCCGGCGAGGTGTGGGGCGAGGACGTGCCGCTCGGCACCGGCGAGGTGCCCCTGGAGGGCGTCATCCGCACGCTCCAGGAGGGCGGGTTCGACGGCGCCCTCATCGTCGAACGCGAGGCCGGCGACGATCGCGTGGGTGACCTTACACGCGCCCGCGAGACGCTCGAGGCGGTCTTGGCGAAGATGGAGGGTGAATAGCCGACGCCTCGGCAGCGTCCGTGGCAAGGGCGGAGCACTCCGGCCCTCGGTTTTTAACGCAGAGATCGCAGAGAACGCGGAGAACGGCGACAGCCTGAGCACGCCGGAGGCGCAGCAGGACAATGCCACCCACAGTTGTCTCGGTTGCCGTTACTCGAAGTCCGTCTTCGCTGTTGCTGTGTCTCTGTTATCCCCTGCGTTCTCTGCGACCTCTGCGTTAAAACCGAATTGCCGACAGGCCGGACACGCGGGCGATTTTTTGCTGGACATCCGCCCGCAGAATCGTATCAAAGAGTAAGACGCGAGCGAAGGGGCGCCCGCCTGCATCCGCCAGGGCCGAATTCTCGCCGTTCATGCCGGGCGTCCCGTCTGAGCGATCGGAGCCGATATGGCTAAGGCCATCGCCGCTGTTGCCGGTTCTTACGAACAGGCGGGCCGACGGGGGGCGGCGGCCGATTACGACGTCAGCCTCATGCTCCGGTTCCAGAAGGGCGAGGAAATCGCCTTTCAGGAACTCGTGGAGCGCAATCACAGCCGCGTCGTCGGCCTCATCTACCGCTTCATCAGCAACGCCACCGACGCCGAGGACCTCGCCCAGGAAGTCTTCCTCCGCATCTACCGTGCCCGCAAGACGTACAAACCCACCGCGAAGTTCTCCACGTGGATGTTCCGCATCACGGCCAACGTGAGCCTGAACGCCCTCCGCAGCCGCGCCAATCGCAAGGACGACGTCTCCATCGACCAGGTGACGGATTTCGGCGACGGGCCCCGCGCCATGCCGGACCCCGACACCAAGATGCCGGACCACGACCTGCACCAGGAGGAACTGCAGGAGAAGGTCCGCGAGGCGATCGGCGAACTGCCCGAGAAGCAGCAGGTCGCCGTCGTCCTCAACAAGTACGAGGGCATGAGTTACGCCGAGATCGCCGACACCATCGGCTGCAGCACGATGGCCGTCAAGAGCCTCCTCGCCCGCGCACGCGACAACCTCAAAGACCACCTCCTGCTCTACATCCGGACGGGCCGCGGCCGGCAGCGCGTGGGCTGAGCGTCCCCCGTTTTTTTGGCCCGCCTTTTTGCAGTACCTGCCCGAGACCCCTGGGTTTAACCGGTTGAACCGAGTTCGCACGAGGTGCGTTGGAATGTCCGCTCCGTGTCAGTGGGTGCGAAGCGTCCTGGTCGCCTACCTCGATGGCGAGTTGCGGCCGTCGACCGCGGAGGCCGTGCGCCGTCACCTGGTCCGGTGCGAGGCGTGCCGCGCGCAGATGCGGCTGCTCCAGGAGAGTGGGCGGCTGCTGGACGCGATGCCGCCCGCCCCCGTCCCCTCGGGGTTTACCGAGCGGATGATGGCCCGGGTGGTGGAAGAGAAGGAGTTGAGCCGTTTTGCGGCTCGCCTCCGGCCGCACGAGCGCCGGCGACAGGTCATGTCCTCGCTGGCCGGCCTGGCCGCCGGACTCGTCATCGGATTTGCCGTCTACGCCTGGACCGGCGCCTCATCGAAACCGGCCAGCCCCGTGGAGTGCGAGGTCAGCCGGCACGTGTCGTTCCTGGAAGAGGTGAACCTGATGGACGAGGTGGCGGTCATCCAGGCGATGGACCGCCTCGGCCGCGACCCCGACGACGCGCCCGACGCCGACGAGCCGGACGGAGCCTGACATGGATTCCCGCCGCGCCCAACTCGCCCGCATGCTCCAGCGCCGGCGGCGCCGCTTCCGGCTGCTGATGGTGTGCGTCGCGACGGCGGTCACGTGCGGGACGGTGGCGGGGCTCCTCGGGCCGCGCATCCTCATCGGCGGGACCGGGGCGATTCGTCCGGCCCGCACCCCCGCGGCGGAAACCGAACCTCAGGCCCGGCCCCCCGCCACGCCGCTCGACCTGCCGTCCCGGTTGGCGCTGGACCCGCGCGAGGTGCAGGCCAACGCCATCCGCTGGCAGAAAATGTCCCAGGCCGAGCGCCGCCGGCTGCTCGACCGGTACTGGGACCTCGCGGGCCTCGATGCCCAGCAGCGCGAATCCCTCCTGCAGCGGTACGAGGCGTTCCGCGACCTGCCGCAGGCACGCCGGGCGTTCCTCCGCGAAAGGGCCGCCAAACTCAAGGCCTTCGTTGAGACGCTGAGCCCGCAGGACCAGGCCGTCCTGGACGGCATGAGCGACGAAGCCCGCGCCCGCCGGCTGCTCGAACTCTGGCAGGCCCGCTACGGGCCGTGGTAGGCCATATCTCCATCTTCCTTGACGAGAGGGGGAAGGGGTGAGGGGGAAATACGAACTCCGCGTGGCATGGTGCAGCGCGGCGGGCAGTCCTGACCGCCGCGTTGTCTTACGCCCCGCGCACCGCACAGTCAGCCGCCGCGTTTGCGGGGCGAGTGCCGTTTCGGGTGGCGCTCCCCTCAAAACTCCCCGAGCCGCCCCTGGACAAGCACGTCCTCGCCCACCGGTTTGGCGGTCATGTCCAGAAGGGGCAGGGTGTCGGCGATGGCCCGTCCCGCCGGCCCCTCGATCGGCGACCGCCCGTCGCCCGCCGCCAGCAGCCGCGGGGCGATGAAGACCATCACGCGGTCGGCCAACCCTTCGGCCACGAACGTCCCCAGGACCGTCGCGCCGCCCTCGAGGAGGACCCGGCTCGCGCCGCGCCGGCCGAGGTCGTCGAGGACGGCCCCCAGGTCCACCCCCCGCGTTCCCGCCGGCAGCGGGACGACCTCGCACCCGGCGGCGCGGAGGGCGGCCGCCCGCTCGCCCATCTCCACGTCGGCGGCCTCGCGGGTGTAGACGAGGACCGGCACCTCGCGGGCGGAGGCGGCCGGTTCGGCGTCGGGCGGCAGGCGGAGGCGGCTGTCCAGCACCACCCGCGTCGGCTGACCGCGCTCCGGCAGCGGGGCCACGTGCCGCACCGTCAGCGACGGCGCATCCGCCAGGGCCGTCCCGGACCCGACGAGAACGGCGTCGCACACCCGCCGGACCTCATGGACGCGCCGGCGGCTCGCTTCGCCGGAGATCCACCGGCTGTCGCCGGACGCGTCGGCCAGCCGGCCGTCGAGCGTCATCGCCCACTTCGCGATGACGAGCGGCCGGCCGGTCCGTGTCCGTTTGACGAAGGCGGCGCACACGCGGCGGGCCTCGTCGGCGCCCGCGCCGACCGCCACCTCGACGCCGCCCTCCCGCAGCCGCGCGACGCCCCGGCCGGACACCTCGGGGAACGGGTCCTCCATAGCCGCGACCACCCGGCGGATGCCGGCCGCCAGGATCGCCTCCGTGCACGGCGGCGTCTTGCCGTGGTGGCAGCAGGGTTCCAGGGTGACGTAGAGGTCGGCCCCGCGTGCGGCGTCGCCGGCGGCCTCCAGGGCCACGATCTCCGCATGCGGACTGCCGAAACGGGCGTGCCAGCCCTCGCCGACGATGCGGCCGTCGCGGACGATCACGGCTCCGACGGGCGGGTTCGGCTCAACGCGGCCGAGGCCGCGGCGCGCCAGGTGCAGGGCCCGGCGCATCATCGCGATGTCGCCCTCAGACGCGGTCACGGGAGGCAGCCTCCGAAGGCGAGTCGGGGTCGGCCTCATCCGGACGGGGCGAGCGAAGGATCGCAATCGCCAGCATCCCCACACCCAGGACGAGGAAGACGTCGGCGGCGTTGAAGACGAACGGCCAGAGGGCCTTGCCGCCCACCGTCAGCGTGAACTGAAAGAGGTCCCGCACGAACCCGTAGACGAGCCGGTCGTACAGGTTGCCGAGGGCGCCCGCCAGGATCAGGCCGCACCAGACGTGCATCCATCGGCGGCGGCGGGGCGAAACGGCGAACACGTAGAAAATGAGGCCGCCCGTCAGCACCGTCAGGACGGTCGTCAGAATCTGCCCGGCGCCCGGGCCCAGGGCGAACCACTCGGCCAGGTTGATGCCGAACACGATGCCGGGGTTCCGGCTGGCCACGAGCCGAAGAAAACCGGCAACGAGATCGACGATCCGGCCGCCGGCATCGGGGGGACCGGCCAGGTAGGCCCAGAGGAGGGACTTGCTCGCCAGGTCCAACGCCACGCCGCCCGCCGCCACGCCCCACAGGCGCGCGTGGCTCCGGGCGTCTCTTACAGCGAGCCCTGTTCTTGGCGGCGTTTGCATTCGATGCAGTACTTGGCGTGGGGCCGGACCTTCAGGCGGGCTTTGGGGATCGGCTGCTCGCAGCCCTCGCACTTGCCGAACGTCTTGTTCTCGATGCGTTCGAGGGCCTCGTCGATTTCCTGGAGCGTCGCCTGCTCGGTCTCGATCAGGCTGAGCGTGAATTCCTGCTCGTAATTATCGGACCCGACGTCGGCCATGTCGAGCGGCATCTTGGAGAGGTCGCCGCTCGCGTCCTGCCGGCTGTTCTGGAGCGCGGCCTTCTCCAGGCCGCTGACGTCCCCTGCCAGCATCCGCCGCTTCGCCAGCAGCAGTTTACGGAATTGTTCGAGTTCGCGAGACCGCATGAGGCCATCCCCTCGTTCTGGATGTCCAACGGCTATCCGTCGAGCGGTGCAGTATAAGCGGCCAGGGGCGGGTTGTCAAGTGCGACGGCCGCGCGACTTTGGTCCTTCTCGTGAACTTAGCGAAGCCCTAAGTCCTTGTGCAGACGGAGGTTAAGGCGAATCGGCCGACCGTCCGCCACGAGCCATTTCGCCACCGTCGCGGTATTCAGCGCGGGGTGGGCCGGACCCATCAGGACGACGGCCCGGGCGGCCAGGTCGTGACGGTCCACGATATCGCACCCCCACTCGTAATCGGCCCGGCCCGTCAGGACGAACTTGACCTCGTCCGCGGGGCGGAGGCGGTCCAGGTTGGCCCAGACCATGCGGTCGGCCATGCCGCTGCCGGGCGTCTTGACGTCCAGAATCCGCACGGCCCGGTCGTCGAGGCCGTCCACGGGGTGGGCGCCGTTCGTTTCGACGAGGACCCGCCGGCCGGTGTCGGCGAGGGCGGCCACCAGGGCGTTGACCGCCTCCAGTTGCAGAAGGGGCTCGCCGCCGGTGACGGCGACCCACGGCAAGGCGGGCATGGGGAGGGCCGCGACAACCTGCGCCACGGTCATCTCCCGCCCGGCCGACGGGTCCCGGGCGGCGGCGGTATCGCAATACGAGCATGCCAGGTCGCACCCGGCGAGGCGCAGGAAATCCATCGGCACGCCCGCCCGGCTCGTCTCGCCCTGGAGGCTGCGGAAGATTTCGTAGATGGTCATGGCGCGTCCCGCGGCAGGGGATGCCCGCACGAGATGTCATGCTGAGCGCAGCGAAGCATCTCGCCGTGCGAACCGTCAAAGGCCGGCGCCACGGCGAGATTCTTCGGGCCTGCCGGCCCTCAGAATGACAACACGCTTGCGGCTCGTGGCTCGAAGCCCGCGGCTGCCGTTACATGCGCTCCGCGGTTTCGATGCCGAGGAGGTCCAGGCCCTTGGCGATTACGCGGGCCGTCAGGTCCGAGAGGCGCAGGAAATCCATCGGCACGCCCGCCCGGCTCGTCTCGCCCTGGAGGCTGCGGAAGATTTCGTAGATGGTCATGGCGCGTCCCGCGGCAGGGGATGCCCGCACGAGATGTCATGCTGAGCGCAGCGAAGCATCTCGCCGTGCGAACCGTCAAAGGCCGGCGCCACGGCGAGATTCTTCGGGCCTGCCGGCCCTCAGAATGACAACACGCTTGCGGCTCGTGGCTCGAAGCCCGCGGCTGCCGTTACATGCGCTCCGCGGTTTCGATGCCGAGCAACGCAAGGCCCTTGGCGATGATGCGGGCCGTCAGAAGGCAAAGCCGGAGGCGGTGCCGGCGGGTTTCCTCATCGCTCTTCAGGACGGGGCACGCATCGTAGAAGGCCGTGAACGCCTGCGCCAGGTCAAAGAGGTACGCCGCCAGGACGTTCGGCCGGTAGTCCGCCAGGGCCCGGTCGAGCGTTTCGGGGAAGCGGAGGAGCATCTTCGCGAGGGCGGCCTCGGCGGGGTCGTCCACGGGGACGGGCGAGGCGTCGCGGCGCAGGTCGGCTTCGACCCGCTCGCGCTCCGCCTCGTCCGGAAACCCCTTCTGGAAAATGCTGCGGACGCGGGCGTAGGCGTACTGCATGTACGGAGCGGTGTTGCCCTGGAGGCTGAGCATCTTGTCCCACGAGAAGACGTAATCGGAGGTGCGGTTCTGGGCGAGGTCGGCGTACTTGACGCCGCCGATGCCGACGATGTGGGCGATGCGGCCCTTCTCCTCCTCCGAGAGGCCCGGCTGGTCGTCGGGCAGGTCGGCCTGCTTCCGGTCCACCAGGTCGCGGGCGCGGCCTTCGGCCTCGTCCAACAGGTCCATGAGTTTGACGGTGCCGCCCTCGCGGGTCTTGAACGGCTTGCCGTCGGCGCCCATCATCGTGCCGAA
>CAZNYC010000136.1:0-10762 GCA_964577175.1 uncultured Anaerolineales bacterium
TGTCCGGGCTCTGCCGGTCCAGCGAAATCAGGACCGCGCAGTGCTCGTAGTCGAAACCCATGGCGGCGTCGGTGTACCCGATGTCGCGGATGGTGGCGCGGACCACGTCCCGCAGGTCCACGCTGGCCTTCGTCGTGACCTCGCCGGCCAGCATGCACAGGCCGGTCGTGACGAGCGTCTCACAGGCCACCCGGCTGGCGGGGTCCTGGGCGATCATGGCGTCGAGGACGGCGTCGGAAATCTGGTCGGCCATCTTGTCCGGGTGACCGACGGTCACCGCCTCGCTGGTGAACAGGGTATGGCCCTCGGGCAAACCGTACGACGGTTGGCAGGATCCCTCTGTCTTGGCCACGCTAGCGCTCCTTCGCTGAGTCTGCGGTCACGGAACCGCCCTGCCGGACGGGGCCCGGCACGGGCAAGACCCTTAGTTTAGGAGAACGGGGCGTCGAATCAAGGCAAATCGCACGCTGGGGCCGTCGGCCCACCCGGTGCTGCCACGGCGCCGGGACGTTCGGCATGCCCCTGGCCCGCCGCGCCGCTCGAGCCGGCGGCGTAAAGCCGCCGGGTACCGTCACCCGCCGCGATCGAAACGGCCTCTTCAGGGCTGCGCGGCACCCGCGGGGACCCGCCGCGCGGGAAGCCGCATCGTCGTATCACGCTGGGGCGGCGCGTCAGTACAGGTCGACGGCCTCGACGGTGAACGGGACGCGCTCGCGTTTCAGGTCGTCGGGCATCTTGACCCGCAGATCGATCTTGGCGTTCTTCAGGGTGCCCGTTTCCCCGTAGAGGCGCAGTTCGAGTTCTCTGACAACGGTATCGCCGTCGCGCCGCTGCGACGAACCGCCCTCGTGCGAGCGGCCGCGTTTCGTGCCGGTCTCGGCCTCGAACGCCATGCGCTGAACGGCCGGCGGGCCGGTGAGTTTCATGCGGATGACGCCCGTCCGGAACGAGTCGTCCTGTTCCTCGAAGGCGATCTTGTTGACGACCAGTTTGGCACCGGGCACCAGGTCGCCCAGGTCGTGGGACGTCTCGGGGTCGGCCTGGACGTTCCGGATCACGTGCTCCTTCCAGTCGGCGAAGGTGACGGCGATGGTCTCGGCCCGGATGCGCTGGATGGCCTGGGCGTCGGGCGCCGGGAGGGCGAGGTTCAGGGTCAGGTCGGCCGTGTTGCTCGCCTCGCCGGACGAATAGACACCCCCGACGTAACGCCTGTCCGACTGGGGGATCTTGCGGCCCTTGTCGTCGACGGCCTCCAGGACCCGCGTACCGCTCGCCTGAAGGACGCGGCGCCGCGGCGGGGTGTAGAGTTTGGCCTTGACCTGGCATCCGGCGGGCTCACCGCCGAGCAGCATGCCGGCGGCGTCGCCGAGCCGTTTCACCCCGTCCTCGAACACGTGCACCGTGCGGGTCGTGACGCCGAGCGCTTCGACGATGAAGCCCTCGCCGGCACCGGTAACGGGCACATCCTCGTACTGCGAGGCGGACGGGTCCATGGGGGTGGGGGCGAGGTCCGACGAGTCCAGAGGCAGGCCGTCCAGGGCGAGGGCGCCCGGCTCGCAGACGACGACTTGCTTCGTCCCGAAGAACGCCAGGTACGCCTCGAGGCTTTCCTCGTCCGCGGCGTCGACGGTGATGCCCGTGGTGGCGCCGTCGGTCTCGGGAAAGGTGCTGGAGACAATCTTGCCCGGCAGGGTCAACCGCAGGGCGGCCTTGTAGCCGGCGGACTTCAACCGCGCCCGCATCGACGGCCGGACGCCGGCCACCTGCGGATGCCCCCCCAGCGCGAGACGGAGCCGCCCCTCCTCGTCGGTGTCGATCACGAGGCTCCTGAACCCGTAGTCGTTCCACACCTGCGGCGTGGCGGCGACGAAGTCCGAAAGGGTCTCGTAGTCGACCGTGACCGCCAGCGTCACCGTCTTCTCGGTCACGTCAACGGACCGGAGGGTCCGCGTCCCGGGGAATGGGCTCTCCTCCAGGTGTGATTCGAGCACGGCGACGACCTTCCGGGCGAAGGCCTCGTCGGCGTCGGTCTTGGCGACGATCTCGGGGGCGGCGGCCGGCGTCTCGTCGGCGGCGTCGGCGTCCCGGGCTCCGGCCGCTTCGCCGGCGGCCTCTGTGGTCTTTTCGGCGGCCGCTTCGGCGGCGGCTTCGGCGCCGCCGAACGCTTGCTTCATCTGTTCGAGAACGCGGACCTGCTGTTCCAGCAGGGTCCGCGCATACACCAACGTATGCTCCGCGTGGACGGTACCGTCCGCCTTCACCGTCACCGCCTGGCGGGTCTCGTACTGAGCGCCGGCGGCGGGCGCGGCCGGGAGCGCGGCGGCAAGGACAAGGGCGAGCATCAGCGTGTGTCGCAGTCGCATGGGATTTCCCTTCGTGTTGCCGGTCGGCCGGGGGGTCCCGGCCGGCCGGGGGGCGGGCGTCTATTCGTCGTCGGCGTCCCCGTCGTCGGCCGGGGCCGGTTCGTTCCGGAGGGGCACGTCCTTCAGTTCCAGAGGCAGGGCGATCGACTCGCCGCCCGCCGTCACAACGACGGCCATCGACAGTGGCGGGCGGGGCGTGCCGAACAACCACATCTGGCCATGGAAATGCTCGCCGCCGCCGAACTGCCGGCCGAGCGACGGCACGGGCCGGCCGTCTGCGTCGAAGATCTGGACCTCGTCGACGTACGTCTTCTCCGCTTCGCCCTCCAGGCCCATCAGAAGGGCACCGGGCAACTGGACGGCCTGCCGGACCTTCAAGACCAGGCCGAGCGCCTTCAGCCGGTCGCTCTCAACCTCCCGGCCCTCTTCCGACGAGAACGCGATGTCCGCGGCCAGGTCGGCTTTCCGGATCTGTTCGGCGCGGACGGCCTGTGGGATGCGGACGATCTCCTTGCCCCCGGCGTACCGCATTTCGACCCGGCCCTTGAGGCGGGCGATGCGCCGGGCCGCACGCGGCGGCACGTTCAACTCGAACTCCACCGGGTATACGAGGCGGCCGTCGGGCGTCCGCGGGCCCTCCTCCCCCCCACGGAACATGGAGTTGAACCGGCTGTGGCGGCGATCGTCGGCGGGCGGCACGAGATCCGTGCCCAGATCGTCCGTCGCCTCCACCAACGCGGCCTCGCCCCACCGGCGCGGCGCAAACTGCGGCGGCAGGACGACCGCCACTCGCAGTTGCCCCGCGTTCTCGCCGTAGAAGTCGTACCCCGCCAGGTCGAAGGACCGCGTCACGGTCAGCGACACGGGGACGAGGTCGGCGGCCTTGCGGACCGCCGCCACGTCGACCGGCTCGGCCTCCGAGACCGGGCCGTCCGGCACGTCCGCGAACGGGTCCAGACCGAGGCGAATCGGCGAGTGGGGCTCGAACTGCACGTCGGCCGCCGGCCAAGCCGCCGTCAGCACCGCGTTGAACGCCTCCAGGGAGGCCTGCAGGTCGTCGTAGTCCGCCCGCGGACCGCCTCCTTGTACCACGCGACGGAAACCTCGCGGACCCGCTCCGCCGTCGGGCTCTTCGGGTAATCGGTGTCGAGCAGGACGGCCCGTCCGTCGGCCGTCACGTCCGCGGGGCTCGACCACGCCAGTTCCAGGTCACCCACGTATCGCGCCTGGCCGTAGACCGAGGCGATGACCGTCCGGTTGACGCGTTCGGGGGCGAGCGAGTCGCCCCGGCCGCGGAAGAGGATGAGGGCGATCTCGGGGAACTCGCCGGCCAGGGCGCGGACGTCCGCCTCGGCCAGGTCGGCGAGGAGCACGAGGACGTCGCCCGCCCGCTGCAGGTCCGGCAGGAGGCGGGCCAGCGCCCCGCGCGCGGGGTCAACCGACAGGCCCTTCCCCACCGGCCGACAGGCGGCGTCGACGACGCCCGTGACGACCACGTCCAACCCGCCGCAGGCGACGGCGCACCACGGCTGGACGACCCCCGGCCGGGCCGGGTCGCGGAACCGTTTGAGCAGCCGGACCAGTTCGCCCTGCTGGGACGCCAGCCGGCCGAACGCCTGGGCCCGCGCCAGCAGGTCCACCACCGATTGCAGGAGCCGGGCGGGGTCGCCGACGTCGGCCTTGAGCCGACCGGCCATGCGGCGGAGACGCTGCGCGAGGTCGGCGAGTTGTTCGGGACTCACCACCTCGCCGGCCGGCAGGCCGAGGGCCTCGTCGAGTTGCTCCATCGCCTTCTGGAGGGCGGGGTTGCTGCGGCGGAGGCTGGCGCGGAACGCCTCCTCCACCTCGAAGAGTTCCGGCATGTCGAGCAGGCGCTGGAGGGCCTCGCGGTACTCGGCGAGCGCGTCGCGGAGGGCCTGAAGTGCCTTCCGGAGGGCGGCCCGCTGCTCGGGCGTCTCGCCGCCGGCCTCGGCCATCTCCTGCCGGAGCCGCTCGACTGCCTCGGCCCGTTCGGCGAGTCGGCGGAGTCGGCGGTCGAGAGCCGCGTACTCCCTCATCGCCGCCTGCCGGGCCTGCCGCCCGCGGAGGAGGTCCCGGTACTGCTCCACGGAAATGATCTCCACGGTGTGGGCGGCGGTGGTGCCGACATTCGGGCCGCGAGGATCGTTGTCCACCGCCTCGAAGAAGAATGCGATGCGGTCGCCGGGGCGGACGCCGAGGTCTTTCATGTCGAAGGCGGTGCGGCCCTCGAGGCGGGTGACTTGCTCGACGGCGTCGGCCTCGATGGGCGCTGCCCGCTCCACCGACTGGTTCAGCCCGCGGAACCACAGGACGCGGTGGATGCCGAAGTCGTCCTCCGCCTGCACGTGGACGGGGAGGACCGCCTCGGGCGTGGCGAGCGACCGCGCGGCCGGCTCCAGGACCGTCACCCGCGGGCGGCGGTCCGGAATCAGCGTCACCCGGCCGCGCACCGGCTGGGCCGTCCGCCGCCCGTCGGTGTCGGTCACGTCGAGGGCCAGGGCGACCGCCTCGGTCACCTCCAGTTCCCCGGTGACGCGGGTGTTCGGATCCGCCTCGGCCACCAGCGTCACCGTGTGCTGCCGGGCGCCGAGGACCGGGGTGACGGCCAGCGTCCCGTGGTCCAGGGGACGGTTGCTGGCGACGCGGAACTCCAGCCGCGTGCCCGCCGGCACCCGGAACTCGCCCTCCTCCCACTCGAGCGTCCGCGGCTTCCAACCCGTGTGCTCCGGATACGCGGCCCGGACGGTGACCTGCCGGATCTGCGGCGTCTTGCAGACGGCGATGGTGAAGCGGCGGCTGCGAGCCCGGCCGTCGGTCACCCAGTAGGCGGTGGGGGTGCGGAGGTTCGTCAGGGTCTGGAAGAACCCGCCGTCCGGGCCGCGGAACATGACGGACCGCCCTTCCCCGCCGGCGCCGCGGGTCACGAGGAAGAGGCGCTCCACGGGGCCGCCGGCGGCGGTGGCCTCCACCTCGCACTGGCCGCCGTAGACCGTTTCGCCGTCGCCCGGGGCCACGGCGAACCGGAGCCGGCTGTAGGGCGGATGGTCGCCCGCCGGATCGACCAGCCGCGGCAGCACGGCCCGGAACACGTCGCCGAAGAAGAGCAGCCCGGCCGCCCACATCAGCACGGCTCCGCCCGACACAGCGGCGGCGGTCAGCGTGCCGCGACGGACGGTCGGCCAGACGACCGGGGCGAAATGGGTCTCGAGCGCCGCCCGGACCGGCCCGGACGCCAGGGTCTCCGACGCCGCCACGAGGCGCGGCCGGCCGTCCACGTCCACCGTCCCCATGCTGGCCGAGGTGTCGAGCAGCACGCCGAGGTGCGGCTTGCCCGGCACCTCGCGCGGCTGAAGCGCCGTGGGGTTCAGCGCAACCCAGACGAGGGCGGCCGTCGCCGCCAGTCGCAGGGCCAGGGCCGGCGCCTGCCGCCACAGCGGGACCCGGCCCCGTTCGCGGGCGGCCCGGACGATCGCCAGACCGACCAGAAAGACGCCGACCAGGGCGACCGTCCGAAGTCCCCACGGCGGCAGGTAGAGCCAGGTGGTCATCGGGCGCGCCCTCCGAGTTGCAGCAGGGGGACGGGCCGGCGGCGGCGTTTCCACACCGCCAGGACCAGGGTCTCCAGCGCCAGGCACGCCGCTGCAACGGCGGCGAGGTACGGCCAGAGGGGCAGCGAGACGCCGGCGGTGGTCAACCGGCCTTCGTCGCCGAGCACCGAGACGGTCGCCGCCCCGGTCCGCTTCGACTCCACCAGGTCCTGGAGGCGGAACGGCCGGGTGTCGGTCTCCTTCGGGTCGACGTTCACGACGCCGACGTCGGCCGGCGCGCCGCCGCAGAGGACGGGGTAGTGGCCGGGCGCGTCCACCGGCGGGAGCGACAGGCGGACCGTGCGCCCGCGGGAGACGACGGTGCTCTCGAGGGTCCCCCCGCGGGGGGTCGTCACGCGGTAATCGGCGTCGGCGGCGGCGGCGAGGACGTCGATCGCCCACGCCGTGCCGGGCGTGTGGAACGGGGCGTCCGGCGTGGCGCGGAGGGCCCGCAGCACTTCGTGGACCAGGACGGGGAAGAGCGGGCTGCCGGCCAGGTTCCCCCCGCCGGCCGTCACGGGCAGGTTGGCGAAGACGGCGGCGCCGCGACCGGCGGGCGACAGGGCCAGGGCGGCCGAGCCGTCCGGGTACCGCAGCAGGACCTCGTCCTCGCCGGCCTCGAGCGATTCGGTGAGGAAGTATCGGCGGAACCGGAGCCCCGCCAGGTCACCGTGGTCCGGCTGGTCGAACACCCGCAGCGGTCCGCCCGCGCGGCGGGGGGCCGCCAGCCGCCGGGCGTCGCCGGGCTCCGTCTCGACCAGGCGGACCAGGCGGAACGGCGGGGCGACGGTCCCGTCCGACGCCCCGCGCAGCGCCGCCAGCGTCTCCGGCGAGGACGGGCCGTCCAGGAAACACACCAGGTACGCCCCGTCGGTCACGCGGCGGACGATGGTGGGCAGCGTGTCGCCGCCGAGGGACACCGGGCTGACGAGGCAGAACGCGTCGGCGGTTTCGAGGCTCCGCCGGTCGATCTCACGGCTCCGCCGCTGGACGACCCGCACGCCGGTGCGGGCGTCGTCCGACGGGCGGAGCGCCGTGGCCACGAAGAACGCCGGGCTCGACGTGTCCGCCGGGTCGGCGTCGCTCACGAGCAGCATCTCCAGGGCCGGGCGGACCCGGATCTTGAAGTACCGCTCGTCGTCCTCGCCCAGGCCGTCGCCGGAGAGGCGCAGGCGGCCCGGCCGGCACCCGGCGGTGGGCAGAGAAAACTCGAACCGGACCGTCGCGGAGCGGAACGGCTTGAGCCGGACGTCGCGCCGGCGGGTCACGCCCTCCAGGTCGAGCCGGACGGTCTCCCGCCGCCCTTCGGCCGTGGCGTTGAAGACGGTGCACGCCAGGTCGATCGTCTCGTTCTCCACCGGCTGGCCCGGCGAGCAGGCCAGGTCCACGATGCCGACGTTGGGCACGGCCTCCTCGACCACCGGCCGCAGGTAGACGTTGACGCCCTCGAGGCGGTCGAAGCGGACGGGCCCCCAGTTGGTGCGCTGGAAGTCGCTGAAGACGTAGACGTCCCCCTGGCCGGCGAGCATGCGTCGCGCCAGGGCGAGGGCGGCCTCCGGGTCGCCGCGTTCAAAGGTGGCGTGAGCGGCCGAGAGCCGCTCGTGCAGCGCCGCCAGGTTCCGCGACAGGGCCGGCAGGACCGCCTCCGGCCGCGCGCCGATGAAGATGAGGCCGGCCTCGCTGCCCTTCCGGAGGCTCCGGAGCAAATCGGCCGCCTGGCCACGCGCCCGCGCAAAGACGGGAACGCCGCTCTCGGCCGCCCGCATGCTGAGACTGGCGTCGACCACGACGGCGACGCGGCGGGCCCGGCCGGGTTCGACCGCGGCCCTGCGGTCCCGCCAGAACGGACGGGCGAACGCCAGGACGAGCGCCGCGATCGCCAGCGTCCGCAGGGCCAGCACGAGCCAGGTCCGCAGCCGATGGAGGGCCTGGCGGCCGGCGCCGGCCTCCAGCAGGAGGTGATACGTCGGGTACCGGATGATGCGGGGGCGGGCCCGCGTCAGGAAATGGACGAGGATCGGCAGCCCGGCCCCGGCCAGGCCCAGCAGAAACCACGGATGCATCCAGCCGATCATGCCGCCCCCCACGTGCCTCCGGCCGGCTCCTTGAAGATCGCCATGGTTACAGGGCTACTCGCCCTACCGCTTGGCCCGCAGGTGCTGCCGCTGCGTCTGCCGGGCCAGGAAGCAGTGTTTCAGGAACAGGTACGGGTCCGCGTCCACGCGGGCCCGGTAGTAGGCGCATCCGCGGGTCTTGGCGGCCGCTTCGATGCCGGCCGCGAGGTCGGCGAACCGCCGGCGGTAGAGGTCGCGGAGGACCTCCGGCTCGGCCGTGAAACGGCCGCGGCCACCCTCCGTCTCGCAGAAACGGGCCGTGGGCACGTCCGGCAGGTCCACCTCTTCCGGGTGCACGACGTGGAAGAGCATCACGTCGAACTGGGACCGGCGGAAGAGATCGACGGCTTTCCAGAGGTCGGGGGCGGGATCGAGGAAGTCGCTGAGGACGATCAGCACGCCCCGGCGCTCCACGCGCTGATACACGTCGCGGAGGCAGCCGCCCAGGTCGGTCGGGCCGGCCGGTTCGGCGGTGCCGAGGCCGTCGACGAGGACGGCGAGGTGCGGCCAACTGCCGCGCGGCGGGAGGTACCGCTGGACCCCCCCCGCGCCCAGCGCCAGGCCCACCTGGTCGCCCTCGCTGACCACGAGGTACGCGAGCGCCGCGGCAAGGCGGCACGCGTACGCCTGCTTCGAGTCGCTCCGCCGGAGGACGCCCTCGAACGCCATGGAGCCGCTCGTGTCGACCACGAGGTACGCGAGCAGGTTCCGCTCGGCCTCGTACAGGCGGACGTAGTGGCGGTCGGTCCGGGCGAAGACCTTCCAGTCGATGAGGCGGACGTCGTCGCCCTCGACGTAGTTGCGGAAGTCGGCGAACTCGACGGCCGTGCCGCGGTAATGCGACCTGTGGGGCCCGGCGAAGGTGCCCTCGGCGGCCCCCTGGGGCTGGAGGCGGACCCGCCGGAGCATCTCCATCTTCTTCAGGTCCAGGTACGGATGGTCGAACACGGGCACAGGGTCGCCTTTCGCGGTGCGCGGTCGGCCGGTTCGGGCCGCGAGCAACTGGAGCGGTTTAACCTTGGGTGATCGTGTGGTGGTTCTTCGCAGGCCACCGCGCTTCACGCATCGCCCGTCTTGTGCGCGGCGGTTTCCCCTCGGCTCCGCTCGGGACAGGCGCCGACCCGCCGGCCTACCATGCGACCTTAAAATGCGCTAAGCGGCTGCGGCGGGTTCGCGAACGGACTCGAGCAGATGGTCCACGATGTCGCCGGCGGTCAGGCCTTCGCCGAGGGCGTTGTAGTTCGGCAGGATGCGGTGGCGGAAGACCGGGGCCGCCATCCGGCGGACGTCCTCCGCCTCCGGGGCCGGACGGCCGTCCAATACCGCCGCCGCCTTCGCACAGGTCACCAGGTGCTGGGCGCATCGGGGGCTCACGCCCCAGGACACGTAGTTGCGGACGAAGTCATCGGCCGCCTCCGTGCGCGGCCGGCTGGCGGTGGTCAGCGCCACGGCGTAGCGGAGCACGTGGTCGGAGAGCGGCACCTGGTCGACGACGCGGCTGAAATCCTGGAACGCCGACGCCTCCGCCACGGGTTCGAACGTCGGGATCGCCATCCGGGCCGGCCGGGCCGCAATCGCCAACTCCTGGTCCACCGTCGGGTAGTCCAGGTACACGCTCAGCATGAACCGGTCGAGTTGGGCCTCCGGCAAGGGATAGGTGCCCTCCTGCTCGATCGGGTTCTGGGTGGCCACCACGACGAACGGCCGGTGGATCGGGTATGTTTTCCCGCCGATGGTGACGGCGTATTCCTGCATGGCTTCGAGCAGGGCGGCCTGGGTCTTGGGCGGCGTGCGGTTAATCTCGTCGGCGAGGAGGAGGTTGGTGAAGATGGGCCCGCGGCGGAACACGAGGTCCCGCCGGGCGCCGGACTCGTCGCTCTGCAGGATCTCCGTGCCGGTGATGTCGGCCGGCATGAGGTCCGGCGTGAACTGGACCCGCGAGAACCGCCAGCCGAGCGTCTCCGAGAGGGTCTTGACCATCAGCGTCTTGGCCAGGCCCGGCACGCCTTCCATCAGGGCGTGCCCGCCGCAGACGAGGGCCGTCGTCAGCAGATGGAGGGCCTCCTCCTGCCCGACGACCACCTGGGCCACGTTCTCGCGGATGGCCCGGTAACACGCCCGCAGCCGCTCGATGCGTTCGTCCGCCTGCCTCGCCTCCGCCGGCTCCATGATATGCCCCCCCTGCTCGATACCCGGTGACCGTCGTTTCGGCTGTCGGAATAGAACAAGACGCTTCGGGCCACGCAAGCGCAAAGTCCGAAACGGTTTTTGCCAAGCCAATCGTTTATACGGATGGCCCGGGGAATTATTCCCGATCTCCCGGGAAAGAAAACAGAACCGGCGGCGTAAGCCGTCGGCTATCTTCATCCGCCGCGTGGCTCGCGCCGCCACCCGGCAGTACCCTGCCGCTCCCGCGGCGGGCTCAAGCGGCGTGGGGCGATCGATACTCTGAGAAAACGGGTTGGCGCGCACCCCCCGAAAATGCGCTTTTTCCGACCCCGAATCGCCGATTCTGTCCCGTGTGGGACGATTGGGGGCCGGCATGTTAAAATGGGTAAGGCGAAACGTACCCCTTTTTTCAACTTTTTGATCGAAACGCGCGCCGATGCGCGCAAACTTGCCCTGAACTTGCGCCTTTTTTCGGTGCATCGAGGAGGGGCGATATGAATTAAAAGAT
>CAZNYC010000137.1:0-10415 GCA_964577175.1 uncultured Anaerolineales bacterium
GGTCGCCGCAGCCGGCCGAAGCCAGAGGGTGATTCGGATAGGCTCTTAGCGTTGTCGGGTTAACCGCTCGAACTGTTGCGCCGGAGGCTGAACACGGCCAGGCCCGACCCCACGAAAACGTGGGCGAGGAAGGTCTTCCACCACGCCGGGTCGCCGAAGAGATACTGGTAACTCTCGCCGAGGCCCGTCCATCGATAGGTCAGGCCCTGGTGGAGCCACGGCAGGCCGAGGGCTTCGGCCGCCACGACCAGCGGATTGCCGTGCACCGCCGCCCGCACGACGGCGGGCTTCAGCGCGTCGGGCAGCAGGCCGACGACCGGGCCGAGGAGGATGACGCCGGCAACCAGGACCCATCCGAGGACGGCCGTCAGGAACTGCCCCGCGCGCGGCCCGGCGAGACGGTCGAGGAAAGCCGCCAGCCCGCCGAGGAGGAGCGCGAAGCCGACGGCCACGGTCTGGGTCCGCAGGATGGCGGGGCCGGCCACGTCGCCGCCCACGGCGGCCAGGAGGATCATCACCGCCGCCGCCGGCACCACCGGCACGGGGGCCAGCACGAGCCGCAGCGCCAGGCCTTTCGGCGGTCGGACGGCCACCGCCCCCGCCCACACGGGCAGGAGCAGGATCTCGAGCGCCAGGACGAGTTGGCACACATCGGCCACGGCGGGTCTCCCCGGCAGCACGGTCGGTCTCGGGCGCACGATGCTACCCGAGGCGGACGGGGGGACGGAAGGAAAAACCGGGGCGTCCGGGGCGGTCCTCCAACGAACGCGCGGCCCGCACCGGCGTGCGGGCCGCGCGAAACTGCCTTCGCTCCGGCAGGGCCGGCCTAGAAGTTATCGTAACCCAGTTTGGCCTCCTGCTCGGCCTGGATGATGATCTGGGGACGAATCATGATGAGCAGGTTGCTGGCCGACCGAACCGTGGCCCGGTTGTTGAAGAGGCGTCTCAGGAGAGGCACCTTCGAGAGGACCGGGACGCCCGTCTCGGCTTCCTGCTCAGCGTAGTTTCGCGTGCCGCCGAGCAGCAGGGTCCCGCCGTCGGGCACGCTGACGGTCGTCTTGAAGTCCTGGACGGAGACTTCCGGTAGTTCGATGTTGGTCGTGGCCACGCCGGCGGGGACGGCCGCCTGGACGGGCACCTGGCGCAGGTTGTCGAGGTCGGCGACCTGCGGCCGGAGGTCCATCTGGACGTACCGCCGGTCGGCGGAGACGGTGGCCTTGACGTCGAGCGTGACGCCGACCGGGACGGCGCCGACGGTGGGGTCCCAGCCGACGGCGGCCTCGGCGACCACCGGTTCCATGTCGGCGATGTAGGTGTTGACGGTGGAGACACTGATGTAAGCCCGCTGGCCGTTGTAGAGCGTGATGCGCGGGGCCTGGAGGGTGTTGGACCGGAGGTCGGCCTGGATGGCCCGCAGGAGGAAGCCGACCTGGAGGTCGTCGAGGTAGACGCCGCTGACGGCCATGCCGCCCTCGTTCGCCCCGAAGTTGGTGAACGCCGTGGCGGCGAGGTCCAGCAGGGTGGCGGTGCCCTGGTTGTTCGAGCCGGTGCCGGAGACGATGATCGGTGCCCCGACCTGGGGGTCGCCGGCCGCACCGCCGACCTCACCGGGAAGGGTGTCGAACGGGGCGGCGCCTGCGGCCACGCCGCCCGAGTCCTCGACGGCGGTGCCGGCCGGGTCGGTCCGAGAGGACGGAATCTTGACGTCGACGTCGAGGGTGATGTCCTGGAGGAACTCGTCGCTGACCTGGCAGAATCGGCTCTCGACGCTGATCATGATGGCCCGCTCGCGGCGGAGTTGTTCGAGGAGGTTGGAGACCTTGTCGTGGCCGATGCGGGTCTGGGTGACGATAAGCAGGCCGTTCATGTACTCGATGGCGGCGGGCCCGCCCTCATCGCCCCAGGCAGCAACGTTGGGGTCGGACTGGTTGTTGACGGTCCGCTGGATGAGGTCGCGGAGTTCCTGGGGTCCGGCGGGTCCTTCCTCGGCGCCGAGGTCGCCCCCGCCGCCGAACAGGTCGCCGAAGGCGCCGCCGCCGCCGCTCGCCGCCTGGGCGGCCGCCTGCGTGACGTCGCCCACCTCGAACCGCGGCGCCTCCTGGCCGAAGTCCGGAATGGTGGCCACGAGGTCCTGCACCGGGTACGTGACGACCGGCAGGTTCTGCTGCAACTTATCGCGGGTGGTGACCAGGATGTAGCCGGGCTCCACGCGGTAGCCGAGGTCCGCCCCGAGAATGAGATGGAGGACCGATTCGACGGAGACCTGCTTGACCTTGAGGTCGACCACGCGGGTCGACATATCGATGCCTGTGGCGGCGATGTCCGGGTCGATGACGATGTTCAGGCCCCGCTGCACCTCGCTGATGTACGTGAGGACGTTGTCGAGGCTGGTCTTCTCGAAGTCGAGGTCGATTTGTTCCTGGAGGCGGTTGCGGGTCTGTGAGACGGCCGGGGGTTCGGCCGACACGGCCTTCGTGAACGCCCGGCGGAACACGGTCAGGTCTTTCCAGTTCTTGGGGTCCGGGTACCGGAGGAAATTGATTTCACCGTCGACCTCTTCCCCGGGGAGGGTGGCGGCCCGCTCGACGTCCGCGAGGGCTTCGACGGTGCTGGCCTCGCGGTGGGAGCGGATGTTGACCTGGCGTTCCTGGGATTCGAGGTAGAGCAGGTCTTCGCGCCACCGGCGGGCGCGTTCATCGGTGCTGTCGACGGCGAGCAGGCGGTCGAGGACCTGGATGGCCTCGCTGAACTGCATGCTCTTGCGGAGTTCCTCGGCCCGCTGCCAGAGTTGGCTGATTTTCTGCTGGCGGTCGCGGCGGTCGCCCTCGCGGCGCTGCTGCTCGCGGCGTTCGGCTTCGGTGGCGGCCATGCGGCCACGGGCGTCCTCAAGGGCAGCCCGGCGCCCGGTGATCTGCTTCCGCAGCGCGTGGACCTCCTCGCGGAGCCGTTCCTGCTCCTCCACCGTCAGCACCGGCGCCACGTCGATGGTCCGGTCGGCCGTGGCCAGCGGGCGGAGGGCCTGCGTGTAATCCTCCGGGCGCTCGGCCACCTCCATCTTCCGCATCGCCTCATCGAGCAGTTCCTGCACGTTCGCGATGATGCGCTGGCGTTCCAGGCTGTTCAGGTCGCGGACGAGGTCGCCGAGCGGTTCCTCGCGTTCGGCGAGGAGTTTCTTCGCCCGGTCCAACCCCTGCCTGGCTTGCATGGAATCCGGCCAGAGGTTCATCGCCCGCGCGAAATGGACGCGGGCCTTCTGGTACTCGTAAGCCTGGAGGGCCTCCTGGCCGAGTTTGACCTGCTCCTCGGCATGGGCCCGGCGGGCCTGCATGGCGACGTCGAGTGCCGGGGCCTTCTCGGGCGCCGGCTTCTCTTCAGCCTCGGCCGGCTTCTCTTCAGCCTCGGCCGGCTTCTCTTCGGCTTCGGCGGGCTTCTCTTCGGCCGCGGCGGGCTTCTCTTCGGCTTCGGCGGGCGTCTCTTCGGCTTCGGCGGGCTTCTCTTCGGCTTCGGCGGGCTTCTCTTCGGCCTCGGCGGGTGCTTCCTCGGCCTCGGCGGGTGCTTCCTCGGACTCGGCGGCGGCGGAGGATTCGGCCTCGGCCGTCTGGACGGTCCTGGCCGAGGCGACCTTCCGCTGAAGCCGATCGAAACTCATCGACGTCCACCAGCCGAGATCCACATCCATCGCCTCGACCTCGTCGACGAGTTCGGCGGCGCGGGTGGGATCGTCGTCGGCCAGGGCGGCTTCGGCCTGCCCCATCAGGTCCTTGGCCTCGCCGACGGCTCCGGTGTGCGCCTGGCGGGCCTTCCGGTACGCCTGGCGGGCCTCCTGCTGCTCGGCGCCGGGCAGATAGTCACACGAGGCGGCCTTGCCGAGGTGCTCGACGGCCTGCTGGTACTTCTTGTCTTCCAGGGCCTGCTGGCCCGCTGCCAAAGCCTCCTGGCCGGCGGCGCGTCCGGCGATGGCGTTCTCCACATCATTGACCAAACTGCCATAGCCCCACCGCTGGAAGAACCCGAGGTCGTCGGGGTCGACCTGGGCGAGGGTTTCCTTGGCGGCCTGGTACCGGCCGTCCTGGTAAAGTTCCTTGGCCTTGGCAAACCGATCGTCGGCGGAAGGGCCGGCGGGCTGCTGAGGTTGGGGCGCCTCGGCCGGCGTCTCTTCGGCGGGCGTGTCCTCGGCCGCCGGCGTCGGCTCGGCGGGCGTCTCTTCGGCCGCCGGCGTCGGCTCGGCGGGCGTCTCTTCGGCGGGCTCGGGCCGGGGCGCCGGTTCGGCCTGGGCGACGGCCGTCGCCAGGCCTTGCTGGAGTTCCGCCAGGTCGGCGCGGTCGGCGGCGGCGAGTTGGACGTCCATCGCCCGGACCTGGTCGATCTTCTGCTGCGCCGCGTCGGTCTTGCCCTGCTTGGCGTCGGCCGCGGCCTGGTCGAGGAGGTCGCGCGCCTGCTGGAGGGCCTTGGCGTGACCGTCGCGGGCGAGGCGGAGG
This sequence comes from uncultured Anaerolineales bacterium, assembly GCA_964577175.1. Classification (GTDB taxonomy): domain Bacteria; phylum Planctomycetota; class Phycisphaerae; order FEN-1346; family FEN-1346; genus BS750m-G62. Next base: position 4,479 of record CAZNYC010000137.1, read on the forward strand.
AGCCCCTGGGCGGGACCGGCCTTGTCGGCCTCGATGTACGGGCTCTCGGCCGCCTGCGACAGTTTCCGCATCGCCGTGGCATACTGCTTCTCGGAGAGGGCCTCCTTGCCTTCGGCGAAGGCTTTCTCGTCGGCGGCCTTGCCGGTGACGGCCTTCTGGGTATCTTCGAGGAGGGCGTCGTACTTGCCCTTGTCGAAGAAGCCGAGGCCGGCCCGGTCGATCGCCTGGAGCCGTTTGAGCGCGCCCTCGTAGTTGTGGGCCTCGTAAAGTCTGGTGGCTTCGTCGAGGAGTTCGGCCGCCGACTTTTCGGCTGCCTGCACCGCCCCGCTCCCGGCCACCATGGCCCACACCAGTCCGACGAGTCCGACGACCAGCAGCGTCTTACCGAGTTTCAACGGACACCTCCTTGTCGCGGGGTCCAGGAGGACAGGTACCGTCCGCGTCACCCGCCCGGCGGGTGGACACGTTCCGTGAGTGGCCTGTGGACAACGTGGCAGACGGACTTCCCCTTGGCGCCCCTCCCACTACGTACCGTCTGAGTTCCCCCTCGAATGATAATAAATGAGCGAATGAATCCGTGCTCTCGCCTTACCCCCAAGGATGGTGTGACACTGTAACGATGGCGGGCCGAACCGCAAGAAAATTCTGGGCGATCCGGCGATCGGAGCGCCTTTCGCCGCGGCGGCCCCGACGGACCCCCTTGCGCCGGGCCGCGGGCGACGGCGCGGCGCCTGTCCCGCGCGGCGCCGAGGCGAGCCTGCCGCCCGGCCCCGGCGCGGCGCTTCACGGCAAGGCGGGTACGGGGCCCCGCCTCGCAGCATCCCGGCATCGCATCGTCGTGTGCAGCGCCCGTCCCCGCAACCCTCCGGCTTCGGCGGGCTGCGGTCGCCTCGCCCGGCCCAGGGCCGACGAGGGGTTATTCGGATGGGCTCTTACCGTCCGGCCCGGCGGCGTTCCGTCGTCGCGGCCGGGGGCTGGGTCCGTTCCTGGCGGTCGTCGCGCGACCGTTCCTGGTCTTCCCAGTCGATGCGGCGGAGGAGGTTTCCCTGCTCGTCGGAATAGAGCAGCACGTTGGTGTTGATGGCGCGGGTGCCGCCCCTCGGCTGATAGGGGAACTGGCGCACCAGGTCCACCAGGAACGCGCCCGGGGCGATCTCGACGTCCTTCTCCACCGCCTCGCCCTGGCCGGGCACCGTGATGCGCGCCCGGCTCTTGACGCAGACGACGGGGGCGCCGACGTAGGTCGGCGCGCTCGGGACGATGATCCACTGGCCGTGGATCCACTTGTGGAGTTCCAGGTTCACGCGGTCGCCGAACGTGCCGACGAAGTAGAACTCGGAGAGTTCGGGCACGGTGGCGGGGGCGGTGGGTTCGCTCCACGGGCCGAACAGTTCGAGCGTCCAGCGGGCGTCCTCGGGTTGGACGCCGGTACGGCTCCAGGCGGGGTTCAGGATCGCCGCCCGCATGCGATATTGATACGTGTTGCCGGGGTCGACGCCGGCGTCGTTGGCCCAGAGGGTGGCGAAGACGTGCTCGCGTTCGGCCGCCTCGGTGGTGTCGGTGGGTCTTTCGGACGGCGTCTCGTCGGGGGTGATGAGTTGATCGAAGATGGAGCCCCCCTCGGCGGCCGGCTTTTTCGGTTCCGCGGGGGCCGCGGCGACACCCGTTTCGGGGGTGGCGGCCTCGGGCTGGGCGGCCGTCTCGGTCGCGGCCCCGGCCGTGAAGCGCGAGAGGTCGGGCTGGCGTACGCCCGCTCCCTCACCGGCGAGCATCTGGACCGTCTGCCCGCCGCCCAGGGTCAGAACGTTATAGAACGGGAGCCGCCGAACCTGGGCCTGGGCCTGGACGAGGCCCTGGTACCACCGGCCGACCATCTGCCGGTCCTTGTTGTCGGCGGGCGGGACGGGCCGTTCCGCCGCCGCGTCCGGCGGGACGGCCGGCGTCACGTTCTCCCACTCGGTCGTCGTGCCGTCCGGGGTCACCTGGCGGCGCTGAATCTCGACGCGCGTCACCGTAATGGGGCTCTGTTTGCTCAAGGGCGCGGTGCGGCCTTCGGCGAGGTAGGGGTTCTGGATGATCTCGACCTGCCGGGTGAGATCCAGTTTGCCGACCACGCCCACCCATGCGATATCGTTATACGTGGCCTCGGCGGTCTGGAGGGTGGCCTGCGGGTTGGCGACGTCGACGGCGTCGGTGACGCCGTAGCCGACCGCCAACTGGACGTCCTCGACGGGGAGGATCTCTTCGGGCGCGTAATGCTCGTCCGGCCCCTCGTCATCGGTGCCGTCTTCCTTCTTGGGGAGGGGGCCGACCATCGCCAGGCCGATATCGTAGCCCGACGGCAGACCGGTGACGGCCTCCTGCAGGTCGGCGACGGTGGTGCCTTTGCGTCCGATGCCCAGGGCGACGCGCTGGTCGGGCTCGAGGACCTGCTTGAGTTCGACTTCCTGCTGGGTCTTGGCTTCCAGGCGCTGGACGAGGCGTTTAGCCTCCTGGAGCACCTCGCCGTGGGGCTCCCGCATGACGACGAACCAGGCGACGACGCCGATGAAGATGAGGGCCGTCACGCCGACGGCGACTTTCTCGCCGTGCTTCCCCATGAACGACTGCGTGATATCTGCTGCCATGACTGCAACTCCTCCGGGGCGCGTGTTGGACGCATGAGTCGGACGGGCGTTACGCCTCCGACCCCTCGGGTGGCTTCTCTTCCGTCTCGCCTCGGCCGCGCCCCACCCCGGCTTGGGTGGTCACCCGGCCGCCTTCGAGTTGGAAGATGAGGGACTCGCCGACGATCTGGAGCCGGACGACGCCGACGTCGCCGTAGTCTTCCCGGGTGTAGGCCAGGAGGTCGCCCATCCGGTCGAAGGACGCGAGGGTAACCGGCCGCATGCGATAGGCCTCCGCGCTGAGAAAACTCTCGGTTCCGCGGAGCCGCCGGATCAGTTCGCCGGCGTACTTGGCCTCGACGACGACACCCAGCCGCCAGGGCAGCACCTTGTAGAAGCCCAGGTCGGACCGCCGGCCGGTGAGGGTGGGGACGCGTTCGCCCCGGCCGGCGCCTTCCGGGGGCCGATACCGGCCGGTGGTCGTCTGCATCTTCACGTCGTCGAGTTTGCCGTACTGGCCGCCGATACGGATGGCCAACAGTTCCTTGATCGGGGCGTTCTGGATGACGGCCTTGACGTCCTTGCCCCGGTTGCCGCCTTTTGTCTGGAGGATCTCCTCGTTCATCGTCTCCAGGACGCGGACCAGGTCGTCCATCAGCCAGATGTCCTCCTGGCCGTAGCGGCACACCGTGAGGCTGGGCGCCTCCTGCTCGCCGACCCACTCGGGGCGGAAGAACGAATTCACGGGATGGGCGTACATCGTGTGGCTCTGGGCTTCCTCCTTGGCCTCCCGGAGTTCGGCCCGTGCGGCCTCCTTGTCGCGCGTGCCTTCCGGCCTCATGGGGAGGGCGGCGTTGAGGCGTTCCATGTACGTTTCGAGCCTGGCGTCGTATGCCGACTTAAACGAGTGGCGCAGGCTGATCTCGGTGCTCGTGGGAAACAGGTTCTCGACGAGGGGTTCCCGCTGGGCGCCGAGTTCGCGCAGGTAATCGAGGAGGTCGACGTACTGGGTCTTGCGCTGCTCGACCTGCTCCTTCATCTGCTCGACGAGGCTGTCGCTGAAGATCGTGCCGCCCAGCAGCGTGTTGGCCTGCCGGATGGTGGAGCGCAGGTCGCTGCGCGTTTCGGCGGCGGGGGCCATGTAGAAGAAGTAGACGACCGCCGTGACAACCAACGCGATGACCACGACGCCGCCCCCCAGGGCGAACAGGAAGGTGTGGCGTTTCAGCATATCAAGCATAGCAGGTCTCCGTACCGTCCAGGCGGCGACGGGGTCGCCGCCGGAGAGTCATTCGGCCGCCTCGGCCGATTGGCCGGTTCCGTCGGCGCCGCCGACGCCCCAATCCTGGGTCACGCCTTCGACGGCGATCTCGGTGACGGTTTCGCGGCTGATGAGCCAGTCCTGGGCCAGGTCCTTCAGGCGGGCCTCGATGGACGCCAGGCGTTCCGTGTCCGGCCCTTCGACCCGGTCGGGGTCGATCTTCGTGGCCGTGTCGAGCCCCACCTCCCGGATCAGGTCCTGGACCGCCTGGAACACCTCTTTCCGGTTCGGAACGGACAACGGATTCAGGTGAAGCACCCACTGGGCCTTGAACCAGAGGTCGTTTTGCCGCTGGATTGTCGGCCGCTGGGCGCCCTCCTCCGCGTCCCGGCCGCGCCGGCGGCCGTGGTAGTCGTCGTATTCGGGCCGGCTTCCGAAGAGGCCGGTGTACGGCACGGAGGCAAGGATTTCCACGCCGGCGGGCGTCCGCAGCCGGACCGTCCGCTTGCACGACTGAAGTTTCTGAATGAGTTGCTGGTTAACGAACCGCTGGCCGTCCAGTCCCGTCTTGGGCGTGGTGCCGGTGATCTCGACCAGGACGCCGGGCACGGCTTCGCCCCGCTTGCCTCCCTTCTCCTCGTCGGGCGGCGCGGGCTCCTGGCCGATGACGGTGATCTGTCCGGCGGCGCCGGCGGCGGCCTGCTCGGAGTACGCACGGACATCCGGCACGTAGTACGTGGCGAGGTCGAGCAGTTCGATGATGTTCAGCGACGTGCGGAGCGGCTCGTTGGTGGAGGCGTCGTACATCTGCCAGCGATTGTCCTTCGGCCAGGCGTTCCAGACGTGTTTCCAGATGTGGTAGGCATAGTCTCTGTGCTCGACGAGCCCTTCGAGGCGGTTAATCTTCTTTTCCTGCTCGGCAAGGGCCTCTCGCTGTTCATCGAAGGCCGACTGGAGCCGGCTGTTAATCTGCCGGACATCGTCCACGGAATCCTGAAGGCTCTCGACCTCGCCGGCGGTGCCGGCCAGTTCGCCGTAGGTCGCCACCTGGTCGTAGGCGAAGGCGCCGAGGGCGAGCACGAGGCACGCCCCGGCCGCCACGAAGAACGGGCGTTTCTTCTTCAGGATCTTCTGGTTCAGGATTTCGGGGGGCAGGAGGCTGGTCGAGATCTTCGCCACCCCCACGCCCTGAAGCGCCAGGCCGTACGCCACCCCGAACGACAGCACGTTCTTGCGGAACATGGGCGCGGAGGTCACCTCGGACTCCCCGAGGCTTTTCAGGCCCTCCACTTTCTCCACGTCCACGCCCAGGTTCTGCGTGAGGAACTTGGCCAGACCCGGCAGGCGGAAGGCGTTGCCCAGGGCCACGACGCGTTCGATGCGGCTGTCGCGATGGAGGCTCGTGTAGTAGCCGATGGACCGCTGAATCTCGGTCAGCAGGTCGCCGAAGACCGGGCGCATCGCCTGAAAGATCTGGCGGGCGTGCTTCGACTCGGCCGCGTGCCGCTTCAGACGCTCCGCCTTGGCGAACTGGAGTTTGAACTCCTTGCACAGGGCGTTGGTGAAATTGTTGCCGCCCAGCGGGACGTTGCGGATCCAGACACGGTCGCCGTCGGCGATGACGAGGTTGGTGTTCTCGGCGCCGACGTCGATGAGAATCGTGCCGCCGCCGGCGTCCCCCTGCTCGTGCCGCAGGAAGTTGTACAGCGCCACCGGCGACATCTGGACGGCGTCGGGCTCGATGCGCATGGCGGTGAAGTCGGAGACGTAGTCGGCGACGATGTCGCGCTTCATGGCGAAGATGCCGACCTCGACCTCGCGGGGCCCGGCCGAGGGCGGGCTCGTCGTCTGGTAATCCCACACGACGTCCTCGAGGTCGAACGGAATCTGCTGCCGCGCCTCGTACCGCACGATCTCCGGAATCTTGCGCTGCTCGACGGGCGGCAACTTGATGAACCGGGTGAAACTGGCCTGCCCCGGCACGCTGATGACGATCGTGCTGCCCTTGATGTTGTTGCGGTTGAGGAACTTCGACAGGGCGCTGCGGATCAGGGCCTGCTCGTCGGCGTC
>CAZNYC010000138.1:0-5190 GCA_964577175.1 uncultured Anaerolineales bacterium
CCCCGCCCCGACTGCCTTGCCTTTGCGCCCAAGACGCCACAGCGCAAATGGCTCCCAATCCGCATTCGCTTGACTACCCCGCCATTTGTATTACAATGTCCTACGCCATGAGCACCGTCAGCATTCGCATTCCGGAGGCGTTACGGGAGGACCTGGAGGCCCTGGCCGAACGGCAGGGGCGGCCGATGAGCGACCTCGTGCGCGAGTCGCTCCGCCGGTACATCGCCGTTGAACGGTTCCGGGCCCTCCGCCGACGGACCCTTCCGTTCGCCGAGGCCCGCGGCCTCCTCTCGGACGAGGACGTGTTCGAGGCCATCTCGTGAGGGTCGTCCTCGACACGAACGTCCTCCTCGCGGCCTTTGCCGCGCGCGGCCTGTGCGAGGCTCTCAGCGAATCGTAGTTAGCAGAAAGGCTGCTGCATTCAAGCAGAGCAAAACTGCCTGGCGGACTGCCAATACTCCAAAGAAGCACGTAATCACCAAATACACCCCTGCCACGGCTTTTCGATTGTTCAACCAGCGCTCCGTCGAAGGGGACTCGCTGTACTGACTTATGCCGAGCGCTGGCTCTAGAGATTTGGCTTGCTCAACGCGATGGTCCCAGTAGTCACTTACCCTTCTGGACATGGCCAGAAAACATAGTCCTACGAGTACTCCACCCATTTCTAGCAGGAATCGCAACCAAACGGGCTCGATGGAGCCTTGGTCTTTCAGCAGTACAAGTATGCCACCTGCGATAGCAATGAATACGGGAAGTTGAGCAAACTGCAGATTCGCATAATGGCGTATCGAATTGCTCACGTCCACGTACCCCTGAATACGGACGTTCTCGTTCTGCTGCATGATCTGGCCCTCCTGCTTTGAGAAATGCTGTCCCGGTCCAATGACCTGTTTGAATGAGTACGGGTTTTGAGGCTACGTCTCAAACATGAACACGGCGAGACTCCCGTTCGACTCCGCTTCGCGTCGCTCAGCGCAGGCTCTCGGCTCGCTGCGCTGGCTCGGAGTGACAAATCGCAACTGCGGGCCAGGTATTAGGGTAGGGGGCGTTTATCGTCGCCCCCTTACGCGCCGCGTGATTTGGCATTTATCATGTGACATTTAACATTCGCGCCGCGGCTTGCCGCGGCCTACGCATTTATCATTCGCGTGTCGTCTCGCGCGCGTAGTCGCGCATGGCCAGAAAATTCTCCGGCGGCGTGTCGCGGACGATTTCGCACCCGGCGCCCACGATATACGCATCGCCCGCGGCCGCGTGGCACGCGGCCAGGCCGTCGCGGATGCGCTCGGGCGTCCCTTCCCGCACCGCGTGGACGGGGTCGAGGTTCCCGCAGACGACCTGGTCGGGCCCCATCGCCGCGCGGGCCTCGTCCATGGGCACCATGAAGTCGAGGTCGATCATGTCGCAGCCGAGGCGGCCCATGCCGTCCAGGATGGCCCGCGTGTTCCCGCAGATGTGCAGGCGGATGCGTCCGCCGGCCGCGTGGATGCCGTCGAAGAGGCGCTGCTCGTATGGCCACACGAACTCCTCGTAGATTTGCGGGCCGACGAGGCTGGCGGCGGCGTCGCCGCAACCGATGAGGTCGCACCCGGCCTCGATCTGGGCCTTCGCGAACGCGAGTTCCATCTCGATGAGAAAAGAGAACAGGTCGCGGACCCAGTCCGGGTCGTCGTAGAAGTCGAGCATGAGGGTATTGAGACCCCGCAGGTCCGCCCCCTCGGCACAGGGGCCCTCGATCCATCCCTCGACGGCGAGACGGGAGCCGACGCGCTCGCGCAGCATGGCCGCCCCCTGGATGCGGTCGAGCATCCGGCTGCCCTCGGCGTACGGGTCCGGCTGGGCGAGCGTGGCGAGGCGCGCCCGGTCCTTCAGGAGCGTGTTGTCCTCCTGGACGGCGGGGGGCAGGTCGTCGAAGAACGTGATCGGGGCGCCCAGGTCGCACGCCTCCCGCGTCGGGTCGGAGATGACCGAGACGTAATCCAGGCCGTAGCGTTCGGCGGTGGCCAACTGGCCCTCGACGAGCACGCGGTGGTCGGTCACGTAATCGCGGTACGGGCGGCCGGCCATGTCGGCGGCGAGCATCATGGTGATGGCCATGACGGGCAGGCGGTCGACGGGCTCGCCGGCGAGTTTCGCCAGGACGCGCTGGCGGCTGTTCATGGGGAACCTCCGTGGATTCTCGTGACTCCCTCCCCACAATGGGAGAGCGGGATGTTGTCGGCGGCCCAGCATAGCACGGGCGGGCTGAAATGCAACCGCCGCGCGGTGGGTACGGAGCCCCCGGCACTCGCCCGAATCCTCCCGGCCGGGCAAGCCGGCCGGGCCACGCCGTCGCGGTGCGGCTCGCGGCTCCCTCGCCTCATCCCCCGATCATCCGGATGGCGGCGTGATACGCCGCGACGGCCAGGAGGACCGTCAGCGCGGGCGGCAGAAGGCCGCGCAGACTGCGAGCGAGACGCGTCTTGAAGTGCTCGTTCGTCACGATCAGGCACACGTGCACGGGCGAGAGCATCATCCCCATGTACCCGAAGCCGAACGCCAGGGTCACGGCGGCGAGGAGGTCCGGCGTGGCGGCCCCGTCGCCGACGAGGCTGACGACGATCGGGAAACTCGCCCCCACGAACCCCACGCAGATGCCGGTCGTGATGCCGGCCACGAAGGGCAGGAGCATGATCATCCCGAGGGCGGGGATGCCCCAGGCGTCCATCTCGGCCTGCATCTCTTCGACGAGCGACGGCCCGCCGGCCATCGGCGTCTCGATGACCGCCCCGTAGATGCGGATGACGGCCACCAGGACCATGAGCACGGCGGTGCGGGGCGAGAGGAGGATCGGCCGCCACGCCTTCCACGCGAGCGGCCGCTGCCGCTGCTGCGTGGCCAGGGCCAGCACCAGGCCCACGATCATCGGGGCGTACTTGTTCAGCGGGGGCAGGGCGGGCCAGACGGATCCCGCGCCCCACCACGCCAGCCGCACCGCCCCGTACGTGCCGACCACGACGATGACGGGCAGCACGAGGCGCAGCAGCGGGGGAGGGGGGCCGCTTCCCTCCGCCGATGCCGCCTCTCGCTCGCCGCCCGGTTCCGCCGGAATCCGCCGCAGGAGAAACGCGTACCCCGCCGCCAGGGCGAACAGGGTCAGCGGTGCCTGGAGGGCCATGAACTGCCAGATTTCCATCTTCGTGATATCCACCGCCACCAGGACGCCGGGGTACAGCGGCCACCAGTATTCCCAGATATGTCGGAACCAGTAGTTGGCCTGGGCCTTCAGCAGCGGGGCCACGGAGCCGTCGGCGTCGACGCGGTCCACCAGGGGGGCCGAGAAGATCGCCCCGCCCGGCATCGGCAGGACGCCGATGACGGCCGGCAGGACGGCCATGGAGGTGCGTTTGCCCGTCCGGGCCCGGACGGCGCCCACGAGGTCGCGCATGACGCCCGCGGCCGCCATCTGGCTGCTCAGCCAGATGACCAGGACCACCGCCGCCATCAGGCACAGGTTGTCGGCGGAGGCGAAGCGGGCCCAGGCGGTCTCGGCCAGGGCCCCCCAGGGCCGGCCCGACCACGCGCCCAGAACGAGCGTGCCTGCCAGGACGCTGACCGTCAGGTTCTTCGCCAGGCGGTTGACGGCCAGGATGAGGCCCAGCGAGACGAGGACCTTGACGAGCGTCGGCACGTTGAGCAGGGCGTCGATCACGGGTGCGTCTCTCCCACGCGAAAACGAACCCGGAGTGTACGCCGCCGCTGCCGCCGGGACAAGGGCGAAGGGGGGCGGGGGCGATACCCGACCCGACGCGCCGGGTGCCACGGATTGCTTGCAATCCGTGCTTTGCGCTCGGGGCGCACGGTTTGACGAGCAAACCGCGGCACCTGCGTTATCGAAACGCCCGGCCGGGCAAGGCATGCCCTGGGCGAAGCCGAACGGGCCGGCCGTGGCACATCGCGGCTTGCGTCTCGCCGTCCGCGCGTCCGACACCCCGGCGGCCGCGACGGGTTCATAGTGTCGGGCGGCCTTGACAGGGGTCCGTCCGGCTCCCGATAATACGCCGTCCGTTCACCGCTAGGAGGAAGGTCCAATCATGGCCGCCAAACACACACGCCGCGACTTCTTCAAGGGGACCCTCGCCGCCGCCGCGGGGGCCGGTGCCGTCCTCAGCATGGAGGAGCAGGCCCTGCTGGCCGGCATGCAGGCCCAGGCCGAAGCCGCAGGCTCGGGCGCCCGCAAGGGCCCCGTCCGGCCGGACTCGCAGGGCACGATTCCGCGCGGCACACTCGGGAAACTCCGGATCAGCCGCGTCTTCCTCGGCGGCAACCTCATCGGCGGATGGGCCCACGCGCGGGACCTGCTGTACGTCTCGAAACTCCTCAAGGCGTACCACACCGACGAGAAGGTCCTCGACACGATGCAACTCGGCGAGGAGCACGGCTTCAACTGCATCAACACCCACCCCAACGCCACGCCGCTCATCAAGCGGTACCGCAAGCAGCGCAAGGGCAAGATGGTCTGGCTGGCCCAGGGGTTCATCGACGAGAGCGCCAAACTGGACGGCCTCAAACAACTCGTCGACGACGGGGCCGACGCCATCTACATCCAGGGCGGGACGGGCGACCGCCTCGTCCGGGCCGACCGCCTCGACCTCCTGGCCAAGGCCGTCGAGTTCATCCAGGACCAGGGTCTGCCGGCGGGCATCGGCGGGCACCGCCTCGACGTGCCGATGGCCGTCGAGACTGCCGGCATCCCCGTCGACTATCACGTCAAAACGATCCACCCGCACGATTACTGGTCCGCCCAGCCGGACGCGCCGCGCCGCGACAACACGTGGTGCGAGCAGCCCGCCGAGACGATCAAGTACATGGCCGGGATCGAGAAACCGTGGATCGCCTTCAAGGTCATGGCCGCCGGCGCCGTCACCCCGAAGAAGGCGTTCCGGTACGCCTTCGAGGCGGGGGCGGACTTCGTGATGGCGGGGATGTTCGACTTCCAGATTGCCGAGGACGCGAAGATCGCCCGGCAGGCGCTCGACGGTCTCCAGCGTAAACGGCCGTGGTGCGCGTAGTCACTGCCGCCGTCCGCGGGTGCCGTGGTTCCCTCTCCCGTCAAGGGAGAGGGAGCCAACGCACCGTCCGCCCGCCGACACATTATCCGAAAGGAGCCGTTCATGACGCCCGTTCCCCGGCGCCCCGCCCTCCTTGCCC
>CAZNYC010000138.1:5290-10368 GCA_964577175.1 uncultured Anaerolineales bacterium
ATCCGAAAGGAGCCGTTCATGACGCCCGTTCCCCGGCGCCCCGCCCTCCTTGCCCTGATCGGGCTCCTGTGTCTCGGGCCGGCGCTGTCGGCCGCCGCCTCGCCCGAGGACCAGGCCCGCGCCATCCTCGAGGCGACCGGCGTCCGCGGCGGCCTGGTCGTCCACCTGGGCTGCGGCGACGGGCGCCTGACGGCCGCCCTCCACGCCTCCGACGCCACCCTCGTCCAGGGCCTGGACGCCGACCCGGCGGCCGTCGCGAAGGCCCGCGCCCACATCCGCGCCAAGGGCCTGTACGGCCCCGTGACGGCCAACCCGCTGGTCGGGAAGCGGCTGCCGTACGCCCCGGACCTCGTGGCCCTCGTCGTGGCCCGCGACCTGGGCGACGTGCCGATGGACGAGGTGATGCGTGTCCTGGCGCCCGGCGGCGCGGCCTGGGTGGCCGGCAAGACGACCGTCAAGCCCCGGCCCGAGGACATCGACGAATGGACACACTACCTGCACGGGCCGGACAACAATCCGACGGCCCGCGACCGGCGCGTCGCCCCGCCCGAGCGGCTCCGCTGGACGAGCGACCCCATGTGGTGCCGCAGCCACGACGGCGTCCCGTCGAGCATCCTGGTGGTCCTCGCGGCGAAGGGGCGGCTGTTCAGCATCATCGACGAAGGGCTCATCGGGCAGCCGGGCCTGGGGCAGCGGTGGACGCTCCTCGCCCGCGACGCCTTCAGCGGCGTCCTGCTGTGGAAGCGGCCGCTGGAGGGCAGGGCGTCGCAGAAGTCCGTCGTCGCCGTCGGCGACCGGCTCTTCGCCACCTTCCGCCGCAACGATCCGCTCACGGTCCTGGATGCGGCGACCGGCGAAACGCTCCGCACCGTGGACGAGACGCGCGGGTCCGACGAACTCGTCTGCGCGGGCGGCACGGTCGTCGTGCACCTTCGCGGGCCGCGTAAGGGCGGCAAGAACGATACCATCCTCGCCGTCGAATCAACCTCCGGCCGCATCCGATGGAAGACCCCCGTCAAGCCGATGGTCAATCACACGCTCGCGGCCGCCGACGGGCGCGTGTTCCTCCACAACCAGGAGGCCATCGTCTGCCTGGACCTCGCGACCGGCAAACCCCAGTGGGAGAGCGAGCGCATCGAGGCCGGCCGCCGCGGCGGCGACCTCATGGTCTACGGCGGCGCGGTGCTCTTCAACCACCGTGGCATGCACGCCTTCGACGTCGAGACCGGCCGGCGCCTGTGGAAGGGCGGGGGCGCGCACGGCAGGCTGGGCTTCTTCGGGGCCCAGGGCCTGGTGTGGATTCCGCGCATCCTGGGTCACGGCCGGAGTTTCCTGTGGACGCCCGAACCGCTCGAGGCCAAGGGCTACGATCCCCGCACCGGCGAGGTCAAGAAGACGGTCGAAGCGAGCCACCTGATCACGCCCGGCCACCACGTCCGCTGCTATCCCGCGAAGGCGACCGAGCGGTTCCTCCTGCTGCCGAAACGGGGCGTGGAGTTCGTCGACCTGGAGAACACGGCCCACATGCGGCACAACTGGCTGCGTGGCCCGTGCGGGCACGGCGTGGCGGCCGCCAACGGACTGCTGTACGTCCCGCCGCACCAGTGCTTCTGTTACGCGGGTGTGCGGCTGTCCGGCTTCAACGCCCTGGCGGGCGGGGCCGAGGAGACGCCGCCGACGCCGTCCGACGAAGACCGCCTGGTGCGAGGTCCGGCGTATGGCGAGCCCATGCGAAATGCTACTCTGCGAAGCAGCGCTTCGCTGCGAAGCACGAGTCCGAAACCCGAAATCCCCAATGACTCCTCCTGGCCCATGTACCGGCACGACCCGCGCCGCAGCGGACGGGCGGGCGGCGCGCTCCCCGCGGACCTCGCCACCGCCTGGCAGCGCGACCTCGGCGGCCCGTGCACGCAGCCGGTTGTCGCCGACGGCCGGCTCGTCACGGCCGAGGAGGACGCCGGTATCGTCCACGCCCTCGACGCCGCCACCGGCGAGCCGCTGTGGACGTACACGGCGGGCGGGCGGGTCGATTCCTCCCCGACCCTCTACGCGGGCCGCGTCCTCTTCGGCTCGGCGGACGGGTGGGTCCATTGCCTGCGGGCCTCCGACGGCGCCCTCGCCTGGCGGTTCCTGGCCGCCCCCGCCGAGCGGCTCATCGTGGCCTTCGAGCGGGTCGAGTCCGCCTGGCCCGTCCACGGCAGCGTCGTCGTCCAGGACGGCGTGGCCTACTGCACGGCCGGCCGGTCGTCGTACCTGGACGGCGGGATGTGGGTGTACGCCCTCGACCCGGCGACCGGCAAGATCCGCCACAAGCGGCACCTGTGGAGCGGGCGGCCGGACGTGGCGAAACGCGCCGGCCGGCCGTTCGACATGGACGGGGCGCGCAGCGACCTGCTCGTCAGCGACGGGTCGGACCTGTATATGTTCTTCCAGCGATTTGCCCCGGACCTCTCCCGGAAACCCTCGCCGCGCATCACCAAACTCGGCGACCGCGAGGTGGGGCGGCACCTGATGTCGAACGCGGGGTTCCTGGACAAGTCGTGGTTCGACCGCTCGTACTGGACCTACAGCCGCCGGTGGCCCGGGTACTACTTCGCGTACCACGCGCCGAAGACCGGCCGCATCCTCGTCTTCGACGACGAGCGGACCTACGGCCTGCACGTGTTCACGACGCGGGGCGGGCACAGCCCGCGGTTCCATCCGGGACGCGACGGCTACGAACTGTACGCCGACTCGAACGACGCCGAACCGGTGCTCCGCCCCACCGCCGTCGGCCGCGAGAAGGGCAACGGGTTCTCCCGCACGCGGAACCCGATCTGGTCCGTCCAGATTCCGGTCCGTGCCCACGGCCTCGTCCTGGCGGGCGAGCGGCTGTACCTGGCCGGCACGCCCGACGTCGTCCCGAACGACGACCGGTACGCGGGCATCGAGGGGCGGTTGGGCGCCCGGCTGTGGGTGGTCTCGGCCGAGGACGGCGAGAAACTGGCGGAGGTGGAACTCGACCGGCCGCCCGTCTTCGACGGCGCGAGCGCCGCCGGCGGCCGCCTGTACCTGGCCATCGACGACGGCCGGGTGATGTGCATGGGCGCGAAGGAGTAGCCGGCTTGCGCAGCGTTGTCATTCTGAGGCCTCGCTTGCAAGGCCGAAGTGCTGTACCCCGAGCGCAGTGAGGAATCTCGCCGTGCCAGTGGCATCGAGGCGAGATTCTTCGTCGGCCTTGCGGCCTCCTCAGAATGACAGCAAAAAGCGTCGCCTCTTGCGGGCAGCGTGCGTTTCGCACAAAAGGAGATGCGTTTATGGCAACCCGTGACGCCTACACCACCCCCCGCGTCCCTCTCTCCCGCCGCCGCTTCCTTGCCGCCGCGTCCGCCGCCGCGGCGTTCGCCGTGGTTCCCCGCCACGTGCTCGGCGGCCAGGGGCGGAAGCCGCCCAGCGGCACGCTCGCCGTCGGCGCCGTCGGCCTCGGCCCGATGGGGGCCGACAACGTGGCGGCCTGCGACGGCGAACGCATCGCCGCCCTCTGCGACGTCGATCACCGCAATGCCGCCGTCACATTCCAGCAGCATCCCAAGGCCGCGCGGTACACCGATTACCGGCGGATGCTCGAGAAGGAGAAGGGCCTGGACGCGGTCATCGTGGCCACGCCCGACCACACGCACGCGGTCGTCACGGCCGCCGCGATGCGGGCCGGCAAGCACGTCTACACGCAGATGCCGCTCGCCCACGACGTGTGGGAAGTGCGGGAACTCGTGCGCCTGGCCCGCGAGACGAAGGTGGCCACACAGATGGGCAACGAGCGGTACTCCGGGCCGACCCTCCGCCGGGCCGTCGAATGGATCCGCGACGGCTGCGTCGGCCCCGTCCGCGAGGTCCAGTGCTGGACGAGCCGGCCCGAATGGCCGCAGGGCATGGCCGGGCGGCCGGGCAAGCAGACGCCGCACGACGGCCTCGACTGGGACCTCTGGCTCGGCCCCGCGCCCGAGCGGCCGTATCACGAGGCCTATCATCCGTACACGTGGCGGGGCTGGCGCGACTTCGGCACCGGCGCCCTCGGCGCCATGGGATGCCACACCATGGACGGCGCCTTCTGGGCCCTCGACCTCGCCGACGCGACGACCGTCACCGTGGAACCCGACGCCCAGGGCCTGACGGACGAGGCGTGGCCGGCGGCGTCCACGATCCGCTACCGCTTCGGCCCGCGCGGCGACCTGCCGCCGGTCACCGTCACGTGGCAGGACGGCGGGCGCCGGCCGCCCATGCCGGAGGAGATGCCCGAGACCCGCGAGTTTATCGGCTCGGCCGGCACCATCTTCGTCGGCGAGAAGGGCCGGCTGACCTTCGGCGGGCTGACGGCCGGCACGAACCCCGGCCAGTCCGGGCCGCGGTTCATCCCCGAGTCGCTCGGCTGGTCGTACCGCAAGCCGACGCCGAGCATTCCGCGCGTCTCGGCGAAGGGACGGTGGGTGGAATCGAGCCGGCACATCCAGGAGTGGATCGGGGCGTGCAAGGGCGGCCGGCCCGCCTGCGCCCGGTTCGACGTGACGGGGGGGCTTGCGGAACTCGTCCTCCTCGGCAACGCCGCCCTCGCCGCCGGCGAAGCCATCACCTACGAGCCGGCCACCATGAAGGTGACCGGCAGCCCGAAAGGCGACGCCCTCCTTCGCCGCCCGTACCGGAAGGGGTGGACGCTGTAGAGGTGCGCGGGTGGCCATGTTTCGTTCGCCGGTTCATGGCCACGACAAGCGTGGCCATACCACCCGGCCCTGGGGTGCGCCCTGTAAGCAGGGGGGCTATTGAGCGAAGCAAAAGTAATGTCCTCGCCGCGCCAGGCTGTCATTCTGAGGCTCCGCTTGCGGAGCCGAAGAATCTCGCCGCGGGAGCAGCATCGAGGCGAGATGCTTCGTCGCGGCTTCGCCGCTCCTCAGAATGACAACCCCGGACATTACACTTTTACCTGGGTCAGTAGCCGCCGGCCTTGGCCGGCGCGTTGATGTTAGCCTCCGGCACCATGAGGACGCAGACGGCGCCCGGCACCTC
Organism: uncultured Anaerolineales bacterium; assembly: GCA_964577175.1. Classification (GTDB taxonomy): domain Bacteria; phylum Planctomycetota; class Phycisphaerae; order FEN-1346; family FEN-1346; genus BS750m-G62. The sequence goes on from CAZNYC010000138.1 coordinate 10,328, forward strand.
GGCCGTGCTGCCCGTCGGCTCCAGCGCCCCGGTGCCTGAGT
>CAZNYC010000139.1:0-10311 GCA_964577175.1 uncultured Anaerolineales bacterium
CGTACGCCCGCCGCATCACCCGCGACTCGCACTGGCGGGACCCGTGGGCGTTCTCCGAGACGTGTTTCATGGCGGCCCGCGACCAGCGGCTGTGGGTTATCGACGGTGAGGGCAAAGCCGAGGCGTTCCACGCGATGCCGGATGACCTGACGCGGCTGGAGATCCACGAGCCGCGGCCGCTCGTCCCTCGGCCGCGCGAACCCGTTATCGCGCCGCGGGTGGACTGGTCGGAACCGACCGGCCGGCTCGTCCTGGCCGACGTGACGCACGGCCGGCGGATGGACGGTGTGGAGGAGGGCGAGATCACGGAACTCCTCGTCCTTGAGACCCTGCCCAAGCCCGTCAACTTCAGCGGGACGATGGAGCCGATCAGCCTGGGCGGCACGTTCACCCTGCCGCGCGTCCTCGGCACCGTCCCGGTCGAGCCGGACGGGTCGATGTACATCGAGGTGCCGGCCCTCCGGCCGCTCTTCTTCGTGGCGCTCGATTCTGACGGCCTGGCCGTCAAACGCATGCAGTCGTTTGTCAGCGTCATGCCGGGCGAGACGACCTCCTGCTCCGGCTGCCACGAGGACCGGACCGATACGGCCCGCTTCAAGCCGGACCTGCTCGCGACGCGCAAAGCCCCCGCGCCCATCACGCCCATCGACGGCGTGCCGGAGGTCTTCGACTTCCCGCGCGACATCCAGCCGATTCTCGACAAGCACTGTACGCGCTGCCATAACTGGAAAGATTATAAGGGCAGGGCCGTCCTTACGGGCGACCACGGGCCGTGGTACTCCCACGGCTACGCCACGCTGCTCGTGCGCGGCCAGGTGACGCACGGTCGGGACGCCAACGGCAACACCCCGCCGCGGGCCGTCGGGTCGGCCTCCAGCCCGCTCATGACGAAGGTGTGCGAGGCGCATCACGGCGTGGGTCTCTCGCCGCACGAGATCAACATGATCCGCCTCTGGATCGAGTCCGGCGTGCCGTACGCCGGCACGTACGCCGCCCTGGGGACGGGCATGGTCGGCATCCGCATGGACGCCGACGTGGTGAAGCGGCGCTGCGGCTCGTGCCACCGCGCGAAGGACAAGCGGCGGCCGTGGCAGGGATTCCGCACCCACGAGGAACTTCTCGTGAACCTGACCCGGCCCCAGCGGTCGATGCTGCTCCTCGCGCCGCTGGCGAAACAGGCCGGCGGCCTGGACCTCTGCACCCGGCCGACGAAGGTCAAAGGTATGACGCCCGCCGAAAAGCCCGTCTTCGCCGATACGTCCGACGCCGATTACGCGAAACTGTTCGAGAGCCTTCGGGCGATGAAGCGGGACCTCGACAATCGCAAACGGTTCGACATGGCCGGCTTCCGCCCGAACGCGCATTACCTGCGGGAGATGAAACGCTACGGCGTCCTGCCAGCCGATTTCGATCCCGCCGCCGATCCCGTCGACCCGTACCAGACGGACCGGGCGTACTGGCGGCTGTTCTGGTACGACCCGCCCGCGGGCGAATGAGGCACGCGCCGCGTGCCACGGATTGCTTGCCAATCCGTGCTGCGCGACGGGGACGCACGGTTTGACCCGCAAACCGTGGCACCTGCGTGCCCAACGCCGCCGCCCTTTTGGCTTGATTCCCCTCCCGGCGCGGGGTAGCGTCGCCTCCGTTGGAAACGAGTACGTGCGCGGCGGGTCTCCGCACCCGCCGCGCTTCCACGCGGAGTGCGACCGTGTCTGCTGAACCCATCCGGCCCGAAGCACGAACCTACGCCGGCGCCGACGGCACCGACCTGCCGATGTGGGTCTGGCGGCCGGCGCCCGGCGCTTCGCTGCAACCGCGCGAGGGCAGTGTGCGCCCCGCCGGGGAGTATCCCGCTGCTTCCGCAGCGGGCTCGAACGACGCCCCACCGCCCACGCTCATCTACCTGCACGGCATCCAGAGCCACTCCGGATGGTACGAGGCCTCCTCCCGCTACCTCGCCGAGGCCGGCGTGGCGGTGGTCCAGGTGGAGCGGCGCGGCTCCGGCCGCGACGAGGCCCATCCCCGCGGCCACGTGGACCGGGCGCAAGTCTGGCTGGAGGACGTCGCCTGTGCCGCCGAGGTGGCCCGCGGCGAGACGGGGGCCGAAGCGGTTCACCTGATGGGCGTCTCGTGGGGCGGCAAACTCGCCCTGGCGTGCGGGGGGCATCGGCCGGACCTGTATCGCAGCCTCATCCTGTCCGCCCCCGGCATCTTCCCGAAGGTGGACGTGGCCCTCGCGAGCAAGGTCCGTGTGGGCAAGTGCCTGATGGTCGGGCGGGAGATGGAGCGGTTTCCCATTCCCCTGGAGGACCCGCACCTCTTTACGGCGAACCCCGACCGCGTCCGGTACATCGCCGAGGACCCGCTGAGCCTGCGGGACCTGACGGCCCGGTTCATGTTCGAGAGCCGGCGCCTGGACGGCCTGGCCCGCGACGCCGCCGGCCGCGGGCGCCTCCCCACGCTGCTTTGTCTTGCCGGGAGGGACCGTATCATCGATAATGAGGCGACGCGGCGGCTGGTGTACACGATGGCCGCCCGCAAACGCGTTCGCGTCTACGAGGAGGCCCACCATACGCTGGAGTTCGAGCCAAACCCGACCGGCTACTTCGCGGACCTCGTGGCATGGATCCGCGAGATGGAACTGCCACCTTTTTAGCCGCGACGCGAAGCGGAGCGCGTGATAATCAGGCAACAGGTAACAGGGAACAGGCAACAGGCGAAACGGCAACGACGAACGGCAAAACAGCAAACGACAGATGACGAATGACAAAATGACAATGACCAATGACCAGACACAAAGGACCGCCGTCCCCCAGCCCGCCGACGAACCGCGCCTGAAGACCCTCATCGTCTACTTCTCCCAGACCGGCAGCACCGAGGCCGTCGCCGAGGCCATTGCCGAGGGGCTCTCCGACGCCGGCGCCGGGCCCATCGACGTCCGGCCCATCGAAGAGGTCGGCCCGGACGACTGGCTCGCCTACCAGGCCCTCGGCCTCGGCACGCCGGTCTTCTACTACCACGAACCGCCCAATGTCCGGGACTGGATCAAGGCCCTTGTTCGGTCGGCCGACCCCGTGCCCGTCTTCACGTTCAACACCAACGGGGGGAACCCCTGTAACACGTTTCGCCGGATGCAGAAGTTCCTGGCGAGGAAGGGCGGCCGGGTGCTCGACTCCTTCGAGTGCTTCGGCTACGACACGTACCCGATCTACCTGAAATCGTTCCGCCGGTGGGGCCATCCGAGCGAGGCCGACCTGGCCGCCGCCGCCGCCTTCGGCGAGACGTTCGCCGGCCGCGCCCGCGCGTTTCTCGCCGGCGAGCCCGTGGCCGAGGCCGACTACGAGTTCGTGGGCGGGCGGCTGTTCCGCCTCTCCTGGATTTGCCGCAAGCCCTTTCTGGACCGCTTCTTCCCGAAACTGAATCTCGTGGCGGACCTCTGCACGCGGTGCGGGGCATGCGCCCGGGCGTGCCCCACGGAGAACATCGTCCTCCAGCCGGACCCGCTCTTCCTGAACCGGTGCATTCACTGCTACCTGTGCGAGCGGATCTGCCCCGCCAACGCCATCCGGTGCGACTGGCGGAAATGGACCGAGAAACTGAACCCCGGTCCGCCCACGCGGCCGGCCGACGCCTCCGCCTGACGTACCGGAGAACCGTGCCCACGGGCGGGTCCGGCTGCGCGATGACCCGCTTGACAATTGTTTCCTTTCCGGCAATGATTCCAGCAGGAGAATGAATAACCTGGCGGCCGGTCCGTCTGCAACCACGCGCGAGGCCGGGGGCCGAGCCTCGCGTCTACAAGGGGAAGGAGACCGACCATGAACGCACGCATGAACTTCGCCGCCGCGATCCTGGCCGCAGCAGGCTTGATGGCCGCGACGCCGAACGCCTACGCCGGCGGCATCGTCTACTGGGGCGGCGGCAACCGCGTCGTCTCCACCGAAACCACCGTCGTGACGGTCCCCGCGACCTCCCACGTGGTCACGACGGCACCGGCGACGACGGTCCCGGAAACGACGGCCGGGGTGGCTGGCCAGGCCTACGAGCAGGGATACAAGGAAGGATACCAGGACGCCGTCAACCACACCGCCGCGACCAACGTTTCGCGGACGGTCGTGACGCGGACGGTGGTCAGGCCGGCCTGCACCGTGCCGGTCCGGACGGTGTATACGTACGCGACGCCGACGGTGACCGTGTACCGGCCGCCGATCGTGCACGTGCCGTCCATTCGGAGGGGCCCATGCCTGCCGCGGTGGGGTCACCGGTCTTTCGGGCACCGGGTGTTCCGGCGGCACGTCGCGCGGCGGCCTGTCTGCCGGCGGGGTTCGGGCCTGGTGATTCGCTGGTAGCCCTTGGGCTGATAAGGTTCCCCCTGGTGGCCACCCCACGGTCACCGGTTGTGCCGAGCGGGTCCGTTCTTCCCAGCCCGGACCCGCTCGTTTTTCGGTTCATCGTCTTTGCGTTCCGCACCGGGTCTCCGGGGGTGTGGGGATGCCGTTTCCCGGCCGTTGAAGCGTCCGGTACGGCGCTGCAGCGGAAAAAACCCTGAGGGCCGCCTGTTAACCTGGGGGAGGGCGATAACCTGGAGGGTGCTTGCGGCCCCTTTTTTGTCAAGAAAGGCCGGTATGTGCCAATTAGTCCGGCTGCACCGGCTCTGACGGATTTGACTTCTGGGATTTATCGTGTACACTAGTTGTGGATGTGCCGGGGTATGGGGCTGCCTGACGGGATAGTCCTCCCGGTGCACGAAACAGGTCATGGGTTCTGCGCGATTGCCATCAAGTTCCATCATGGGCTGGACGACGTAAGGAACGCAGGTTTCGCGGACACCGCGAAACGGGAACGACGATAGCGAATGCACACGGAATGCGCCGGTTTGGAGGGGCAAACGATGCTTTGGAAACGGACTCTGGTTGGAATCGTGTTGGCAGGGATGCTGGCCGTGGCGGCGCCCGCCTGGGCCGCGCCCACGATCGACGGCAGCATCGGCGGGGGCGAGTTCAGTATCGTCTTTAACGACGCGCCCGAGCCGACGGAGGATTACTTCAACACCGGTCTCGACATCGACACCGTCAACGTCGACGACGACGCGACCACCTGGTACTATTTGGGTGTCGGCGTCGTGGCGCCTCCGTTTGACCCGGATGGCGACGATACGAGCATCCTGAACGAGACGTGGTTCGGCATCACCTTCTTCGACGCCCCGGCCGGCAACGAGTTGCACAGCCTGCTGGCCCGCGTGCGGGACGTGAGCGGCACGGCGACCGTCACCGAAGTGCTTCTGGACGGTACGGTCCTGACGGCCGGCACCGACTACGATGCCGCCGTGGACGACGCCCTGGAAGTCCGTGTGGACCGGACTCTCTTGTCGGGTCTCGGGACGGTGGCCAACCCGTATTTCGACAGCCAGTTGGACGGCACCGGCAACGACCGCGACGACCAGTTGGCCGGTACGATTCCCGAGCCGGCCACGCTCGGCCTGATGGGGCTGGGGCTGGCCGGGGTGGCGCTGTTTCGCCGCCGACGGCGGTAACGGGCGGTCCGGCCTGCGGACCCCTTCAATCGGATGATTCCAAACGGGCGGCCTCCGCGGTCGCCCGTTCCCTTTGGCCCGGCCGCGTGCCCGCTTTGGCGCGGGGGACCGGCGACGCGCGAATTTTGTTCGATTGACTTGCTTTCCGCCCCCTCCCTGGGGTATACTTAAACAAGGTTTGGCGGCATACAGTCACGGAAACCCTGGGGAGGGCGAGTCATGACACGCTCCGGTTATGTGGTTCGGGTGTGCGCGCTGAGCGCGGCAGCATGTCTGGTGGTACTCGGCGGATGGACGGCACCCCGTGCCGAGGCTGCCCCCGTCTTGAACGTGTTCAAGAGCGACGATATGGACGTCGATCCCTCGCGCGAGTTCCTGACCGGGCGGTACAGCGAGGGCTTTGCCGGCAGTCTTGACGGAACCGGCAACGGCGCCCACGCCGGCAGTTGGGACGAAGGCACCGCCACCCTGTTCTCTGAGTGGGAACTCTCCGGCCCCATCATCACCACGGTTGATATCACGAACAACGTCGTGGGTGGCAACGGGACGGTCATCGCCCTGCGGGATTTCGACGTTTCTGCCGCCACCCTCGTCCTCAAGGCCGGCGGGCCGTGGACCGGCGCCGGCGACGGCGACTACACCGTCAATCTCGACTTCTACCAGCAGCAGGTCACCGCCTTGTACGAGGACGGGGTCAGGGCGTTCGCCGAGTCGACCGAATCGTTCACGGGCGACGTCGTGGGCTACCCCGGATATCGGCTGGTTGGGATGGCCAGCGGCGCCCTGGTCGGCGAGGGCGCGCCCCTGCCGCCGAACTACCCCTCCTGGGTCCCCGGGTCGGCGACGAGCGGCTCGTGGGGTAAGGTGGGGTTGATCCAGTTTCAGATCACGCCGGAACCGGCCAGCATCCTTCTCATCGGGACCGGCCTCGGCGCCCTGTGGCTCGCCCGCCGACGCCGCTGACCCTTTCCCGGCCGTGAGTTTCGCGCGGGGGCGCCTTCCGGGCGCCCTCGCTTTTTTTCATGTCTGCCCCCCTTTATCGCCGACAGGGTACGTATAAACGTGCCCGGTCACCGTTCTGCTTTTCCCCTGCCGCCGGCGCCGGCGCCGGTGCGGCACCCCCGCTTCCTCAGGAGGGATGCGATGGATGCTGACGCCTTGCCCCCGCTCGGCGGCCGGTGTGCGATAGCGGCGATCCTGCTGGCGGCCACCATGGCCGGCCATGCCTCCGCCGCCCCCATCATCGGTTTCTACGCGAGCGACGACCTGGACGGCGGCGTCTTCCTCACGGGGCGCTGGACGGAAGGCTTCGTCGCCGGCGACCCGCAGCACGCCGGCAACGAACTCCACGCCGGCAGTTGGGACGCCTCCGCCGCCACCCTTTTCGACCATTGGGAACTCGCCGGCCCGACCCTCGTCTCCGCGACCGTCACCGACCTGCGCAGCGGCGCCGGCGACGGCACGGTCATCATCAGCCGTTCGTTCGAGACGGCCGGCGCCACGATGACGCTCGCCGCCGGGTTGCCCTGGACCGGCGCCGGCGACGGTGCCTACACCGTGGCGCTCGACGCCTACGCCCAGGTGGTGACGGAGTTGTACCAGGGCGGCACGCGGGTCTTCGCCCGTGCCATGCAGTCGTTCAGGGGAGCGTTCGCGGGGTACGCCGACCATCGGCTGACGGGGCAGGCGAACTGGGCCCATGTCGGCGACGGCCCGGCCGCCCCGGCAGGATATCCGGTGCGGCGTCCGGCGGGCACGGCCGATGGGGCGTGGGGCGATGTGGGGCAGGTCCGGCTCCAGATCACGCCCGAACCGGCTACCCTGGCCCTCGTGGCTGCGGGGCTGGCCGGGGTCCTCCTGCATCGGTGCCGCCGGCGGTCGTGATAGGAGAAGGCTGAGACCGCATTTCGCCCGGCCGGTCGGAGCCGAGGTTGAGACGCTCCAGTCGTCGAGGCGTCCCGCCCTTTGGGCCGATACCCCCATCGTACGCCCCGGACCGCGTTTGTTTACGTTGCGCGACGGCCGCGTTTCGTTTCTGCAGCACCTGCCCGGATTCGGGTCTGAAATCCCCCCGACTCGTTTGACTTTCACGCCAGTTGAGGTATACTTAGTCGCACGAGGCCCCGTATTCGGCGGTCGACGTCCCGGCTCGGGAGCAGCCTGAGGGGGTTGGAGCCGGCGCGGCGGGCACGGGTGCGGAACAAGGCTCGCGCGACAACACGGGTAACCGACTGACGACGGGCGACTCTGGAGGGCAGCGTCCCAGCCGAGTCGCCCTTTTTGTATGCACTGTGGGGGTGCCCCAAACGGGGCTGGGAAAGGTGAACGGAACGTGTCGAAGGCGTATGGCTGTGTCGTACCCGCATTGCTGGCAGGTATGGCGTGTCTGGGATTGGCGGTGCCCGCCCAGGCCGCCGTGACGCTGACCGACGGCCACGCGGTGCCGGGACTGGAACCGGTGCCCGGAGAGGGTCTGCTGCGGCCGGAGCCCTCGAATGCCGACGCCTCCGCGGACCAGTGGTTCTGGTACCGCGTGGCGGCGGAAGGGCTGGGGCAGGGCGCGCCGCCGATGACCCTGGCCGTGGCCGACCTGGCGGAAGTGCTCGCCAGGGAGTTCGCGCCGCCGGCGGGCGACGCCCGCGTGCCCGCGGCCGAGGTCGAGGCCGTCATCCAGACCTCCGGCGCCGGGGCGGACGGCGGCCCGGCACACGAGCGCCGGCCGCTCGATACGACGGAATGGATGGACTGGGACGACCCGGCGCGCCTCGGCATGCGCGTGGGCCGGGCAAACGCCGGGCCCGTCGTCCCGCAACTGCCCGCCCTGTCGTTTCTGGGCGGGGGTCTGACGCTGGGACTGGTGGTGCGGCGGCGTCGGACCTGACACGCCGGCCGCCGGACAAGACAATCCGATGTGTTGGAATGCAGGGCGACCTCGGGAGGGCATCGACCCACATCCGCGGTCGCCCTTTGTGCGAGATGCAAGGATAGCAATCGATTGGGGCGGTATCCGGAGGGAGGAGAGACAATGATGAAGGCGAAAACGGCTTTGCGCGTGATGCTCCTGGTCGGCCTGTGTGCCGTCGCGGCAGGTTCCGCGACCGCGGCGATGTATCCGGGGTACGGTCTTCAGGACGACAACTCCCTGGTGGCCGTCCACTTCTACAACGGGGTCGAGCGGTGGGACGTGGACGGCGTGTCCCACCTCGGACTGGAAGACGATGACGCGTTCCAGTGGTTCTGGTACCGCACCGGGTCGGCGGGTCCCGAGCGGCGCGTCGACCCGGTGAACCTGACGTTCGATGCCGCGGCGTCGCAGGCGACCGACGGCAACGGCGACGGGTGGTCCGACTCGGCCTACCTGCTGTACCACGACGCGCTCGGCCGGTTCGACGTCGAGGTCACCGTGACCCTGGACGGCGGCCCCGACGGCAGCGAGCAGAGCGACCTGGCCGAGCAGGTCACCGTCACGAACACCGGGAGCGAGGTGCTCGACTTCAACTTCTTCCAGTACGCCGACTTCAACCTGGGCGGAACGCCCGATGACGACGAAGTGCTCTACATCGGCCAGGCCGTCGATGACGTCGACGAGGTCATGGTGGCGAAGCAGGTGGACGGCGACTACGCTCTCGTGGCCGCCGACGTGGCCTCCGTGCCCCTGGCGCACACGGAGGCGAACACCGACGGTGCCCTGCGCCTGAAACTCGACGACGCGGCCGCCGACGACCTGGACGACTCGACCATCGCCGCCGGCGACGTGGAATGGGCCGGCCAGTGGGACGTGACGCTCGCCCCCGGCGAGGCGTTCCAACTCAGCAAGGACAAGATGATTACGCCCGAACCGGCGACGCTGGCCCTGTTGGGCGGCGGCGCGGCCGTGGCACTCTTCCTCCGCCGGCGACGCCGGTAGCGGACGGGCGGGGCCGGCCGGCTCCGTTCGCCACGGGACGTTAAAACGGATCCCGCCTTGACGGCGCGGCGGCCGGATGCGGTCGCCGCGCCTGTTTTTTCGCTCCCGCCGCCCGTCGCCTTGATTCGCCCGCTGCCCGACGGTACACTCTCGCGCATGGCCGAAGGGAAAGACCAATCCGCCCGCGAGGTCGCCGTCCGCAAGGCCCGCATGGCCGACGTGGAACCGATCTTCGCCCTCGTCAACACCTACAGCCGCCTCCAGATCATGCTGCCCCGCAGCCGGGCGGACCTGTACGAGTCCCTCCGCGAATTCCAGGTGGCCGAGGCGGACGGCGAGGTCGTCGGCTGCGGGGCGCTGGCCATCCAGTGGGACGGCCTCGCGGAGGTCAAGAGCCTCGCGGTCGCCGACGCCTGTCAGGGTCGCGGCATCGGTCAGCGGCTCGTCGGCGCCTGCCTGGAGGAGGCCCGGTCGCTCGGCATCGGCCGGGTGTTCGCCCTGACGCTGGCGCCGGCGTTCTTCGAGCGGCTGGGCTTTGCGCGCCTCGCCAAGGAAGAATTGCCGCACAAGGTCTGGGCCGACTGCGTCCGGTGCCCGAAGTTCCCCGACTGCGACGAAGAGGCCGTGGCCATCGACCTGTAGTCCAGGGTCGTTCCAGTTCCCTCTCCCCCGGTGGGAGAGGGCAGGGTGATGAATTCCGGGGAAGAATTCCGGGGACACCCATAACCGCCCCCGTGTCAAGGGCGTTCTGCCCCGAGGGTCGTTTCCCTGGTGCCGGTCGTTGCCGGCGTATTCCGTTATTGGGACGGCGTGCCATACAGACACCCATTCGCACCGTATCCGGACCGTCTTGTTCCGGACCGTGCATGAT
>CAZNYC010000140.1:0-10151 GCA_964577175.1 uncultured Anaerolineales bacterium
CGGCGCGCCGCGGCCTATGCGTCTTGCCGCTCCCTGTATTCCTCGGGCGTCATCGCGGACTTCTTCTCCACCGCGTACCGGTACTCCGGGCCGGCGTTGTACGTGCAAAACGGGTACAGGTGCCCGGCGGGGTCGGCGTAATGGATGACGCATCGGCGGACGCGGTTGACCTCGTAGTTGTACCGATCCATGAAATGCATGCCGGCCACGAGGAGGCTGCGGAAGGTCTTCTTGCCGGCCGTGCCGCGCCCCACGTTCTTGTCCACCATCCCGTTCAGGGCGTGGAGCCAATCCTGGAAGGTCATGCCCGCCGGCGCCCCCTCCTGCCGCCAGTGACGCTTCAGCGCCAGGAACGCCCGCGTCTTGCGGAAGAATCGGAACCGGCTGCGGCCGGTTTGGCCGGCCAGGTGCCACATGTCGTCCAGCAGGCCCTTCAGGTTGAAGAACTGCGGCGCGGGCACCGCCCGGCCGTCCGTCCCCACGAACAGGTACGTGCCGAGCGAGCAGTGCGGGTGGCACGACATGACGATGTTCGCCTCGCCGCGCACCGCCTCTACCAGCCGCGTGAACGGCTGGACGCACGAGAGCGGGTACCAGTCCTCGTAAAGGTCCGTGATGCCCGTCTGCTCGGAGACGTCGCGGGCCATGTCCGTCAGCGTGTACCGCTGGGCCAGGCGCTGCTCGCGGCCGATGCGGCCGGTAAAGGCCACGGGTTGGAACGAGATGCCCGAGATCGTCTCGATGCGCTCCAGGGCGAACTGCACGATGTCGCCCACCTGGTGATCGTTAAACCCGCGGACGAGCGTCGGCACGAGGACGATCTTCATGTCGGTCTGCATGATGCGGTCGACGGCCCGCATCTTCTCGTCCATGAGCGGCCGGCCGCGCGTCTGCCGGTAGATGTCGTCCGTCAGGCCGTCGAACTGGAGGTAAATGTCGTGGAGGCCGGCGTCCTCGCACTGCCGGGCGAAGTCCTCCTCGCGGGCGAAACGCAGCCCGTTCGTCGCGATCTGGAGGTGCGAGAAGCCCATCTCCGTGGCCGCGCGCAGCACGTCCAGGAACCGCGGATACAGCGTGGGTTCGCCGCCGGAGAACTGGATCGCGCGCCCGGCGGCGGGGCGCGTCTCGCGGTACGTCCGCAGCATGCCGAGGATCTCGTCGAACGTGGGCTCGTACACGTAGCCGGCGGCGTCGGAGTTGGCGAAGCAGATGGGGCACCGCAGGTTGCACCGGTTCGTCAGGTCGATGTTCCCGAGGGCGGTGTTCGAGGCGTGGTCCGGGCACAGGCCGCACTGGTGCGGGCAGCCGTCCGTGGCGGGCGCCTGCGGGTTCGCCAAGCCGTCACCGTCGGCGTAATGATACTGCTCGGCCTTCAGGTAGAGGCGGGCGTCGGACCAGTAGAGGTCCTCGACGGGCCCGTGGTCCGGGCACGTCTTCTCCATCCAGACCTGGCCGTCCTTCTCAAAGAGGCGGGCGGGGATGCGGCGAAGGCATTCCGGGCACACGGACGGGACGGTCTTCGGCAGGCCGCGGGGCAGGGGCGGAATCGGCCGGCCGGTGAGGGTGTGCTTGACGGCGGTGTCGGTCAGGCCGGCGGTCGACGGTGGGTTCATCGGGCTCCCTTGTGCTGGCGTCGCGGCGGCCCGGCGGCGCTCGCCCCTCGCCGCCTGAACCGATGGTCGATTATAGGGAGGTATTCAGCCGGACTGCAAGGCAGGAATGGGGTGGAGAGGTTTCGGGCACGCCTCCCCGCCGCCGAGGAGCCCCCACACGTCACCGTTCTTGCCGTTCAGCCCGCATTCGCTTGACCTGCTGAAGCACGCGAAGATCCTCGCGGTGGCGCGGGCCGTCCAAGCAGCGTTTGTTGCGAATCAGGCTGTTCATGTCCAGCCAATTGGTCTCGACATCACCGAAACGGTCGCGCACGCGATGACGCCAAGCCGTCTCAAAACGAACGCCCTCGATCGACAGGAGAAGATCGACGCGCGTCGGTCGGACGCCGATCTGGAGGATCTGGCCCTTAACGCCGGGATCGAATACATGGGGGCTGCCGAATTCGGCCAAGGCTCGGTTGACGCGTTCAATGTTCGCGCCGGAGGGTTCGACCCAGATGTCCAGATCCTTGGTCGAGCGGGGCTTGGCGTGGTAGGTGAAGGCTACGCCGCCGACGATCAGGTAGCGCGCCTCGTGGCTCTCCAGGAGGCGAATCATATCCAGGTAGTCTGCCTTGGACTCAATCGGTTCGTGAGGCATCTTGCGCTTGCGTCGGGTCTTGGCGTCCTGCCCTGATGGCGGCAATATCTCGGTTGAGCGATTCCATCGCCGCCAGCCGCTGCTGAGGCGTCAGGCTCTGCCAGTACGCCAGGTCCCACTCCTCGGCTTCCTCGTGGCTGTGGGCGACGTGGACGACCATGCGCCGCCGGCGCTCACGGGCGCGTTCCTTGAGGCCCATCCTCTGCTCCTCGTTTCAGGCATCCGACCGAGGATGTGACACCTCTATTCTACCATAATCCGCAGTGGATGCCAGCCGTCTCCGGCTGTACTCATAGCGAAAAGCGTTTTGTGAGTTTCTCTCGGGCCGGGGCGGATGAAGATGACCGGCGGCTTCCGCCGCCAACTCGGTACGGCATACTTCACCGCAGCACGGGGGCGAACTTGACCAGCAGGTCGAACACGATGTGCACCCCGGCCACCACGCCGAAGCCCCGCATCGCGAACACGTAACCCAGGTACGTGCCGGCGGCGGAGCGGAAGAGAAACGAGTCCCACGCGAAACGGTTCGGGTTGTCCAGCGTGTGGGCGCCTGCGAAGATGCCGGCCGCGATGAGGATGACCGCCACCGCCACGCCGGGGGAGTCGCGGCCAAGGAGTTTGCGCGCCAGCCAGAGCGTCCCGCCGACCATCAGCAGGCGGAACAGGAGTTCCTCGTAGATGCCCGCCCCGATGCTCGTCATCGCGAGGGCGAGCCAGTCGGGTCCACCGGCGGGGGCGCTGCCGCCGGCGGGCAGCGCCAGCGCCGTTCCTGTCCGGGCCGCCAGGCGCATCACCACCAGAAGGAAGAGAATGGGGACGGCGAGCAGGAACGTCTCGGCCGCCATGTGCCCGAGCAGCCGCAGGGGCACCCGCCACGGGTCGCGCCGGACGAGGTGCCAAACGAGCAGGATCGCCACCACGAGCCACGTGGGGGCCAGCACGCCTGTCAGGCCGAGCGGCGCCAGGACCTGCCGCAGCAGCAGGTCCGCCCGGGCGGCGAGGTCCGGCCGGACCCAGATCAGCCCGAGGGCGTAAAAGGCAAGGACCGGCGCCAGAAACACGAGGCTCGGCAGGGGACGGGTGGCGGCCGGGTCGTGGAGGAAGCGTCCGGCGGCGCCCTTTGTGCGACGGGGCGGCGGCCGACGTCGCGAGCGCTTCGGGCGCCTGCGCGAGGGCGTCTGCCGGGTGCGGGCCGAGCGTGTGCGAGTGGAACGGGCGGAAGCCATGGCGAGAAGATACCAGCGGCCGGCCCCGTGTCAATTTCGGATTTCGGAATTCGGATTTCGCATTGCACGATCCCAGCGATTCGCTACGCTTGACCGCACCACCGCCCGTGAAGCCGCACTGTCGTGCCGGGCTGCATGACCTATCTAACGGGAGACCGCATGACCACCGACGAGAAGATTCGGGCTTTCTACGACGCGATGCTCGCAGACCTGGGGCCGCAGGGCTGGTGGCCGGCCGAGACGCCCCTGGAGGTCGTCGTCGGCGCCGTCCTCACGCAGAACACGAACTGGAAGAACGTGGAGCGGGCCATCGCGAACCTGAAACGCGAAAACCTGCTCGACCCGCTCGCCCTCGATGCCGTCGACGCCGAGCGCCTGGGCGAGGTCATCCGTCCCGCCGGCTACTTTCGCGTGAAGGCCCGGCGGCTGAAGAACCTGATGCACGTGCTGGCCGAACGGTTCGGCGGCGACCTGGACGCCCTCTTCGCGCTCGGCACCTCCGGCCTGCGGGAAACGGTACTGGGCGTCAGCGGCATCGGGCCGGAGACCGCCGACTCCATCCTGCTGTACGCGGCGGCGCGGCCTGTCTTCGTCGTCGACGCCTACACCGCCCGCATCCTGTACCGGCACGGGATGATCGAATCGGGCGTCTCGTACGAGGACCTCCAGTCGCTCTTCGACGGGGCGCTCGCCGACGACCTGGCCGTGTACCAGGAGTACCACGCCCTGCTTGTGGCGGTGGGGAAAGACTTCTGCAAGAAGCGTGCCCCGCTATGCGACGCGTGCCCCCTGGCGCCGCTGCTGGAGGACGGGCAGCCCGTGACGGAGATCGTGTGAGGGCACGTCCGGCTCCCTCTGCCGTGACGGCAGAGGGAAGGGGTGAGGGGATACGTCCCGCGCGGTGGGCAACAGTGTGCGCCGCGCCCCGGTTGCGTCAGTTATGCCGCGCCTGTTCCGCGGCGGAGGGTTTGGCCGGCGCATCCTCGGCCTGCGGTGAGGACGACACCGGTGCCCGGCCGGGGACGAGCCGGGCGGCGGCGGCGAGTTCGAGGCGGCTCCGCGGATCGTCCGCCAGAAGGGCCGTCGACGGCCCGCGCAGATTCTGACGGATGGCCGCCCGCGACTCCGGGTCGATCTCGTGCCACGCCGTCGCGCTGGCCCGCCCCTGCCGCTTGCTGTGATACAGCGCCTGGTCCGCCAGGAAGACGAGCAGTTCCGGCGACGTGACTTCCGGGTCGTCCGGATAGGTGGCCGTCCCGACGCTCAGGTGGATGGGGATGGCGGAGTCCTGCGTCTCGAAGCGGTGCTTGCGACACGCGCCGAGGATGCGTTTCGCCAGCGCCTGGACCTCCTTGTGCCCGGTCCGGGGGCAGACGAGGGCGAACTCGTCGCCGGCGTAGCGGGCCACCAGGTCCGACTCGCGGGCGCACTCCTTCAGAATGACCGCCACTTCCTTCAGCACGTAGTCGCCGAACGGGTGCCCGTGCTGGTCGTTGATGCTCTTGAAGTGGTCGAGGTCCACGATGACCATCGACAGGTCGTGGCCGTAACGCCGGCTGATCTTGAACTCCGTTTTCAGCCACTCCATAAGATATCGATAGTTGTAGAGGGCGGTCAATCCGTCCGTGATGCTGCGGACCTTGAGGGCCCGGTTGTCCTCGCGGAGTTGCTTCAGGAGGGCGGCCTCGCGGGCGATGGTCTCGTCGAGTTCCGCCCGGACGCGGTGCAGCCGGTCGTGGACCGCCTTCAGGCGCAGCGCCGCGTGCAGGCGGTACTCGAGGGTCTCGGCCTTCACGCCGCATGGCACGACGTCGTCCACGCCGGCCTGGAGGACGGCCCACCGCCGGTCGGCGGCAAGGTCGGGCTCCACCACGCCGAGCACCGGGACATACGTGTCCGTCCGAAGGCTCTTGAGGACCCGGGCGGTGTCGGCCAGGTCGAACGTGCCGGGGTGGTCGGCCACGAGGATGAGGTCCACCGCCTCGGCCTTGACGAGGGCCATGGCGGCCAGGCAGTCCGGCGCCGTCCGGACGGATGCGCCGACCGCCTCGAGCGTCTCGACCAGGGCGCCGGCCCCGTCTTCCTCCCCGATGACCACCAGAACGTTATGCTGCTGTGGCATGACTCCTCCCCATGTGGTTGGATGCAACCCCGTGTTGGCGTAGCGCGGCGCGGTCTCAGCGGCGGGCTACGGTCCGTGTGTCAGCATAACGGGGAACGGGCGGGGGGCAAACCGCGGGAGGGACGGCGGCCGAACGCCTCGCGCAAGTCCCTGATACATCAGGGGTTAGGGAGGCGAACGGGACGCGAGGGATTGCACGGGGCTGCGGCGACACACGCCGGAAACGGGTGATTTTCCGGCAGACGAAGAGGGCAAAGCCCCCCAGGCCTCCAGCCCCGCCACAAGGAGGTGGCCGACGGGCGTCTCACCCTGCGTGGCCGCCCGCCGCCAGCAGTTTCGACCCCGTCCGGATGTACCCGATGAGCGAGACCACCGCCAACGCCACCGTTAGCCCCCATACGCCGTTCAGCGCGTACCAGGCGGCCGGCCCCACCCACCTCAGCAGGTCCGGCGCCAGGCACGTGACCGCCACCGTGATGAACTGCATGACGGTGGCCCCTTTGCCGGAGGCGCTGGGCAGCCCCTGAAACAGGCCGCATACCAGGTACAGGACGACGGCCCCGCCGAGCATGAACAGGGCCCGGCTGACGAGCGGGACGCTGACCCAGTAGGGGAGGGTCAGGGCGTCGCCCTCGGCCAGGACGCCCGGAATCGACAGCGTGACCATCGCGCTGATGCCGAAGGCGTAGTCGGCCAGGGGGTCCAGGATGGACCCGATGCGGGTCACCTCGCCGGTCCGCCGGGCCAGGATGCCGTCCGCCGCGTCCCCCAGGCCGATCAAGAGCGCCAGCCCCAGCGCCCCGTACCGGTAGCCCCAGTGCGCGCGTGCTTCCAGCAGGAGCATGACGAACAACGGCACAATCAGCAGCCGGGCAATCGTGATGCGGTTCGGCCACGACATGCGGCTGGTTCTCCCGGTTCCGGACGTGAAGGTGGCGCAAAGGTACGGTAACGGACCGGCGGGTGTCAACGAAAAGAACTGCACGTGTCCCCGGCGCTACGACGAGGGACAAATGACAAAAGACGGTCGTTCTAAAACACCACGCCCGGATACCCGACGGCGGCCTGGTAATCGTCCTGGCCCATCCTGTCGCGGAGGACGTCGAACGAGGTGGTGTAACGGATGACGTGGCCGGCGGTCGCCCCCAGGACCCGGACCGCCGCCACGGTGGCGGCAATGGCGCCCGCCCCGCATGCGTTCATGTGGGTGCGCGCCTCCGGCACGATCTGCTCGGCGTCGAGGGTTTCCATCAGACGGAGCATCCGCCGGTCGTTCTCGTCGCGGACCCACCGGATGGCCGCCTCGCCAAGGCCCTGCGGCGTGAAGCCGTACGACGGGCCGTAGTGCGTCAGGTCCGACGAACCGATGCACACGGCGTCGGCCCGCCGGTCGCGGATGGTCTCGCCGACCACCCGGCCGAGGGCGACGGCGGTGTCGTCGGCGGCCAGGAGAATCGGCACGATCCGCACGTCCGGGAACAGGTACTGGAGCAGGGGCAACTGGACCTCGAGGCTGTGCTCGGCCTCGTGGGCTGAGGGGTCGGCCGACAGCAGGTCGCCGACGCCGGCACGACCGAGGATGTCACTCGCCAGGCGTTCGTCGATCGGCACCTCGCCCAGCGGCGACTGCCATGCCCCCTCCGGGAACAGGGCGTTGCCCGCCAGCGGCCGATGCGCCGCTCCCATCAGGACGAACGTGGCCGGACGCCGCCGGCTCTCGATCGCCCGATACACCGTGAAGGCGGTGTCCCCGGAGAAAAGCCAACCGGCGTGCGGGACGACGCCGCCGACCGGATGGTCCGGCACGTCGGGGAAGTCCTGCGGCACGAACATCTTCTTGATGGCGTCTTCGCAGGCGTGGCGGTTGCGCGGATAGAAACGGCCGGCAACGGCGGGCTGGCGAACCATCATGGCATGTCCCCCCGACTGAAGTCGTCCTGGCGATTGATATGGGCAACTCGGGGGAATCCTACCGCGCCGGGCGCGCACTGCAAAGCAAGAAACGCCGCAAATTCCGCGGGCGTAAGGCAAAACGGACGGGTGCGTCGTGTGGCGTGGCACAGAATCATGCGTTACGCCGCACTACGCCCCCGGATCGTGGGGTTCGGTGACCCGCTTCGGGTCGAGAGCGGCATCGAGGGCAGCCTCCGTCATCAGGCCTTTCTCGAGGATCAAGTCGCGGACCGTCTTGCCGGTGGCGACCGATTCCTTTGCCACCTCCGCGGCCTTCGCGTAGCCGATATGCTGATTCAGCAGCGTCGCCAGGCCCACCGACGACTCGAAGTAGTGCCGGCACCGCCGGGCGTCGGCTTCGATGCCGCGGATGCACCGCTCGAGCACTACCGGCAGGAAGTTCTTCATAATCGCGATGCTCTCGAGCAGGTTATGGGCGATGAGGGGCATGAAGACGTTGAGTTCCATCTGGCCGCCGGCGACGGCCGCCGCCACCGCCGCATCGTTTCCGATCGTCTGCATCGCCACCATGTTCAGGCATTCGAGGATGGACGGGTTCACCTTGCCGGGCATGATGCTGGAGCCGGGCTGGACGGCGGGCAGGCGGATTTCCGCGAGGCCCGTGCGCGGCCCGCTCGACAGGAGCCGCAGGTCGCTGGCGATGCGCGTCAGTTCCAGGGCGAGGTTCCGGAGCGCCGCGCTCACCCCCGCCGCCGGGGCCATCGACTGCATCGCGTGCCGCAGGTCGGCGGCCGGGCGCAGGTCCTCCTTCGCGATCTCCGCCAGGTGCGCCACGGCCCTCTCGGCGTACCGCTCGTGCGTGTTCAGGCCCGTGCCGGTGGCCGAGCCGCCGAGCGGCATCTCGCGGCAGGCGTCGAGGGCGTGGCGGAGGTTCCCTGCGGCGCGGTGCACGGCGGCGGCGTAGGCGGCGAACTCCTGCCCCAGCCGGACGGGGACGGCGTCCTGGAGATGCGTCCGGCCGGACTTGACGATGCCGTCGAACGCGCGGGCCTTCTCGGCGAGGCCGCCGGCCACGTCGTCCAGGACGGCCGCCAGGGCCGTGCCCTCCAGCAGGACCGCCACGTACATGGCCGTCGGGAACGTGTCGTTCGTCGACTGGCTCATGTTCACGTGATCGTTGGGATGGATGTGGCGGTAGGACCCGAACGGCTCGCCGAGGATCTCGTTCGCGCGGTTGGCGAGGACCTCATTGGTGTTCATGTTGAGGCTCGTCCCCGCCCCGGCCTGGAGGGGGTCGACGACCCACTGGTCCGTCAGTCGGCCCTGTTTCAGCACCTCCTGGCAGGCCTGTTCGATGGGGGCGCTGGCCTTGGTGGTATACTTGCAGAGGTCGCAGTTCGCGCGGGCCGCGGCGAGTTTGACCGTGACGTAGGCCCGAACGAGGGCGGGGTCCGGCCGCCGGCCCGAGACGGGGAAGTTCTCGATGGCCCGCTGCGTCTGCGCACCCCAGTAGGCGCCGGCGGGCACGCGGACCTTGCCGAGGGTGTCGGTTTCCGTCCTGAAGGTGTCTTGGGTCATAGCGGGACCCTTTCCCGGTTCTCGCGGATCGGGCATGGCCGGCAATGCCAAATGATAAATGCTGAACGCCGAATGACGCTTCGCGTAGGCCGAAGGCCTGCTTTGTCATTTAGCATCTAACATTTGACATTGTGCCGTCGCCCTGTTCACTCGAATCCCCCGCCCGGTTTCTGGCCGTAGCGCGAGTGGTAGACGTCGTAGAGGCGCTGGGCCTCCTCGGGCGGGATGGGGATCGGCTCGCCCTTGGTCATCGCCAGGTGGACGGTGCGGGCGATGTCCTCGACGACGACCGCCGCCTTCAGCGCCCCGCGGGCGCTCGTGCCGACGGCGAACACGCCGTGATTCTGCATCAGGACCGCGGGGCACTGGAGGTGAATCTCCCGCAGGATGCGGACGACTTCGCGGCCGATTTCCGTGCCGCCGATCTTCGCGTACCCGCCGCACGGAATCGGGATGCCGAACGCGTCGCCGTGTTCCGTCAGGTAGACCGGGATGGGTTGGCCGAGGGCGGCGAAACTCGAGGCGTACGCCGAGTGCGTGTGGATGACGGCGTGGACCTTGTTCATCGCCTCCAGGATGTAGAGGGCGGTGGCGGCGTCGACGCTCGGTTTCAGGTCACCCTCGACGACCGTGCCGTCGAGCCGCACGACCGGCAGCATGGCGGGCGTCATGTCGTCGAAGAGGACGCCGGAGGGCTTGACGACAACGAGGCCGCTCTCCGGGTCCCGCTCGCAGACGTTGCCGCTGGTCCACGAGACGAGTCCGAGGCGGGGCAGTTGCCGGTTCGCCCAGCAGACGCGTTCCTTGAGGGCTTCGAGCACGGGCGGTTCCCAGAATTCCGTCGGGTTTCATCTTGCCGGGTGCCACCGGCGGCTTGCCCGCCGGTGCGACGAGTGTACCACGCGGGGGTGGGGATGGAAAGCGTTTGGGGCAATGCAAGGGGTGGAGATGGGCGGCGGGCGCCTATGCGCGGCGGGCAGTCTTGTCCGCCGCGGCCCCCTTTTCGGCGTGGTGCCCAAGACGGGGCACCGCGCATAAGCGTGGCTGCACTCCGTCCC
>CAZNYC010000141.1:0-10096 GCA_964577175.1 uncultured Anaerolineales bacterium
ATATGGCCGTGGAACCCCCGCCCGTGGAATCGGAAAAGAAACTCAACGTCTTCGAGAAGTACCTGACGATCTGGGTGGCCTTGTGCATCGCGGGCGGCATCGTCCTGGGCAAGCTCGCCCCGGGCGTAGCCCAATCGCTGGACGGCATGGCGATCTACGTCAACGATGCGCCCGTCGTCTCGATCCCCATCGCCGTCGCCCTGTTCTTCATGATGTACCCGATCATGGTGAAGATCGACTTCGCCGAGGTCATCCGGGCCGGCAAGAGCCCCAAGCCCGTGCTGCTGACGTTGATCGTCAACTGGGGCATCAAGCCCTTCACCATGTTCGCCATCGCGACGTTTTTCCTGGGCTACGTCTTTCGCGGGCTGATACCGGGCACGGAGATACTCAAGGACGGCACGGAGGTCGAACTGTGGCGGTCGTACATCTCCGGGGCGATCCTGCTGGGCATCGCCCCTTGCACGGCCATGGTGCTGATGTGGGGCTATCTGGCGCGCGGTAACCAGGGCCACACGCTGGTGATGGTGGCCATCAACTCGCTGACGATGCTGGTGCTTTACGGCCTGCTGGGCGGCTTTCTGCTCGGCGTCAACGAGATGCCCGTGCCGTGGCAGGCGCTGCTCCTCTCGATCGGTATCTACGTGGCCCTGCCCCTGGTGGCGGGGTATTTCTCGCGCAAGTGGATCATCCGGGCCAAGGGCCGGGCGTGGTTCGAGAAGACGTTCCTGCACGTCCTGACGCCGGTGTCGATCATCGCCCTTCTGGGAACGCTGGTGCTGCTGTTCTCCTTCAAGGGCGAGACCATCATCGGCAATCCGCTGACGATCCTCTGGATCGCCATCCCCCTGTTCATCCAGACGTGGCTGATCTTCGGTATCACGTATGTGCTGGCCAGGCTGCTGAAGTTCAGCTACCAGGACGCCGCGCCCTCGGCCATGATCGGGGCGAGTAACCACTTCGAGGTCGCCATCGCCACCGCGACCATGCTGTACGGCCTCTCCTCCGGCGCCGCGCTGGCCACCGTGGTCGGCGTCCTCATCGAGGTGCCCGTCATGCTGATGCTCGTGAAGGTGTGCCTGCGGACGAACCGATGGTTTCCGGCCCGGCATGACGTTCAGATGAAAGGAGCATAACCATGTTCTCCAAGATGCTGGTAGCGACAGACCTGTCCGAGGCGTCCGAGCGGGTCATCTGCACGCTCGGCGCGCTGAAGGCCCTCGGGACGCGCGAGGCGCTGCTGATCCACTGTCTGAACATCCGCGACGTGGGGGCGCTGGCCGATTCACTCATGGAACAAGCCCGGCCGGAGTTCGAGAAGCAGAAGAACACGCTGGAAAGCCAGGGCTTCCAGGTGACGGGGAAAATGGTCCTGGGCCTGCCGCACATCGAGATCAACCGCCAGGCCGACGAGCACGAGTGCTCGCTGGTCGTCGTCGGCTCGCACGGCCAGACGATGGCCGGCGAAATCATGCTGGGCGGCGTGGCCAGCGCCGTCATCCACAGCGCCGCGCGGCCGGTGCTGATCCTGCGGCTGCGGCTGAGGGATGAGAACGGCCAGGCCGTCTGCGAGGAGCCCACGTGCAACCCGCTGGGCCACGTCCTGTTCCCGACGGATTTCTCGGACAACGCCGAGCACGCGTTCTCGTATGTCGAGAAGGTCGCCGAGTGCGGAGTCGAACGCGTCACGCTGCTGCACGTCCAGGATAAGAGCAAGATCGACCGGCACCTCAAGGACCGGCTGGACGAATTCAACCGCATCGACACCGAGCGCCTGGAGCGCCTGAAGGCCGAACTCCTGGAGCGGGGCGCGAAGGACGTTCAGATAGAATTGCCGTACGGGTTGCCCAAACAGGAGATCGTCGACCGGACCAGGCAGGATAACGTATCCCTGGTCGTCATGGGCAGCCAGGGCCGCGGATACCTCGCTGAATTGTTCCTGGGCAGCGTCAGTCACGCCGTGGCCAGACATTCCGAGGTGCCCGTGCTGTTGATTCCGGCAGTCCGATGACGCCGGAGAGGGGAGGGCGGCTCATCTCCGGCAATCAGCAGGAGGTTGCCGTGTCGCCGCCTTCCGCCGTGATAAGATGCCGCGGGGCCTTGCGATTTCCGACCTTTGCACCTCGCGCCTTCGGGGCATTCTGCCGTCCGCCGCTCTCGGTGTTCTCCGTGCTCTGTGCGTCAAAACCGGGCTGCCGGGCCGTGCGGCTGGCCCGAACCGCGCCCCATCTTGCGCAAATCGCCTAATTGTCCGCCCCGAAACCGGCCGATAGGAATCGCGAGGCCCAAACTCCAGAGGTGATGCCGTGGCCCAGGACGAACTCATCGAAACGCTTGAAGAGACGGTCGAGGAAGAGCATCGCAGCGGCGGCCGCCGGGGCGGCACGGACCGGCGGTCGGACAAACCGTCGAACTATGCCGGCCCCGAACGCCGCAAGCGGGAAGACCGGCGGGTCCGCGGCGACCGGCGCCGCGGGGGCGACCGCCGGGCCGGCACCGACCGCCGCCACGCCCTCCGCCGCAAGGAGGACCAGGAGGCGTTCCAGAAACGCGTCGAGGAGGGCGAACTGACTCTCGAGGAAATCGAGTTCGTCCGGGCCATCGACCGCTACAAGCGGAAATTCAATCGCCCGTTCCCCACCTGGAGCGAAATACTGGCAATCGTCAAGGAACTCGGGTATACCAGAGACAGCCTGAGTTAGCCGCGCCGCCGACGGGGACGGGCCCCGCGATGGGCGCGGCTCCAACCCGGAGGTGCGACGGCGTCCCATGGAAAAGATTGCCATTCTCGTCTCCACGGCTCCCCTTCGCAAGACCACCACCCGCCACGGCGTGACGAAGCAGCGCCTCAATATGGAGGCATGTGTCGAACTCGGTGAGCAGTTCGACACGGTCATCGTCGGCAGCCTGACGGCCGACGAGGTGTTCAAATACATCGAGAAGCACCTGCCGCCGGGCCTGCGGCCGAACTTCCGCATGTATCCCCGCTCCTTCTTCCACCGGTTCCACACCGACGAGGTCATGCGCACGACCGACGATCCGCGCAACCCGGCGTGGCAGCAGATCCTGTCGGAGAACGGCATCGAGTTCGAGGTGCTCCGCTCCCGCCTCGGCGCCGACCACCGGTACGAACAGAAGAAGTTCGCCTGGGACCGACTCTCCCACTTCATCACCGACCCGCGCGTCACGCTCGTGACCGGCAGCGAGGGGCAGTTGCTCTACGATAAGCCGGAGGCGGCGTCCGGCCGCCGGTAGGCGCCCGCGCTGCGACCGCCCGTCCGAACGGTTCCGCCGCGGCGGGCCGGCCGGGGCGCCGACCAATTCCGGCGGGCTCTTGTGCCGGCCCACACGTCATTGCATAATCGAGGATGCGCCGCGGATGCGCCGCCAGGCACGCGAGAGACCTGAGCCGTTATGCGGAAGGAGACGATCATGGTCTGCCGCACGCACGTCCGACGGATGGTTCTTCTGGCGATCGCGATGGCTCTGGCGGCCGCGGTGCCGACCGCCTCGGCCGCCCGTCGCCCCCGCAGCGCCCTGGACGAGGTCGAGCGCAGCCATCCGGCCCCCGAGGTCGAGATCGTCGTCCTGCGCTTCGTCCACATTCCGGCCGAGTCGTTCGCCGACACGCTCGAGCAGTTGGCGGAGCACCCGCAAATCCGAGCGGGGATGGAGCAGATGCCCCTGGCGGTCAACGAGGCCGCCAACGCCGTCGTCCTCGTCGCGCCGCCCAAGGTCGCCGACGCCCTCCGCCGCCTGGCCGACGAACTCGACCAGCCCAACGAGTTCCTCATGCACGAGCGGGAGCGCGAGCACCGCCGGATGCAGTGGCGCATGGAGAGGGAGCAGCGCGAGCGCGAGTTTGACCGCGACCAGGCCGAGTTCGACCTGGAGATGGAAGAGCGCAGGCGAGCCCTCGACCGCGGACGGGCCCGGTTCGAACTGCAGCGGCGCAGCCGCCGGGACCTGCGGCGAGACATGGGCCGGCCTCCTCGCGGGCCCGTGTGCGACCCCGACTGCCGGTGTCCGCACCGCGGCACGCCGCGCTGCCGCGACGCCGGCCGTCCGCGGCCGCCGGGGTGCCGGTGCCCGCGGTGCCCGCTTCCCGGAAAGAAGCCGCCGCGTCCGGGGAAGCCGTGCCCGATGGCGGGGAGGCCGTGCCCGAAGATGGAGCCGCCGCGGGGACCGAAAGCCGGCCGCGAGAAGCCGCCCCACGCAAAGCCGCCCCGCCCGCGGTCCCGGCGTCCCGAGAAGGAGCGCCCGCGCCCCGAAGGCGAGCCGCGCCGCCTCGGCCCCGGACCGATGGGCCCGGGGTTGGGCCGCCTGCTCACGCCCGACGGCCGCGAGGCCCTCGGTCTCTCCGACGAGCAGGTCGAGCAGATTGAAAACCTCGTCCGCCGCCTCCGCCGGCACGTGGAGGAGACGTTTGAAGGCATCCGCGAGAGACTCCGCCGCGCCGGCCCCGAGGACCGCCAACACCTCCTCGGCGAGATACGGGAGAAGATGGCCGGCCGCTGGGGCGAGCAGCGCCGCAACGTCATGGACCGCCTCGCGGAAATCCTCAATCCCGACCAGCGCGAGCGGATGAAGGAATGGATGCAGGGGCGCGGGCCGGGGCCATGGCCCGGCCGCCGCGGTCCGCCGGAGGGACCCATGGAGCGTCCCCGCGGGCGCAGGGGCCCCCACCGCCCGTCCGCCCTGGAGCGACCGGCCGGGTGCCGGATGATGTGATCTTATCCACATGAGCGAGGCAGGTCTCCGTACCCGCCGCGCGCAAGAGGAGCGCCGCGTCGAGCGCGGTGGTTACGGAGAACCACCGCGCTGCCACCCAAGGTTAAACCGCTCTAGAGCGTTTTTCGGATATGCTGTCGCGAATGGGGTGTGTATCGCAATAGAGATTGCGCGGCCTGGGCGCGAAAATCACCTATTGCGGATACACGACATGATTTGCGGAAACCGCTCAAGAACAAAGCGCCTCTACGTCCCCGTATTGGCCTTGTAGACGACGGTGCCGTCGGCGGCGAGGCCGACGACGCACTTCACGCCCATCCCGCCCGCCCACAGGAGCCAGGTCTCGGCGTCCACCTTCTCGGCGTCGGCGGCGAGGGGCTTGTCGGCGGGCAGGGGGAACGAGCGGGTCTCGGCCTCGGGCGGGCCCATGAGGTCGACGACCCGCTCGCGGGCGTCGCCGAGTTGGACATTCGCCAGCCGCGCCGCGGGTCCCTGCGTCCGCCACTGCCACACGTAGTAGATGGCGACCGCCAGGGCCACCACGATGAGGATGCGGACGGCGATGCCGGCGGGCGTGATGCGTTTCCTGGCCACGGGCGGCCTCCCTCGTTCGAGTGCGCGTTCTCCTGCGCGGCGAACCTCGATACGTGTTTGACGCATGCATCAACGTTGTCACCCTGAGCGAAGCGAAGGGTCTCGCCGTGCAAACGAAAGAAAGCCAACAGCCACGGCGAGATTCCCGTTCGACTCGGCTGCGCCTCGCTCAGAGTTTGTGACCTTATTGCTGCATGGCTCAGAGAAGCGCCCCGACGCCCTCGAAAACCGGGGTCCCAAGCGCCCAAGCCCAATAGAGTCACAAACTCTCAGGGCAGGCTTCGGCCCGCAAGCGGGCCTCAGAATGACAGCGTTAACCGCACGCGGGTCTCCGCACCCACCGCGCACAACCCCGGCTCAGCGTTGTCGTGTCAGAACGTCACCTCGAGCGTCTTCTGATCGTCCTCGCCCACCGGCCGCACGTTCTTCATCGTCCAGATCTTGCCGTCCGCGGGGCGGCCCACCTCCAGGGTGTAGGCGATATCGGCGTCGAAGACGGGCGGCCGGAAACTCATCCCACGGATCCGCCGGGCGTACACCAGGCGGCCGGTCTTCGTCTCCGTCACCTTCACGACCGGGTCCGTCATGCCGCGCACCTGCAGCCGGGGCAGATGGGCGGCGGGCTCCCGCCCGTAGTTCGATTCGACCGGAATCGTCCGCGGCCAGCCGCGGTACTGGACGGCGTCCGGGTCGGTCGGGTCGGCGAACCGGGGCCGGCACTCGACGGTGTACGTCCCGGCCGCCTTGTTGAACCGGACGATACCGTGGCCGGGCTTCTTGTCGTAGAGCCAGGCGGGCTCCACACCCACGGGGGCGGGGTTCGTGGCCGCCCACATCGTGATCTTGTTGCCGAGCGGGTCGTGGTACCGGCCGGTGTAGTCGGGCATATTCTCGCCGACGGGCTCGCCGGGCTGTTTCGGCGTCCATGCACGCATGTAGAGGTTGGCGACGGAGGGGACGGCGAAGGACCAGCAGGCGTCGCCCCAGGCGTCGATGCCGTGATGGATGAGGGTCGCCAGGTGCTGGTCGCCCGCCACGTGCAGGGCGAAACCCTTCCGCATGGCCCGCAGGGCCTTGTTGCGTCCGGTCTGCGGCCACCCGTTGGCGTCGTAATCGGCGACGAGGTACTTGAGGCCCCCGCCGTGGTGCGTAGCCCCGCCGCAGAAGATGGTCTGCGAGAGGACGCACTTCAGGTCCGCCCCCGCCCACGTGCCGGCCCAGTCCTCCAGGAACGCCAGTTGCCGGTCGCCGAGGAGGACGGCGCCCTCGACGTCGGCGGTCGTCGGGTCGAAGTCCGGGTCGATGACGTGGTCGTCCCGTCCGCTGGTGGTGGGCGGCACGAGGCCGCTGGGGCCGGACTTGAACATGCGGTCGGCGAGGATCGCGAAACTCACCCGCCCGTACACCAGGTCCGTATGGTAGACCGTGATGCCCTGGTCGATGGGTTCGGGGTCGTACGGGTCGGGCAGGTGGCTGGTCTGGGTCCGGTGGACGACGTTGACCCATTCGGGGTCCATGAGGTACCCGCCCTTGTCGTCCTTCTTGGTGGCGCGTCCGCCGGCACCCCAGATGTTGCCCTGGTAGACGTCGTGGTCGTCGGGGATGGAGACGGCCGGCCGGTCGCGCAGCACGTTGCGCCACGACCAGCCGTAGAAGTACCACTTGCGGAGGTAGTCGAGGACGGCGGTCTCGACCGGCCCGCGCTGGATGCCGTACCCGCCCACCTGCTCGTAGAGGTTGTCGCCGGAGAAGAAGACGATGTCCGGGTCCTGGGCCCGTACGTATTTCTCGATTTCGATGTTCGGCCAGGCGAAGTCGGCGTTGCCCGTGAACGCCGCCAGGACCAGCGGGTCCTTATCGACCGGGTCCTTGCGGATGACGCCCTCGAAGGTGTGCCGGGCGGCCGTGTCGGGCCCCGTCTTCAGCGCGTAGACGAGGCGGTACGGCACGTCGCGCGTGGCGTCCCAGTTCTCGATGCGGAACCGGGCCGTCCGGGCCAGGGGATCGATCTTGGCGGTGGCGGCGTCGCGCCACGCGTCGCCCGCTTGGAGTTGCAGGCGGACGGTCTTGGAGTCCTGCTCGCCGAGCGGCGGCATCTGGGCCGTCATCTTCATGGTGCCCCGGCTCAGCGTATACTGGGCGAACAGGATGGGGCCGTAGGCGTGGTCCTCGTGCCGGCGGACCTTCGAGCCCTCGACGTGCCAATCGCGGAACCAGAACCGCACGTTCCCCCGCCGGTTCTGGCCGTTCGTGCCGGCGTAGCAGACGAGGGCGAGGTTGCCGACGAGTTGGTCCGGCTTCACTTTCCGGCTGACCTCGGCGAGTTGCTCGTGCGAGGCGGGGTCATGGGCGGCAAGGGTCAGGCGGTAGGCGTCGCCGTCCGGCGCGGCCGAGAAAAGGAGGTCCACCTCGCCAAGCGGCACGAGGCCGGGGGCGGGCTTCCCGGCCTTGCCCTTGTGTTCGGGGTCGAAGACGTACAACTCCGCCACGGCGCAGGCCGGGCGGTCCATGATGCCGGACCTGGCGAGCAGGCGGACGTAGCGGCCCTCCTTCGGCTCGCAGGCCACGCGCTGGAGGTCCTTGGTGTCCTTGAACTCGCCCTCGGCCACCGGCTGGCCCCAGTCCTCGCCGTCGGCGGAAACGTAGAACTCATATGCCCGGATGCGTCCGACCGTCTGCTCCTGGCGCGGCAGGACGGCGAAGCCGGTGATCCGATGCGCGGCGCCGAGGTCGACCTGGATCTCGTGCGGGTAGGGCGTCTTCTTCTGTTTCCACTCGTTGTGCCAGATGGTGCCCGGCCGGCCGTCGAAGACGTTCCGGGCCCGGGCGTCCGTGCCGCCGGTCGTCTCCTGGCTGTCGACGTGATGGACCTTCCACTTTCTGCGCGGGATGCCGAGGGCCGTCCCGCCGCCGGCCCGGCGGGCGCTGCCGATGAAGAGGTGCCCGTCGGTCGTGACGCCGGCGTCCAGGCCCTTGCCGCGGCGGAGGCTGTCGCGGTACTCCTTCCAGTAGCCGAGGACGCCGACGCGGAAGCCGACCCAGCCGTCGGTGAGTTTCGCCGGGTCGCCGAGGGCGCCGAGGCGGACGCGCATGGCGAGGTCGCCGTCGGCCTCGCCCACCTGGCGCGTCAGCAGGTGGACGTTGCGGTCGCCGCCCGAGACGACGCACTCCAGCCGCCCGTCCGCCACGCGCCAGTCCTGCATCGGGTTGGCCCAGAACTCGCGGCCGACCCAGATGCGCGTGACGCCCTCGGGCCAGTGGCTGGTGAACGGCCGGGCGGCCTCGGCGGCGAGCGGCGAGGCGACGGCCGGGGCGGCGAGGAGGCCGACCGCGACGACGAGTCTGAAGCGGGGGTTCCTGAACATGGTTCGGCTCCGAAGGGTGACCAGTGTCCCCTCGATGCTACCGTCCCGTGTGGCGATGTGCAAGCCGCAGGGCTTTTATTGCCACCACGGACGTTTGCGCGGCGGGCCTCCGCACCCACCGCGCCTGAATCGGTGACCTCACCCCTGCGCGGCGGGTACGGAGACCCGCCGCCCATCGCGTGTGGTTGGGTGGGCGCGGCGAATCGGTGGGAAACCGGACGGCCGGGCCGTGGTTTCACACGGTGTAGGCGGTGCCTGTTAGCACGACAAGGCGACATCGGCTTCTTGCGCGTTGGGTTTCCGCACCCACCGCGCTCGAGGCGCCTTGCGCAGGGCTGCGCGGCGGGTACGGAGACCCGCCGCGCGCGACTTAGGGTTGCCGTGTCAGCCGGCGCCGACAGGTGCACCTGCCGTGCCAAAGGAGCCGACGCCGTGTCGCAACGTCCGAACCCCTTCCGTGCCCGCCCCGCCCGCCGGCGCCTGCCGCGCGCCGTCGCGGTCCTTCTTGCCGTCACCGTCCTGGCCGCCGCCCTGCCCGTGCGGGCGGAGCCGGGGCCGATGCTCCGGCGGATGCTCGACGGCCCGATGGCCGGCGTCGACGAGGTCGTCTACGCCGTCCGCGGCATGGGCGGCGACGGGCACTGGTACGCCAACTTCGCCTACTGGTCGTCGAATCCGAACAAGATGATGTATGGCCCGCCCGGCGGACGCCTGTGCCGCCTGGACCTCCGCACCGGCAAGGTGCGCGTCCTGCTCGACGACCCGGAGGGCGGCGTCCGCGACCCGTGCGTCCATTACGACGGCCGCAGGATCCTCTTCTCCTACCGCAAGGGCGGCACGAAGCAGTACCACCTGTACGAAATCAACGCCGACGGCACGGGCCTGCGGCAGGTGACCGACGGCCCGTTCGACGAGTACGAGCCCATTTACCTGCCGGACGGTGACCTGATGTTCTGCTCGTCCCGCGCCCGCCGGTGGGTCCAATGCTGGCACACCCAGGTGGCCCTCCTGTACCGGTCGGACCCGGACGGGGGGAACCAGCGGCCGGTGTCGGCCAACGTCGAGCACGACAACACGCCGTGGATGCTGCCCGACGGCCGGGTCCTGTACATGCGGTGGGAGTACGTCGACCGCAGCCGCGTCCGATTCCATCACCTCTGGACGATCAACCCGGACGGCACGGGGCAGATGGCCTTTTTCGGCAACATGCATCCCGGCACGGTGATGCTCGACGCCAAGCCCATCCCCGGCACGACGAAGGTGGTGGCGTCGTTCTCGCCCGGCCACGGGCGGAAGGAACACGCCGGCCACGTGACGGTGGTGGACCCGGACGGCGGCCCGGACGCCAGGCCGTACGCCCGCCGCATCACCCGCGACTCGCACTGGCGGGACCCGTGGGCGTTCTC
>CAZNYC010000142.1:0-10009 GCA_964577175.1 uncultured Anaerolineales bacterium
GCGGACTTCGGCATGCTCGGCCTCCTGCGGGTGCTCTATCGCTACGGCGACTCGCGGCTTCTTTCCCGAGGCCTGCGCGAGTCGATCGAGCGCGTCGTGCTCCGTCACAAGTACTGGATCGACGAGCCCGGCCGCGACGGCATGTGCTATTGCACCGAGAACCACCAGATTGCCCATCACACGGCCGAGTTACTGGCGGGGCAGCGCTTCCCCGATCGCGTGTTCGCCGGCAACGGACGCGACGGCGACTGGCACCGCGCCCACGCCGAGATGATGATCCGCCGGTGGCTCCACTGGCGCGCCCGCTTCGGCTTCAGCGAATGGAATTCCGGCTATTACCACGTCAACCTCGCCACGCTGGCGGACCTGGTCGACTTTGCCGAAGCCCCGGCGATCCGTCGCCGCAGCCGGATGCTGATGGACCTGATCCTGTTTCACATGGCCGTCCATTCCCACGGGACCAACTTCGGATGCACCAAGGGCCGCAGCGGCGCGCCCGCCTCGCTCAGCGATTACCACGTGCCGACCCGGCTGGTCCAGAACCTGCTGTTCGGCGAAGGCCCCACGACGTACCGCATCAGCCCGTTTGCCGTCACGCTGGCGACGAGCGGTTACCGCCTGCCGCCCGTGATTCGCGACATTGCGCGGGAGGAGCCCGACGAACTGGTGGCCCGCGAGCGGCACAGTCTGAACGTGGAGGAGGCGGCCGATTTCGGCGTGGACCCGACCCGGCCGGAGGACCTGTGGTTCTTCTGGGGCGCGCAGGTCTGGAACCATCGCTTGGTGATCGAGAACTCGCTGGCCCAGTGCCCGCCGCACCACTTCCTCTACGGCCGAATCAAGCGCGCCCGCGACCGCTACCGCCGCTGCGAGGCCGAGGGCACGCCCTGCGATCCCGACCCCAATCACCAGGCCATGACCGAGGCCAACGTCTACACATTTCGAACCCGGGAGTTCATGCTCAGTTGTGCCCAGGACTATCGCAAAGGCAAACCCGGCTTCCAGCAGCACATCTGGCAGGCGACGCTGGACGGCAACGCGTGCGTCTTCGCGACATGCCCCGCCTCCGGCGCGAAGGACCACGGCCGTCCCGGCCACTGGACCGGCAACCGTTTCATGCCGCGGGCGGCGGCCCACCGGAACGTCCTCGTGTGTATCTGGCGATTGGACCCCCGGGAAACCGACGAGCCGATGACCCATGCCTTCTTTCCCCGGTGGCGATTCGACGAGTGGCGGCAGGCGTCCGGCTGGCTGTTCGGACGAAAGGGCGACGGCTACGTCGCCCTCCGCAGCCTCGAGCCCGTGCGCTGGGCGGAGCCCCGCCGGGCGGACGTTCCCCTGATGCGGCCGTTGGACGCCGCCGACGATTGGCGTCCCGAGCCGTACGAGGTGGTGGCCGAAGGGGCCGAGAACGTCTGGCTCTGCGAACTCGGCAGCCCCGCCCTACACGGCTCGTTCGACGCCTTCGTCGAGGCCGTGGCCGGGGCCGACGTGAGGGGCGATGCCCGGCGTGTCGTCTACGACTCGCCCAGCCTGGGCCCCGTGACGTTCGGTTGGACGGGGCCGCTGGAGGTTGCCGGCAAAGCCGTGCCGCTGGACGACTACCCGCGGTTTGCCAACCCGTACTGCAAGGCGGAGTTCAACACCACGCGATTCGAGATTCGCCACGATGGAATGCGCCACGTGTTGGACTTCGCCACGGACCACTGAATAAACCGCGTGGGCGGCCAAGATTGGCGCCAGGAGGGTCAATGCCGCGGCAAACGGCTCGCCACGCACGAGTTAGCGCTGTAGTGCTAGAATCGCCATATGCCCCACTCGTGGGGCGCGAGGCGGGCCTCGCTCGGGATGTCGCTCACCATCTGGGCGGCGCGGTTGCTCCAGTAGAGGCGGGCCCGCGTTTCCCGCCCGTCGCCGACGAGGACGCCCACGTCGCCGAGGGTCGTCGTCCCCGCCTTGGGCCGAAGGCCGAGGACCTCGAGCGGCACGGCCACCTCGTAATTGCCGCCCGCCTGGGCGAGGCGGACGCGGCCGCTCACGTCCGCGACGGCGTCGAACGTCACGCGGCCGATGGGCGAGTCGTAGACGACCTCTTCCCCCCGGCCGCCCACCTGCTGGAACCGGACCGCCAGCACCTTACCCGTCTTCGCGTCGCCGGCCCGCGTCACGAAGAGCCGGACGTCGCCTTCGGCGGCGGTCTCGTACGTGCCGTGATGCTTCCGGCGTTTCGGTTCCGGCGCGTCGGGGTCCGTGCGGACCATGAGGTCCAGGCCCCCGCCCGTGGCGAAGGCGTACCGCCATCCCTCGGCCACGCTGTTGGCAAGCAGGGCGGGGTCGTCCGTCTGCCACGCGGCATAGAGCGTGTCGCCGTGGACGGCGACGGCGGCGCGGACACCTCGCCGCGGGTCGACCTCCACCCACTCGGCATCCCGCCAGTCGTCGAGCAGGCCGTCGACCGCGGGCGCGGCCGGGCGCAGGGGCACCGTCATCGTGCGTTCGACCTTGCGGCCCTCGCCCGCCAGGACGCGTTCGGCCGGCAGGTCGGCCACGGCGTCGGCGGTCACCTCTACGGTCCACGGGCCGACGCGGCGGACCGAGTCCAGCCCGCGGACCTCGAAGATGTTCGAACTCGGGTGCCCCGCCGTCAGGTAGATGGAGCCGTCGGCCACCTGGTCCAGGGCGGGCCAGAAGTGCTCTTCGTGGAACGTCACGTCGTCGAGGACCATACCCGGCCGGGCCTGGGGGAAGTCGGCCCGCGGCGTGGTGCGGGCATCGCCCAGCAGGTCCGTCACATAGAGGCCGTCCGTCGTCAGGACGTAGACCGAGCCGTGGTAGGAGTTCAGGGCGAAGAGGGGGCCCGCCTCGCCTTCCGCCGGCTTGACCGGATACCCGATCGTCCGCTGGGCGTTGACGAGTTGGCCTTTGTACCGGGCGACGGGGTCGCCGCGCCCGGGCCCGCCCACGCCGTTGATCTTCCATCGGAGGCGGCCGTCGCGGTACCCGCGGACGACGCGCGGATTGGTGTACCCGCCCATCGTATAGACGAAGAAGCCGTCGTCGGCCCGGAGGACGTCGGCCAGGTGCTCGGCGTGGTCGGCGAAGAAGCGCACCTTCTCCAGATCCCACACGGGTACTCCCTGGTCGGTGAACGTGGGCGGCGGCACGTAGGCGCCCGCGGTGGTCGTGATGGCGAGGTCCGGCCCGATGCTCGCCCCGCCGAAGTACCGCTTGACGGGCTCCTGGCCGAGGTTCGTGCCCTGGACCTCGTCGGCCTGCGGCACGCCGTCGAGGTTCAGGTCCGACCAGACGTAGAACCGTCCCTTAAAATGGCCGGGCACGCTTTCGACCTTGGCCGCGAGGGCCGGGTCTTTCTCGACGAACGCCTGGAAGTCCGGCGCCTTGCGGCCCCAGGTGACGGTGCCGCCCACGATCTGCACGGTGCCGTCGTCCCGCCACAGGTAGACGTGGGCGTCGCGGGCCTTGAAGTACGCCGGGCCGACGAGCGGGTTGACCATGTACCGCCGGTCCTCGACGTACACGGTCGTGCCGGGCACGCGGCCGATGGTGTGCGGCTGGAGGGCGTAGACGGCTTCGGGTCGGCTCGTCGCGCGGTCCCAGTCCAGGCGGAACGCGATGCCCTGTAGGTTGCTCGGGTAGGTGAACCGGGTGGGGTCGCGCAGGTCCAGGTGCCCGCCCCCGCCGTACCGCGGCGGGCCGTACCAGGCCCGGACGAACTCGCCCGTGGCCGCGTTCCACTGGCTGATGCGCTTGGGGGCGTAATCGACCTCCGCCACCCACAGGTGCCCGCGGGAATCGATGGCCACGCCCCCCGGGCGGTGCATCCGCCGCTCGTCGTACGTGCCGAACTGCTTGCCGCCCGGCTCGCCGATGGTCCGGACGGGCTTGCCGTCGGGCGCGAAGACGCGGACCTGGTGGGCCTCGCCCCAGTCGGAGGCGTACACGTTTCCCTTCGGGCCGACGGTGAGTTTTCGCGGGTCCTGGAGGCGCGGGGGCAGGGTCTCGGCCTCGCCGAGGTGTGCCTTGGCCAGGTTCGGTGCGGCATACCGCCGGAGGCGCGTGCCGGCAACGAGATACAGTCCTCCGTCCGGCCCGAAGGCCATGCCGCGCGGGTCCTCGAGGGCGACGGTGCCGATTTCCTTGCCCCGCTTGCCGGCGCGCGTGTCGTAGAAGACGACCTCGCCGGCGGGCGGCCGGCTGAAGCACGCCACGCCGTCGCGGACGACGAGGCCGAACTTCGCGCCCTCTTCCCTCGCGCCCTTCTTCGGGATGGCGCACTCCATCTGCATGAGCCGGACGTACGGCCGGGCGGCCCCGGCGTCGCGGGCCATGCCGTACAGTTCCAGTTTCCCGCGGTTGTTCACCAGGCCGTAGGCGTAAAAGGCCGGGTTCGGGTCCGTGCCGACGTCGCGGGCCATGGCGATGGGGCCACGCCAGCCGGCGAACTTGCTGCCGTAGAGTTTCTCGCCCTCCTCGGTAACCCACATGACACAGTGGCCGGCCTCGGCCACGGTGGCGGAGAGGAGGACCTGCGGCCGGTCACCGTGCGGCGACCCGTCCGGAAGAAACAGCGCCTCGATGGGCGGGGAATGGTCCGCCAGCCACGCCCCGGACCCGTCCGCCGTATGCCACGGCGGCGTGCCGGGACTCTGCACCGACAGCCGGTACACGAGGTCCACGTCGTCGTGGACGAGCCCGCGCACGCGGTACGTGCCCGGCGCGACGCGCCGCCGGCGGACGTCGTAATGGCTTTCCTTGTCCTGCTTCTCGCCCACGTCGTAGCCGTCCCAGTAGACGGTGTGCTCGCCGGCCTCGAAGTACGTGTCGTTCAGGAGGTTGCGGACGCGGTCGCCTTCCGCATCCTCGATGACGAGCGTGACGTATCCCGGCCGGTCAAGCGTGAACGTAACGGGCATCCGCGCACCGCGCTTGCCGGCGGCGTCGCTTTCTGCCGGCGCGCCGGCTTCGGGAGGTGAGGAAGCGGCGGCGCCGGCGGTCCACGTCGGTGCGGCCGCGAGAACGAGAGCGATGGTCAGGACGGTTGCAGTGCGGTGCGGCATGACGTGTCCTTCCGGTCGGTCGTGTGGTGGTGGCAGAGGGCCGGCGGCCGTGAATGGCGTTGAGCAGCGAGTCCGTCAGGGCGTCGTCGTCGACGGTAAAGGCGAAGTCGCGCATCATGCGTCACTCGTCGATGTCGAAGCGGTCGGGCAGTTCCACGAACCTCCCCGCGGCAATCGCCTCGACGGCCTTGGTCCGTTCGGTGCTTTTCCGCTGCCATTCGGGGACATCCGCGAGGTCGGCGTCGTCCTCGGCGGCCCGGAAGGCCTCGTCCGAGAGGGAGACGACCTCGCCCGTGGCGCGGTCGAGCAGGGCGCGCATTTCGTCAAACTGCATCTCCATGCCGTCAAGGATGGCGGACAACTTGACCCGCATCATGTCCGCCGCCCGCAGCACTTCTTGAACTTCTTCCCGCTGCCGCAGGGGCACGGCTCGTTGCGGCCGGTCTTGAAGCCGGCGGCGTTGCCGCCGGGGCGTGCGGCCGACCGCCGGGCGGGCGGGCGGGGCGCCGGCTCCGCCGAGCGGTCGGAGGGAAGCCCCAGCGCCCGAAGCATCGCCTGGCGCGGAACGTAGACGGCCTCCGGCCCCATCGGGTCCGACATCGTGCGGATGAGCATTGTCACCTGCTGTCGGCCGGCGGGGGTCTCGCACGTCTGCCGCGGTGTCTTGCCGCCGAGGATCGGCAGGGGCTCGTCCAGCCAGTTCATGTAGTACTGGTTCATCATCTCCTGGAGAGACGCGGCCAGTTCGGGGGTTATCTCGACGGGTTCGGGTTCCGAGATCCGATCGTCCGGCGGGCGGTCCTCCACCGGCTCATTCCACTGCCGCGTGGTGACGTCGCGGAACACGACGCCGGGCAGTGTCTCCAGCCAGCCGCGGGCCGTCTCGAGGCGCTCGGCCGAGTTGACCGTCAGCACGAGTTCGTCGCCGATGCACTCGATGCGGCCGAGCGTCACGGGGCCCCCGAGTTTTCGGGCCTCGGGGCCCGCGGCGCGAGTCCAGACGAACTCATCGTTGGCGTCATCGTACGTCACGTCCGGGCGATTGTGCAAGGCCTGGTGTGCGGCCGCCGGGTCGGTCGCGTGAAACGAGGCGGTGTGCCAGAGAAGGCTGTGCCCGTCGGTATTGGAGAGGCGGGTCGGCGCGCGGTTGTCGTACCACTCGTCTTCCCAGGCCCAGAGCCGGCCCAGCAGGTGGGCATCGCGGCGAAGGGCGTCGGGCGTGAATTCCAGCCCGAGGTCCTGGAGGAACTCGACCGCCTCGAGGCCCATCACCGGGGCGAGCGGCGGCCCGGCCGCCTCATAGAAATGGAACCGGCCCGCCGGGAACGGCCGGGCGGCGACGAAGACGTCCTTCCGGACGTTCTCGGACATCAACTGGTCGTGGACCGTGACCGTTTCCCCGAGAAGCACATCCTCCATCGTGACGGTGCCGGCGGGGGGATCGCATTCGGCCACGCGGTACAGAGACGGGTGGGCCTCCATCCGCGCCCGCAGCAGCCGCGCCTCGGCCTCGGGCAGCGCCTCGGCCAACATCTCTTCGGCGCGGGTGCGGCTCTTGCGTGTGGGTCGGTAGTCCAGAACCCCCCAGGCGGCGTAGGCCATGGCCACGCCCTGCGGCGAATGCTTGAGGAAGAAGTCGTCGAGTCTGTCCTCCCCGAAGTACCGTTTGACGGCCCGCGGGCCGCGGAGCCGGCTGTCGGATTCGAGCAAGGCGGCAAAGCGGCGGGCGAGGCGCCGGTCCGCTTTCTTCCAGCCCGCCAGGTCCTCGGGCGGGGGAACGGCGAGGTCGTCAGCCGGCTCGGGCGCCTCGTCCGGCAAGAGGAAACCGCCCTCGCCCTCTTCACGGAAATGGTCCGCAATCGCCTGGAGGAGGGGAATGGCCGGCCGGTACAGGCACGTCACGCCCGCCTGCCGGAGCACCGGGGCGACCGCGTCGCGGAGTCTGCGGCTGGAGAAGCGGATGATGCGCGGCAGGCCCTTCCCGCCGTCGAGGCTTTTGCCGTGGAAGACGTCCATCAATGCGGCGGCAGCCTCGTGCACGTCGTCCGCGAAGACGGGGGTGGCCGCGAGGCAGCGTTCGCGCTCTTCATCCGCCACGAGCAGCATGTGAAGCGAACGGTCGTCGTCCTGGATCGTGCCGGGAAAGGTCGGAAGCCCCACCGCCCACGTCGCATTGATGCGAGGCAGGCCGGACACGTCGGAGGGGTCGATCGCGACCGGGGCCGTCGGCCCGGCCTCCGTCACCTGAAGCCGCTCCCGATGCACGGAGACCTGAGGGGCCGCCGCATCCCCCGTCAGGACCAGGGTGCAGACGGCCGCCCCTTCCTCGAACGGCGTGGGCTCGAGCCACTGCTGCCGGTCGGCCTCGACCGTGCCGCGCAGCGCCGTCAGCAGGAGCGAGAGTTCGGACTCGTCGGGGAGTCGCGGTCGGCGTCCCGGGCGTTTGGCGATGAAGCAGGGGACCTCATCGGTGTAGCGGGGATGGACGCCGACCTCGCGGAAAAGGGCCTGGGCATCCGGCCCCAATTCGCCGAAGGGGATCATGCTGAAGCCCAGCATGTCCGTCTCTGAGGCCAAATCGTCCCCCGGACCCTCCGGGGCCAGCATCGAGGCCAGGTGTGCCGCTGCGTCGTCGCCCCTGAAAAAGGAGAGACCGAACGCGGTCTTTCCTTCCCCCATGACCGTTCCCAGCATCGACTCGCCCCGGCCGGGTATCCTCACGACAAAGCAGTCCTCGTTGCTGAAGCGCTGCCAGAGGTTGCGGCTTTGGAAGTCGCTCGTTGCCTCGAGGAGGTTGCGTATCAGGTCTGGGCGCATCGTGACTTGCCTCGCCGGTGGGGGGCTTGCGGTCTTCTGTGGTGATTCCCTTACGTGACACCGTCGGCAGAATACCCGCTGTGGACCGACCGTGCAAGCAGAGAGGCCGTTCGCCGCCGTCGCATCTTCCAACAGAATACTCTACCGCTCCGCCAGCCGCTCGACGGCGTCCAGGACCTCGTCGCCGGAGAGGCGGGAGGCGACCTTCTCGGCCAGGGCGGGCGTCCGGCCCATCCCGCCACCGGCGTAGAGGGTCCACGCCTCCTGCCGGCCGTCGGCGGCGCGGACCTGCCCGCCCGTCAGGCCGATGTCCGCCACCCGCGTGTGCGCGCAGCCGTTCGGGCATCCCGAGATGCAGACCGTCGTGGACGGGTCGAGGCGGTCGCCTAACCGCTCGCGGATGCGGTCGGCCAGCAGGTCGGTCCGGGCCAGGCCGCGACGGCACCATCGCGCCCCCGAGCAGGCCACGACGGACGGCTGCGGGCGGGCGGCGGACTCAAGAGCCGGCCGGGACGCCACCGCCGGCCGAACCGCCGCCGGCTCCGGCCCGAACACGTGAACCCGGTGATGGCAGCCGATGCGGACAGCCACGTCCTCCGCCGCCGCCAGATCCGCCAGGGCCTCGGCGGCCTCGGGCGACACGTCGCCGTTGGCGAACGTCAGGACGAGCGGGCCGTCGAGCGGCCGGCCGGGTACCGCCAGGTCGCCGGCTTCTCGCGGGGCGGCCTCGCGGCGGGCGGCGAACGCCTCGTTCAGCGCCCCGCGGAACGGCTCGTCGCCCATCCGCTCGCGGACGTGCCGCAGGCGGGCCCGCCGGCGGTTCTCGCGGTCCCCGTGTTCGGCGAAGAAGGCGACGGCGGCCGCGACGAACGGGACCACGGCACCCGGCTCGATCCAGTCATAGAGAGGAATGCCCGTGTTCGGGCGGGCGCCCAGCGACCCCGCCCCGACGACCCGTAACCCCCACCGGCCGTCGCGCCGCTCCGCCAGAAACCCGAGGTCGTTGATGTACGGCCCGCCGCACGCGTCCGGGCACGCCGAGAACGAGATCTTGAACTTCCGGGGCAGGGCGGTGATGCCGTCGGTCGCCTCCATCTGCCGGCGGACCGTCCACGCGAGCGGGGCGAGGTCCGGACACCCGCTGGACACCCCGCTGTGCGGGCATACGATGACGTTGCGCGGCGTGTCGCCGCACGCTCCCTGGACGGTGATGCCGGCGTCGGCCAGGGACGCCTGGACCTGCGGGACGCGGTCGGTGGGCACGTCGTGAAGTTCGATCTCCTGCCGCGTCGTCAGGTGGAGCGGCGCGGCGGGCGTGTGACGGCGGGCGGCCTCCGCCAGCGCCCGCCACTGGGGACCGGTCAGGCGGCCGCCGAGGATTTTCGTCCGCTGCATCCAGAAGCCCTCCTGGCGCTGGGGATAGAGACCGAGCAGCCGGGCCGCGCCGTCTTCCTCCGGTACCCGGCGGCAGGGGAACTCGATGGCGTCGTATCGGTCGGCCATGGGGAGCCTCCACGGTGAACGGGCCGGGTTCGCAGCGGCCTCGCCCGTTCGACGGGCAAGGCTGATGGTCGGCCAGGTTTCAACCGGCGGGTGCCACTGGCTGTTTGTCAGCCAGGGTTCCCCGAACGTCGAAGTACCCTGGCGGGGCAGGCCGCCGGTGGCATGCCGCAGCATCACGTCTGACAGAACACCCGGAGATCGGACGGCGTGCCGCCATTGGCGCCGTGGGTCTCCGTACCCGCCGCGCTGGAAACGGCCTTCCCAGGGCTGCGCGGCGGGTACCTCTCTGCTCCGGTCGGACAGGCTCCGACCCGCCGCGCACGAGGCAGCGTTGCTGTACCGGGCATGGCTGCCCCGGCCCCGAAGCGACACTTGAGCCGTGCACTCGGATTATGGCGGGCCAAGCCCGCTCCTGTCAAGGTCGGGTGGAAACGGACGGGGCGAAACGCGCCGGTACCCGGCCGCGGGAGCGGCCGGCCATCTTCGTCCGCCCTGGCATGTGTCGTGCCGGATCGGGATGCCCCGCCGCTCCCGCGGCGGGCTCCAGCGGCGTGGTGCGATCGATACTCTGAGAAAACGCCTTGGCGCGCACCCCCCGAAAATGCGCTTTT
>CAZNYC010000143.1:0-9937 GCA_964577175.1 uncultured Anaerolineales bacterium
GTCGTGGAGGGGCTGGGAGGCGGCGAAGCCGTTGGCGGCGAGGGTGAACGGTGCGGTGCGGACATCCGGCGAATCGTCCATCCCCCCTCCCGTTTGCACGGAATGCCGAATGACGAGGCCCGAATGACGAGTGAATGCGGAATGGCGAAGGCACGCCCGGACGTATCGTTATTCGGGCTTCGTCATTCCCTCGTCACTGGCCATTCGTCATTCGGAATTCCCGGCCCGGCCGTTACGCGGTGATCTCCTCCAGCGCCTCCGGGCTCAGCATGCCGCGCAGTTTCTTCAGGGCCCGGCCTTCGATCTGGCGGATGCGTTCCTTCGTGACGCCGAAGTGCTTGCCGACTTCTTCGAGCGTCTGGGGGCCGGGCATGTCGCCGAGGCCGAAACGGCGCATGACGATTTCGCGTTCGCGCGGGCCGAGTTCGTCGAGGACCCGTTCGATGCTCTGCTTGACGGTCACGTCCGGCTCGCGGTACCCCTCCTCGCCCTCGAAGCGGAGGTCCTCGGTCATATCGAGGAGTTCGTCGTGGCCGGTCATGAACCGTTCGCGGCGTTTGCCCGCCTTCGGGACGGTGCGGGCAAAGTTCTTCATGATGGCCCACGAGGCGTAGGTCGAGAACTTGAAGCCGCGGGTGTAATCGAACTTGTCGACGGCCCGCAGGAGGCTCATGTTGCCGTCGGAGATGAGTTCGAAGAAGTTCGTCTGCGGCGACACGTGCCGCTTGGCGATGTTCACGACCAGCCGGAGGTTCGCCTGGACGATGCGGTTCTTGACGCGGGCGGCCTCGTCGAGGAGGCGTTCCACCTCTTCGATGTCCTCGACCTTGGGCGAGCGGGTCTTTTCGAGCCGCTCGCGCACCTGGGTGGCCTTGAACTTCAGGTAGTTGTACAGGCGGAAGAGCGACTGCTCCTCCTGCTTCGAGAGGAGCGGGGTCTTGTACAGGTTCTTCAGGTAGATGGGCAGTCCCTTGGGGGGCGTCTTGGCCTGGCCCTCGGGACCGGAGAGGACCTCCCGGGCGACGGGGTCTTCGAGGATGACCTCGTCGGCGTCCTTGCGGTGAAACTCGTCGCTGTCCATATACTCGATGTTCTCGCGGAGGAGGTCGGCGGCCCGTTCCTCGGTAATGATGCGGTAAATGCTGGACCGCGTGCGGCAGAACCGCTTGGCCAGGGCGTGGACGCTCACCCCCCGCTGGTAGGCCTGGAAGATGCGGCGGCGGTCGGTGTCCTGGAGGGCCTCGGTGGCGTTCGGGAACAACTTGTTCTCGGGGTGCTCCTCGTCGTACTGCTTGATGGTCTGGCGGACGGTCTCGACGGCGCGGCCGAGTTTGCGGGCGATGCGCTTCGAGACCTCGAAGAGGCAGCAGTGGCAGAAGAGGCTGAGGCGTCGCGCCCGGCGGATGACCTCGCGCCGTTCCTCGGCGGAAAGGCGGCTGAAGGCGGCGGCGTCCTCGACACGGTGGGCGTTGCGGTTGGCGAAGCGTTCCAGGCTCGACCGGCGGAGGCCGACGCGCGTCCGGCCGTCGCCGTCCTTGAACTTCCACGCCACCAGTCCCTGCTTCCGCCAGCGCTGGATCGTCTTCTGGCTGACGTTGAAGTGGTCGGCGGCCTCCTTGGTCGTATAGACGGGCTCGGAGACCTCGTCGCGGCTGAGTTTCAGCCCGGCCGAGACCTGCTCGACCATGCGGCCGAGGTCCTCGCGAAGGGACTCGCCGGCGAGCGTTTCGCCCAGGTCTCGACGCGGACGGTACCCGGTAACCTGGTAACAGACGAACTCGTAGGGGTAGGACTTGTCGGGGTCGATGAGGCAGATGAGGCGCTCGGCCCGCTCGAGTTGGGCGAGCCGGACCTCGCGGGCGCTGTAGCCCATCTGTTTAGCGAGTTCGGCAATCTCGGGATGGTTGTATTTGGCCTTCGCCATGGTATCGTGGCTCTACGGCCGTCACCCCCATTCATTAGTACTATACTGCAGAGATCGGCGGTCGTCAAGCGGAAACTTGACTTTTCTTGCACTCCAGGTGTCCAGTCATTACCCTGCCCTCGCTGTGGTCACCTGTGGGGGAGCAAACCCTTCTGGCGGCCTTGAAGCAGCGATTCCAGCCGTTCGCCTCCGAGGCGGTCTGGGTTCACGTCCGGTAACGCGCTGTGTGGCGCCCCTGCTCGTTGCAGGACGCGGCGCCGGCACAGCCCCCCCCCCCCGCCTTCGGTACTCCGCGCGGTGGCGTGAGGGCGTACGCAGCGGGCAGGCGGGCGGGCCAGGTCGGCAGACCCGGCGCACGAAAACGTGGCGCGCGCCGCGCAGGGTAGCCCCCCTGGGCCAGCGCGCGGACGAAAGGACAAAGCGCGGCGGGCCGGGAACCCCGCCGCGCGGAAACGCAGGAAGACAGGCCCGTGGTGCCCGAGACGGGCGGTCCTGTCCCGCAGCAAAGCAAAGCAGTGCCGGCGACGCCCTACAGCGCCACGTCCTTGTGGCGTTCCAGGACGCCGACGGCCGTGGTCATGCTGGTCAGCCGTTTGTTCGGGTCCTTGGCGAGCGCCCGCATGACGAGTTGGCAGACCTCCTCGGGCAAAGACTCCACGCGGCGCTCCAGCGACAACGGTGTGACGTTCAGGATCTTGCTGAGCGCCTGATGATGGTCCGGACTTTCGAACGGCCAGTGGCCGGAGAGCACCTGGTACGCCACGACGCCCCAGGCGAAGATGTCGACCCTGTAATCGCACAGGTCGCGGCGGAGGACCTCGGGCGCCAGAATTTCGGTGGTGCCCATGCGGCTCCCCTTCCGGGGCCGTTCGAGGAGGGGGCACGCCAGGCCGAAATCGATCAGTTTGACGTGCTCCAGATTGCCCACGGCGAACAGGTTCTTCGGGCAGAAATCGTGGTGGACGAACCGCCGCTTGTGGACGTGCTCCAGGGCGGCCGCCGCCTGCCGGACGTAGGACATCCGTTTCCCGTCGACGCGCTTGCTGTCGCCGCCGATGAGACCGGCCAGGGTCATGCCTTCGAGGTACTCCAGGACGAGATACGGGGCCTCGCCCAGGACGCCGTGCTCGATACACTTCACGACATTGGGGTGGTCGAACGAGGCGGTGATTTCGCCCTCGGTGAAGTCGCGGTATTCGGACTCCAGTTTGGCCACGTGCTTCCGGGCCTCGGGCTTGTGGACCTTGATGGCGACGATGCGCCCCGTTTCCTGATGCCGGGCCTTGAATATCTTCGACATGCTTCCTTCGCGGATGACGCCGAGCGCGGCGTAACCGGGGAGTTCCTTGGACTTGCTCTTGCGCAGTCTTCCGAAGAGTCCCACGAGCATGCCCTCCCGCTTGTGGTCGGGCCGGGGATGAGGTCGCCCGGCGCATCGACCGGCCTTCGGAGAAATGATACCCTATTCTATGCCACCCCCGAGGCCGCGCCAAACGATTTCCGGTCGACCGGTGAGTCCGTTTTCGGCACGCCGGTGAGCGCTGCCCGGTCCGTTTCAACGCAGAGGGGCCAGAGAATCGCACAGCGCCGAAGGCCGGAAGACCAAGGGGAGTGAGGCAACCCGCCGCGCACGAGTCGGCGTTGTGGCTCTACGCGCAGTGGTCCATGATGCCGGCCACTTCGCTCCGCAGACGTTTGCGTTCGACGATGGCATCCACGAAGCCGTGCTCGAGCATGAACTCGGCCGTCTGGAACCCTTCCGGCAGGTCCTGCTTCATTGTCTGCTTGATGACGCGGGGCCCGGTGAAACCGATCATGGCCCCCGGCTCGGCCAGGATGATGTCTCCGAGCGAGGCGAAACTCGCCAGGACGCCGGCCGTGGTCGGGTGCGTCATGACCGCAATGTATAGTCCCCCTGCCTGGCTGAACCGCCCCAGGGCCGCGCTGGTCTTCGTCATCTGGGCCAGGCTGAGGATGCCTTCCATCATCCGCGCGCCGCCGGAGGCGCAGCAGATGACGAGGGGAAGGTGCAGGTCGGTGG
The DNA here is from genome assembly GCA_964577175.1 of uncultured Anaerolineales bacterium. Taxonomy (GTDB): domain Bacteria; phylum Planctomycetota; class Phycisphaerae; order FEN-1346; family FEN-1346; genus BS750m-G62. The sequence goes on from CAZNYC010000143.1 coordinate 3,966, forward strand.
CCTTCTCAGCGGCGCAGGCGATCTTCTCGCCCACGACGGACCCCATCGAGCCCATAATGAAGCCGGCGTCCATGGCGCCGAGGACGAGGGGCCGGCCCTTGATGTACGCCCGCCCCACGACGGCGGCATCGTACAGGCGCGTCTGCCGCTGGGCGTCGGCGAGGCGCTCGATGTACCGTTTGCGGTCGGCGAACTCGAGGGGGTCCGGCGACATGAGGTTCGGCAGGTACTCTTCGAAACTGTCCGTGTCGGCGAGCAGACGGATGCGTTCGCGGGCCCCGATGCGAAAATGGTGCCCGCACTCCGGGCACACGTGCAGGTTCTCCTCCACGGTCCTGCGGAAGACCATCTCTTCGCATCCCGGGCACCGGAGCCACAGGCCCTCGGGGATGTCCTGCTTTTTCGTTCGACCGTTCATCGCCATCGATTCGGTTCCCGGCCTGGGTTGCGGCGTCAGGCGTCGGCCAAGGCCTCGGCGGCGGCGTCTCGAAGGCCGCGGATGGCCCCGGCGTAGTCGCCGCCGGGCGTGCGGAACACGGCCGTCCCCGCAACGAACGTATCGGCGCCGGCGTCGGCGGCCCGGCCGATGGTGTCGGTGTAGATGCCCCCGTCCACTTCTAGCCGCTGGCCGGCGTCGAGCCACTCGCGGACCTGCCGCACGTTGGGCAGGACCTCCGGCATGAACGCCTGGCCGCCGAAGCCGGCGTAGATCGTCATCATGAGCACCATGTCGATGTGCGGCGCCGCCTCGCGGATGCGGTCCATCGGCCCGTCCGGATTGATCGTGATGCCAGCGGTGCAGCCGAATTCGTGGATGCGAGCGGCCATCGCCTCGGGGGCCTCGACGACCTCGCCATGGAAGGTCAGGTTGTCGGCCCCGGCCTCGGCAAACGCCTGGATGTACCGGCCGGGTTCGCTGATCATGAGGTGGACGTCGAGAAGCATGTCCGTCACCGCCCGCACCTTCTCGACGACCACGGGGCCGATGGTGATGTTCGGCACGAGGTGCCCGTCCATCACGTCGACGTGCAGGAGGTCGGCGCCGGCGTCCTCGGCCCGGTGGATTTCGTCGGCCAGGTGGGCGAAGTCGGACGCCAGCAGCGACGGCGCAATGGCCGGGCGCGGCAACTGGTGGAGCGACCGTTTCACGGCGAGGCTCCTTGTGGCACGCAAACAGCGGAATCGCGGCGGGTCTCCGGACCTACCGCGTGTGACACGGCAATTTCAGGGCTGCGCGGCGGGCACGGAGACCCGCTTCCCGCGAAAGCCTGTGCGCAACGTCGGCCGCCGATCACGCCTCGTCGATGGTCTCGATGGTCTCGAAGGGTTTGCCTTCGAGGAACTTCAGGCTGGCCCCGCCGCCGGTCGAGATATGGCTCATGGCATCGGCGAGGCCGAACTTCTCGACGGCCGCCGCCGTATCTCCGCCGCCTACAATGACCGTGCCGCCGTGCTCAGCCGCCTGGGCCATCGTCTCGCACACGGCGCGGGTGCCGTCGGCGAACGGGGGAACCTCGAACATGCCCATCGGCCCGTTCCAGACGACCGTTTTGGCATCGGCGAGTTTCTCGCGGTAGATCTCGACCGTTTCGGGACCGATGTCCAACCCCATCCATCCGTCGTCGATGTCCGGGCTCTGTATGTCCGTCTCGGCCGCGGCGGTCGGCTCACGGGCCACCAGGTGGTCGGCCGGGAAGAGGACCTCGGCGCCGGCCGCCTCGATCTTCTCGAACAGGCCGGCGGCGACGGCGAGCATGTCGGTGGTCTCGCCCTTCTTCTCGACCTCGCGTTCGACCTTGGACTTGCCGACGCTGCGGTCCTGGGCGGCCATGAAGACGTAGGCCATGGCCCCGCCGATGAGGAGGCGGTCGACCTTCGTGATGAGGTTCTCGATGACGCCGATCTTGTCCGAGACCTTCGCCCCGCCGAGAACGGCAACGAACGGCCGCGCCGGCGTCTCCAGCGCCTCGCCCAGGAACTTCAGTTCCTTCCGGATGAGGAAGCCGATGGCCCGCGTCCCCTCCGGCATCCGCGACGGCACGCCGTACGTGGACGCGTGCTTGCGGTGGGCCGTGCCGAAGGCATCGTTCACGTACAGGTCCGCGAGCCGCGCCAGGGCCTCGGCGACGTCGTCGTCGTTGTCCGTCTCGCCGGCGTGGAACCGCAGGTTCTCCAGGAGCAGGACGTCGCCGTCGTTCATGCCGTCGACCATTTCGGCAACGTCGTCGCCGACGCAGTCCGGCGCCATGGCCACATCCGCTTCCAGCAGTTCGCCGAGGCGGACGGCGGCGGGTTTGAGGCTGAGGCGCGGGTCCGCCTCGCCCTTGGGCCGGCCGAGGTGGCTCATCAGGATGACCCTGGCCCCGGCCTCGCGGGCGCAGCGGATCGTCGGCAGCGCCATGCGGATGCGGCGGTCGTCGGTCACGTTGCTGTCGTCGTCGAGCGGCACGTTAAAGTCGACGCGCATGAGGACGCGCCGGCCGGCCATATCGAGTTGGTCGAGGGTCTTCTTGGCCACGGCACACCTCCTTTACCCGGAGAGACGGCGGGGGCGAGCCACAAGCCCGCCCCCGCAAGAAGACGCGGTCGTCGAATCAGTCGGCCGCCAGCAACTTCGCCAGGTCGGCCATCCGGTGCGAGAAGCCCCACTCGTTGTCGTACCACGAGGTCACCTTCACCAGCGTGCCGTCGTCGATGACCATCGTGCCGGTGGCGTCGAAGAGGCTGGAGCACGTCTGGCCGATGATGTCGGTCGAGACGATCGGGTCCTCGGTGTATTCGAGGATGCCCTTGAGGGCGCCCTCGGCGGCTTCCTTCATGGCCTGGTTGATTTCGTCGGCGGTCACGCCCTTGGCCAAATTGGCCGTCAGGTCAACGATGCTTCCCACGGGCGTGGGGACGCGCAGGGCCATGCCGTTCAGTTTTCCGTCCAGTTCCGGCACGACCTTGCCAACCATCTTGGCCGCCCCCGTCGTGGTCGGGATGATGTTGATGGCGGCGGCGCGGCTGCGATGGGCGTCCTTGTGAATCTGGTCGAGGATGTTCTGGTCGTTCGTGTAGGCGTGGCAGGTGGTCATCAGGCCCCGCGTGAGGCCGAACGAGTCGTTCAGCACCTTCGCCACGGGCGCCAGGCAGTTCGTGGTGCACGAGGCGTTCGAGACGATCTTGTGCTCGGGCTTGAGCGCGTCGTCGTTGACGCCGAGGACGATAATGGCGTCGATCTCGCCCTTGGGCGGGGCGGACAGGATGACCTTCTTGGCACCGGCCTGAAGGTGTTTCTCGCACCCCTCGCGGTTGCGAAAGATGCCCGTGCACTCCAGGGCCACATCCACGCCGCGATCGCCCCACGGAAGGGCCGCAGGGTCTTTCTCGGCCGTCACGGGGACGGCCGTGCCGTCGATCATGATCGTGCCGTCGTCGGCCTTCACGTCGCCGGGGAACCGGCCGTACGTGCTGTCGTACTTCAGCAGGTAGGCGAGCATCTCGGCGTCAGCCAGATCGTTGATGCCGACGACGGTGAACTCATCCTTGCGTTCCCACATGGCGCGGAAGACCAATCGTCCGATCCGTCCGAACCCGTTGATACCAATGTTAATCGCCATCCACACTACTCCTTACCTGGGAATCCCCGTGGAACAGATACCGCCGGTCGGCGTGCTGATGCACCCTGACTGAAACCGAACGGTCACCGGTAAAACACCTTTATAGAAAGCCCCCAGGGCGGGTGTCAAGCATTTTCGAAGGCAGGCCCCCGCGGGGGGCGTCGGCTCCCCGTGCGAAACAACCCGCCACGCGCCGTGTATGGAGTGCGGCGACCTGTCCCCGCTTTGTCGTTCGTCGTTTGTGGACTGCGGTCCCCAAGCGAAAGGTGGACGCACCCCCTGCCCCCGGCTATGATGGATGGTACCACAACGCAAGCCGGTACCAGCGACCGCGAGACGAGAGGGGAAGGGGGGCATGGCCGCCAAACGACGCAAGCAACCACCGCGACGCCGGGACTGTTTCCTCGGCATCCATCTGACCTTCGAACCCGGCGAGAAACGCGGGCCGGTCGCCTCGGCCGTCACCCGCCCCATGATCCGGTCCCTCATCAAGGCGATCCGGCCGGATTACGTCCAGTGCGACGCCAAGGCCCCCGACGGGCGGGCCCTCTATCCGTCCGACGTGGGGACCCGCATTCCCCGCCTCACCCACGACTCCCTCCGCCTGTGGCGGGACGTGACGGCCGCGCGCGGCATCGCCCTCTACGCCCGCGTGCCCTCCGTCGCCGATCCCGAGGCGGTTCGGCGGCACCACTCGTGGGCCCGCATCCGCCCGGACGGCAAACGCGATCCGCGCCGGGTCTCGATCTTCAGCCCCTACGTCGACGATCTCCTCCTGCCGCAACTCAAGGAACTCACCGACCGGTACGATCTGGACGGCCTCTGCGTGGACGGGGAGGTGGCGGCCGTCGAGCCCGACTACGCCCCGGCCGTCCGCACCGCGTTCCGCAAAGCGACCGGCGCCCGCCGGCTCCCGACCAAACCGACACAGAAACACTGGCCGGCGATGGCCGAGTTCTGCCGACAGGCTTTCCGCAGGCATCTCCGCCGATGGGTGGACGAGATGCACGTCCACGCGCCCGAAGTGGAGGTGGCCAGCAGGGACGCGTTCGCCCATGGCATGCCGGAGGCCGTCACCGCCGACGTCGATTATCTGACGGCCGCCGCCCCGCCCGCCGACAGCGTCAGCGCGGTGCGCCTCATCGGACGGTGTCTCCAGCATCAGGGCAAACCGTGGGAGGTGCGCCTGGCCGCCCGCCGCCGACGGCCGGACGGCAGCCGGGGCAGCGCGAAGTCCGCCGACCAGTTAAAGCAGGAGGCGGCGGTGGCCCTCGCCCTCGGTGGCGGCGTGGCCGTCGCCATCGCCCAGAAACGCGACGGCTCCGTCTACGACTGGCAGATGGAGGTCATGGCCGACGTCGCCGACTTCTGCCGACCCCGCCAGGCGCACTGCCACAGGGCCGAACCGGTCCCGCAGGTCGCCTTCCTGTACGCCGGCGGCGCGGCCTCCGCCCAAGGGGCACACCTCATGCGGCCGGACGAGGAACAGCGCGACGCGGTCCGCGGCCTTGTCGAAACCCTCCTCGGCCTTCATTACGCCCTCGAGGTTACCATGCCGCACCACCTGGCCGGCCGCTTCGACGCCTACCCCCTCATCGTGGTGCCGGAGTGGACGGGCCTGGAGCCGGACCTCGTCGCCTCCCTGCTGGCGTACGTGGAAGGGGGCGGCCGGCTGCTCGTCATCGGCCCCGATGCCGCCCGCCCGTTCGCCGAGGCGCTCGGCGTCGCGATGAAGGGCAAGACGGCGGAGCGCGACCAGTTCCTGGCGTTCGACGGGCACCTTGCCGCCATCCGCACACCCAGCCGGGCGGTCCAGGTCAAGGGCACCGGGCGGACGGTGGGCCGGCTGTACGACGAGAACGAGGCGAAGGGCACCGGCCGGCCTGCGGCTTCTGTGATCGAGTACGGCGAGGGCATCATCGCCGCCACGTATCTGAACCTGGGCGAGCGGTTCGCCCACGCCGCCACGGCCGTCGCCCGGCGGTTCCTCGCCGCCCTCGTCCACGACCTGTTCCCGAAACCGATGGTCGAGATCGCCGACGACGTGCCCGTCGACGTGTCCGCGGTGCGCACGGGCGGGCAACCGGCGGTCCACCTGGTGAACACGAGCGGGCCGCACGCCGACCCGACGGTCGAGACGTTCGACCGCGTGCCGCCGCTCGGCCCGCTGACGGTCCGCGTCCGCACCGGCCGCCGGCCGGAGCGGGTGTACCTCCAGCCTGGCACGCGGCACCTGCCGTTCCACTTCAAGGAAGGGGCGGCCGAGATCGAACTGCCGCGCCTCGACATCCACGAGACGATCGTCCTGGAGCAGGCGGGCAGGTAGCCGTTTATGGAGTGCGGCGGCCTGCCGCCGCTTTGCCGTTCGTC
>CAZNYC010000144.1:0-9644 GCA_964577175.1 uncultured Anaerolineales bacterium
AAGAAGTTGATGTTGGGCTTCAGGCTCCTCAGGTTCGGCCACGGCATGACGCTGTGATGGTAATCGATAATGTAATCCCATATGTAAAGCCGGTTGCAGATTTCGTTCCAGCCGCGGATGTCCTCGACGAACGAGGCGTTCGCCGGGCATTCCTCCAGCGGATGGGCGAAGCAGCACTCGATCGTGCACAGCCGCACGCACACGTTCGGCCGCGGCTTGACGTGGCGCGGGGGCTTGCGGCTGTACTGGTAGGCGAGCGTCGAGAGGACCTTGTCCGGGTAGTCCTTCTCGATATCCCGGGCGATGGCGTTGACGAAGTGGATGATGGGCCCGGCCTGGCTGCCCTCCTTCTCGGCCAGGGCCGCGCACTCGGGGCACGTGCAGTAGTTGTGCCAGTCGTTCTGCGAGACCGAGAAAATGGTGGCCCGGGGGGCCGCCTTGATCCACTGGCGGACCCGCTTCTTGGCGATCGCCAGGACCTCCGCGTTCGTCAGGCAGAGTTGCGTCCGGCCGCCGATGCGTTCGCCCCCCACCATGGAGAACCACTCGGGATGCTTCTCGAAATGCTCGGCGGGGTTCAGAATCTGGTTGAACGTATGGACGAAGTGCGAATAGGCGATCTTGCCGCCACGCGGCTCGTCCAGACGCTGGTGCGTGCCGTTCATCTTGTTGCGGACCGCCCAGTCGCCGTCGCGCGAGCACGGGTAATCCGTGTTGCGGTACTCGAGCGGCGGCACGTAACGGACTTTCAAGTCACCTATGTCGAACCGCCCCTCGCGCGGGATGCGCGTGCAGTCCGGCGTGAACCACCGGCACCCGAGTTCGTCCTCCAGAAACGAGTAGACCGCGTACAACACGCCGCGCCGGTTCCCCGCCAGGACGAGGGCCGGCCCCTTCGTCTCGACGGCGATGCCTTCGATGCCAAGGGCATCGAAATCGACCGCCACGCCCAGCCGCTTAAGCGTCGCCGTGCACCGGCCGACGGCGATGGGCGTGCGGTCGCCCAGGTCCGTCTCCGCCACGACCGGCAGCCGCTTGCCGGTCATCGTCTCCAGGTGGTCGGCCAGGTCCTTGGCGGCAAACTGTTCCTGCGGCGTGGGGTCGGCGGGAACGACGACGGCGCAGGCGTCCGGCGTCACCTCCTTGCCGCCGATCGTGATGACGCACGCGCCCGGCGTCTCGGCGGCCCGCGTAAGCGACACGGCCCCCGCAGCCAGGACGCACGCCACGGTCGACACCGTCCACATGCAGCATCGGGTACGGATCATATCTGGGACTCCTCGTCCGTCTCGGGTTCGGGCGGCGGCGGCACGGGCGGTCCGGCCGGGGCCGGTTCCAGGTCGTACGCGAACACCCGCCACTCGGGACCGTACTGCTCGATGAACGCCAGCGAATAGCATCGCATGAACACGAAGACCGGCAGCAGGATCACCGTGCCGATGTACGGGAGGGCGGTCAGGCAGCACGTCAGGCAGGTGGCGATCATGGCGACCGCCCCCAGCGCCATCCCCAGGACGACCTTCATCAGGTAAAACAGCAGGAGCGGGCCGATGTGGCCTTGGGCCAGTTCGCGCCAGAACACACACCACGCCTCCCGCACCCGCCGGCCGCGCACGTACATTACCGGCACGATGAAGTCATTGAGCAGGGCTGAAACGATGCCGGCCGCCACCGCGATCACGAGGACCGAGAAACCGCCGATCACAATCGCCGCGATGGCCGCCGGGCCGAACGTCTCGCGGGCGATGTCCGCCCACGCCAGCCCGAATCCCACCGCCGCGACAAGCGCCAGGGCCAGCAGAACCAACAGGCCGAACGCCACGCGGAACCCGAACAGGCTGTTCGCCGGTTCGCGATACCGGTGCCAAGGCTCGACAACGGCTCCGCGGTTGTGAACGAGGCCGTCCAGAAACATGAACTTGCCGCGCGAACTCAGCCACACGATGAGCAGGCCGAGTGCCAGTATCACGATGAAGATGGCGGCCGCCACGAGGAGGATGACGGCGAGGTTCTCGTGAAACCAGTGCGCGGCGTCGCCGAACCCGCTTCCGCCTCCGCCCCCGCCGGGCGACCCGCCGCCGCTGCCGGGCGCGCCGCCGCCTTCGCCCAACTGGGCCAGCCAGGCGCAGAAGCCCAGGACGAACCACTTGCCGATGTCGAACGGCTGGAACAGCGTCCGCCCCATCCGGCGAAACGCCGCCGGAATCGCGTCGATGACCGAACCCGCGGTTACCGCCATGGCTCTCCCTCCAACCGGCGGTTCATGACTGCGACGCGACCTTCGGTGCGGCGGCGTCGCGGGGCTCCCGCCCCGCCGCGCACGGCGCGCGGCCCGCAAGCGGGCCGGCGAACACAGGCCGCACCGCGCATCTCAGCCGCGACCGAACCTTCGCACACGTATGCCACTGGCTGCTTATCAGCCAGTGTTCACCAACCTCGAAACGCACTGGCGGGCGAGCCGCCAGTGGCACCCGTCCGCCTCACCACATGAGGACCGTTTCGACGGCCTGGCCGGCTTCGATCGCGACGTCCCGCTCCAGCGTCAGCGTGACGCGCGGGCCGTCGCGCGAGAGGCGCGCCCCGACCTTCTTCCCGGCGGCGGTGACGGCTGCCTTCACCTCGCCGGCCGTCTTCGGCACCTCGAAGACCAGCGTCCGGGCGCGGAGCCGGCCCCACGCCGCCCCAATCCGGTTGGTCTGCCGGCCGTCGGCCCGTGTCTGGACGAGGCTGCCCCACCCCTCGGCGCCCGTGAAGAACGCCTTGAAATCGTCCGCCTGCATCCGCGGGGCGAAACCGATGCGCCCGGCCGGGCCGTCGTACTCGAAGCCCTCCAGGCCGATCAGGCATCCCCACGACGCCAGGGCCCGGGCATAGTGGTCGCCGCACTCGACTTCGTTCCACGGATTGTGATGCGTGCCGTCGTACCGCTCGTGGATGCCGCGCACGATCGCGAGGGCCTCGTCCACCAGCCCTTCCCACAGCATGTGCCCGGCCGCCTGGTACTCGATGCCGGTCCAGACCTCGTCGCGGTACCGGACGGGTTCCTTGGGCCGGCCGCCGCCGGGCCACGTGCAGGTGAAGAGGCCGGCGTCGCCCGCGCGGGCGAACCAGCGCTCCGGCCGGTGGCGGGCGTTGTACGGGCCCACGTCGCTCGTCCAGTTGTACTTATATACGGCCTTCAGCGCGGACCGCACGGCCTCCCGCGGGTACAGGTACCCGAGCCCCACCTGGTGGGCCCAGCCCTGGCCGAACATCTGGTCCGACAGGCACCCCTTCCCGTACTGGAACCGGTCGGGGGCCCCGTCCGGGACGATCTGGACGAAGTACTCGCCGTTGAAGAGCCGCCGCATCGTCAGGCGCGACCCGCTCTCGAAGATGCGCCGGTAGCGGTCGGCGGCCTCGCGGTCGTCCATGAGACGGGCCATCGCCTCGGCCGCCCGCAGCGCCCCCAGGTACAAACTGCCCACGAACGTGTTCGGGCCGATGAAGTTGATGTCGAACGTGTTGTGCTGCGCGTCCTCGATCAGGCCGTCGGCGTTCGCGTCGCGGGTGATGGCAAACTCCATGGCCTTCTTCGTGGCCGGCCACGCCTTCTTCAGAAAGTCCGTGTCGGCGGACATCAGGTGCTCGCGGTAGACCTTGAGCACCGTGCCGCACTGGCCGTCGGCGGCGTAGGCGCGGTTCGAGCGGAAACCCACCAGGCCGGTCTTCTCGTCGAAACCGGCGGCGGGCTCCAGGTCCTGCATGAGGCGGTTGGAGCGCGAGAGTTCCGGAAACAGCCGCGCCATCGCATGTTCGTAGTTCCACACGTGCGTGCACGTGCCGGGGCAGCAGCAGACGCCCTCCCAGGCCCAGAACCGGCCGCTCTCCCACCACTGGACGGTCTCGGTCGCGAGGTTCGCCACCGGCATCGCCAGCCGCGCCGCCAGCCAGTACGGCAGCGTCGTGTCGAAATACGTGTCGCGGAAGCGGTGCGTGTCACCGCGGAGGCGCTCGACGTGCTCGGCCACGTACTGGGCCGCCCCGAGCGCCCCGTCGAACCAGTTGGCGTACATGCGGTCGCGGTCGTCGCGGTTCGGGAAATACCACGTCACGAGGAACGTGACGTCCGTGGCCTCGCCCTTCTCAAGGGCCACCGGCACCGTCACCACGCCGCGCTTCGCCGCATCGCCCAGGGGGAACGTGGCCTCGGCTTCGGGCTGCGGGACGCCCTCGCCGACCTCGGCAGTGCCGGCCGCGGCTTTCGCGCCGACGACCGCGAGGCACATGTCGCCGAAGCCGGGATGGTCCTCCGGCTCCGGCACGGTCTTCTCCGGCACGTGGTTCGTGAAGCGGATCCAGTCGACGTTGATGTGCCCCCATCCGCCGGAGTGTTTGTCGACGATCTGCAGGCGGGCCTCCTTGCCCTTCAGGTCCCGCACGCTCCAGACCTGCTGGGTGAGTTCTTCCCGGTTCCGCCCCGTGGCGGTCCGGACGACCTGCCCGTCCACGAGCAGGTTCAGACACGTGGTGCCCTTGTGGTTCCCGCCGCCGATGAGGAACGCGATGTACGGCTCGGTGATGGGGAACGCCTTGGAGACGGCGGTGCCCTGCGGCTCGTCTTTGCCGAGGTAGGTGTTGACGAACCCCTCCCCGTGCCAGCCGGTCACCTTTTGCTGCTCCGGCAGGGTGCCGGTGGCGGGCACCCGGCCGAAGGCCCTGCCCTCGATCGTCCAGCCGTCGTAGTCGCCGCCCTCGAAGTCCTCGAAAACGGTGACGCGGCGCTTTTCGTCCGGCGGGGGCGGCGAGGGGACGAAGTCCATCACCACACCCGTCACGCCCCCCTCGGAGACGGCCCGGTTCCGGCTCCGGCCGCGCCCGGCGTACTGCCCCGCCTCGTGCAGGAGGACGGCATTCTGAAGCCGGCCCGCCAGGTGCGCCTCGACCGGCCCGTCGGTGGTATTGCGAAGCGTAAATCGCATGACGGTGACCGGCAGGGCCGAGTCCTTCGCATTCAGCGGGATGAACGGCGAGAAGACTTCCAGGTCCACCTCGACCGGCAGGGCGGGCTTCTGCTTCGTGCGATAGCGGATTTCGGCGATCGGGTACTCGCCGACGAACTCGATGGCGTCGAAGCCGTCGCGGCTGAGGTCGCGCCGCACCGTCTTGCCGCCCTCGCCCTCGATGTAAACGGCGAAGCCCTGGTCCACCGGGCTGGGCGGGCGGTAGGTCTTGTAGCAGTCGGCCCCGTATCCGGTGAACTCGCTGTTGTTGGCGATCCACCACTGGGCCAGCGTGCCGTCGCCGCGGACATACAGTTGCCCGGCCGCCACGCCGCCGCACGGCATACCGATGGTCGCGAGTTCCTCGCCGCGATAGACCTTCCGGCCGCGGTCCTCGTGGAGGCGGGCCGTCCAGGCGGCGTCGGGCTTCGGGCCGGGCGGAAGCGTGACGTCCGCCTGCTCCGCCGCGACGGCCGGCGGCCCCGCGACGGCCGCCAGAAGGGCGGCCAGGAGCACCGCCGCGGCGCCCACCGCCCTCGGTCCACGCTGCACCGCCCGACGCTGCGCTCCCGGACGTGACGCATTCATGGCCGGCCTCCCTGGATGCCCTCGTGCCCCGCCGCGCCGGCCGGGGAGTTCCATACTTGCACTTTCGCGGACGCGGTGTCAACATTTCCCTTCGCAGCGGAAACGACGGCGGGGATGAACAACCGGCTCCGCCGGCCGTCCGCTTCATAGAAGAGACATCGGCGACCCTGATGAAAGGAGCCCCCGTGACCCGTGTGACGCGCACCATCCTGCTCGCGACGGCGATAGCGACGATGGGCGGACCGGCGGCCGCCGCCGTCCGGGACCTCCGCGTGGAGCAGCCCCTCGAGGAAGGGGAGCACATGTACCGCGCCCCGCCCGCCGCCCGCATCCGGTTCCGACTGACCGACCCCGCCGAGGTCACCGTCCGCATCGACCGGCACAAGGCCACGGTGGGCGGCGATGCGCACGGCAGCCCGCCCGGCAACGTCGGCCAGTATTACTACGTCGCGGACCCCTGGTTCGTGCGGTGGCTTCGCCCCGGCCGGCTGGACGCCGGCGACCACGAAATCCGCTGGGACGGCCTCGACGCCGACGGCCGGCCCGTCCTCGAAACACAGGTCCTCCCGTGGAAAGAGGTCCGCGACGCCGAGGAGGCGCCGGACCGCCTCACGCGCGACGTGCCCGTCCACCGGTTCCGCGTCACGGTCACGGCCGGTGAAGACCGCGCCGCAGCCAACCTGTACCGGGCCGCCGACCCGGTGCTCGCCAGCCGCGAGGCGCTCACGTTCACCGGCGCCGTCCGCGGTCCCGACGGTCACTTTCTCGTCACGGACCGGCGGAATTGGACGGCCGTCCGATTCTCGCCCACGTGGCGGCGCGAGACCACCTACCCCGCACTCGGCGGCGGGCACAGCACCAAGCCCGTCAACGCCCAGGACGTGGCCGCCGACTCCCGCGGCATCGTCTTCGTGCGCGGCGGGGCGGGCGTCTACAAGTTCACCCCGGACGGACGCGGCGCCCCGTGGGAAGCCGACGCCGACTACATCAACTACCCCTACCCCAGCAGCGTGCGGAACGTCCTGGGCGTCCAACTGAAGCCCGACGAGACGAAATACGTGTTCGGCCCCGGCGGCGGTGGGCATCACAAAACGTGGGACCCCGAGAAAACGGTCACGCAGCCCGGCTTCGCCTACGAGTGGGGCCGAAGCCTCGCCGTCGACGCCGACGACCACCTCTACCTGCCGCAGATGAAACCGTCGGCGGAGATCCAGGTGTATGCGCCGACCGGCCGGCATCTCCGCACGCTCCCCCTGCCGGACGGGGCGCGCGTCCAGGCGATGCGCTTCACGCCCGACGGCGCCCTCTGGGTGGCCACCGAACGCCAGGGCCTGCTGCGGCTGGACGCGGCGAACGGCGACGTCATCCGGCAGGTCGACCTTTCCGCCCGCCGCCTGCACGTCGGCCCGGACGGCACGCTGTACGCCTGCCGGGGGCACCGGTTGTGGCGGCTGCACCCGGACGGCTCGCCGAAGCCGTTCACCGCCGACTCGCCCCGCGTGGTCGACGACGGCCGGGCGGTCGACCTCTGGCCGAGCGGCGACCGGCCCGACCGCGCCGACGGCTACGCGAAACACATCTTCGGCGTGGCCGCCGCGCCGGAGGGCGGCGACGTCTACCTCGCCGTCGGCAACGTCGGTCACATCTACCGGAACACGGACCACCGGCTGCTCCACTTCGCGGCGGACGGTAGGTTCGTGCCCGACGGCCTCCGGGCGAGCCTCCAGCAGCACCGGCCCGGCAACGTCTTCGTCGGGGCCGAGCCCGCCCGGTTCGACCTGCACGTGACGAATCTCACGGACGCCGAGAAACGCCTCGACGCCGAGTGGACGCTGACGGACTTCGACGGCGAGCAGTCGACCGGCCGCGCGTCCGTCACCGTCGGCCCGCGCCGCCGGGCCGTGGCCCCGCTCCTGGTGGAGGCGGACGCGATCGGCCCGTACACGCTGACGGTCCGCGTGCGCGACGGCGAGGAGACCGTGGCGGCGATGGATGCCCGCCTGGCGCGGATCCGCGCCCGTCCGACGGTGCCGGACCCGGACTCGCCCTTCGGCGTGTGCTGGGGCGTCAACCATCACCTGATGGGCCTGGCGGGGGCGACGATCGAGCGCGTCTCACCGGTCGTCTGGGACAAACTCGAACCGCGACCGGGCCTATCCCTGCCCTGGCCGAAGGAGGCCATCCAGTGGGCGCTGGCGATGGAAGGCCAGTACCGGTACGCCCGTGAAAACGGCCGGATTCAGCCCGGCCGCTTCGCCTACGGCGAACCGTGGCTCGGCAAGGGGTCCATCAACCACCGCATCTTCGACTACGACCGGTTCTACGATTTCTGCCTGCGGGGCATCGACCTGTACCGCGAGCAGGCCGCCGGGCCGCCGGAGTACCAGTTCTGGAACGAGCCGAACTTTTTCTGGCACGACCCGCGCGAGTTCTTCGTCGTGGCGGCCAAGCACACGTGGAGCATGGTCAAGGCCCGTCACAAGGACGCCCTGGCCTACGCCGACGGCGACTCCGGCAGCGTAAAGATGATGGAGGAGTTCGCCCGCTTCGGCGGCGCGCCGTACAACGATACCGTCCAGATCCATTACCCGGGCGTCAAGCCGCTGACGTACGACGAACTCGTCCTGCCGAAGGCCCCCGAGGGCAAACTCGATATGGTCCGCGACCTGGTGGCCCTCCGCGACGCGCACTTCCCCGGCAAGCCCATCTGGAACACCGAAGAGGGGTGGTGGGGCACGAAGGAACGGACGCCCGAGGACGGCGCCCGCGCCCTGCCGCGCATCACCATCTCGCAGATCGCCGCCGGCGTCGACCGCGTCTACTGGTATGAGCAGGGCCGCGGCAGTTACGACCCCACGTTCCTGCTGGGCCCGCGGAACGAGCCGTTCCCGGCCTACGCCGCCTACGCCGCCATGACCGATATGCTCGAAGGCGCCCGCTACGTCGGGCCGACGGGCGTGGCCCCGCGTATCCGGCAGCACTGGTTCGTGAAGGGCAACGACGTCATCCTGGCCGCCTGGTACGTGGGCGGCGAGCGGACGATCGACTTCTCGAGCAGCCTGAACCGGGTCGAGGTGACCGACCACCTCGGCCGCCGGCGCACCGTCGAGCCGCGCCACGGCCAATTCGTCCTGACCCTGACGCCGGACGTTCAGTATCTGCGGTTCCCGCGGGAGAGCGAGCGGTACGGGGCCGCCGGCATCCGGATGCTCCAGCAGATGCAGGACCTCGAGATCTTCGACGTGGACGCCCTTGCCCCGGCCATCGAGCAAGCCGCCGAGGAGGCCCATGCGGACAACCGGGCGATGACGCGGCTGTACCGCCTCGTGCGGCTGGCGGAGCAGATTGCCCACAAGGGCGACGCCCCGAAGCCGATGGCCGACGTGCCCTCGGCCGCCGAAGCCGCCCGCGACGCCCGCCGGGCCGTCGAGGCAAAGGAAGGCGAGGACGGATACCTGCGGCGTGCCCGCGTGGCCCTCCGGTGGACGGAGCGGCTCGTGCGCGAGGTCCGGCGGCAAGGTGCCCGATACGGCGAGCCCGTGGCGTGGGCGGCCCGTCTCTCGGCCAACGCGACCCGCCTCGTCGCCGCGGCGGAAACGCCGTGCCGGCCCGGCATGGTCGTCGACGCCAGGCTCGAACCGGCGGAGCCAATCCCAGGCGGCGACGTGCCGCGGCCGGTCTCGTCCGGCCGTGAGCCCGGCCCGACACCCGCCCCGGAGCGGTTCGCCCTCGACATCCGAACGAAGGCCGGCGAGACGTTCACCCTCCGTCTCATCGCCCGGAACTTCTACGAGCACCCCATCGGCGGCGAGGTGCGGCCGCGACTGCCGGACGGCTGGACGGCGGCACCCGAAGGGGGCGCGTTCGACCTGGAACCGGGCGCGCGCGAGGCCTTCGACTTCCGCGTCACGATTCCCGCAGGCGCCGAGGCGAAGACGTACGGCCTCGGCGGGACGGGCTGGTTCGGCGAACGCGACCGGACGGTCGCGGAGATTCACGCGGTCCGCGTGCGCGTGGAGAAGTAGCCTCGGGCAGACGCGGCGGGTGGCCCGGCCGTGCGCCGCGCGATGTGTG
>CAZNYC010000145.1:0-2474 GCA_964577175.1 uncultured Anaerolineales bacterium
ACGGCACGAGGTCCGGCTCCGGGAAGTAGCGGTAATCGTGCGCCTCTTCCTTCGACCGCATCAGGAACGAAGTGCCGCGGTCGTCGTTCCAGCCGCGGGTCGATTTGCCGAGGTTCTCCAGGGTGTACCCGTCCGGGTCGGCGGCAAGTTCGTCGCGGTGGCGGCGGATTTCGAACTCGCACGCCCGCTCCACGCTGCGGAACGAATTGAGATTCTTAATCTCCGTGATGGGCGTGTAGCGGGGCGCACCGCCCTCCTCACCGATCTTCAGGCTGATGTTCGGCTCGAACCGCATCTGCCCGAGTTGCATGTTGCAATGGCCAACGCCGAGGTAGACGGCCAGTTGCCGCAGCGCCTCGCCGTACGCCCGCGCCTGGGCGGCGGAATGGATGTCCGGCTCCGAGACGATCTCCAGCAGGGGCGTGCCCGTCCGGTTCAGGTCCACCTCCGAGACGTTCGAGCCGTCCTCGGCGTGGACGAGTTTGCCGGCGTCCTCCTCCAGGTGGACGCGCGTGATTCGGGCGCGGAACGTCTTGCCGTCCCGTTCCACGTCCAGGTGCCCGCCGAGGCCGAGCGGCTCGTCGTATTCGGATATCTGGTAATTCTTCGGCAGATCCGGGTAATAGTAGTGCTTGCGGTCCCACTTGGCGAAGTCGGGGATGCGGCAGCCGAGGCCGATGGCCATCCGGACGGCGAGTTCCACCGCCTTCTCGTTCATGACGGGCAGGACGCCCGGCATGCCGAGGCACACGGGGCAGACCCGCGTGTTGGGCGGGGCGTCGTAGGCCACTTCGCACGGGCAGAACATCTTCGTCCGGGTCGCCAGGTGCAGGTGCACCTCCATGCCGATGGTCGGGACGGGGTCCGCGGCACTCATGCCGATTCCTCGCAGACGGGCGGGCGGCGGCCGGCCCAGCCGGTGGCGCGTTCGTGCATGCGGGCGATGCGCAGCAGGCGGTCCTCCGTAAAGACGCCCGAGAGAATCTGGAGGCCCACCGGCAGCCCGTCGTCGGTGAAGCCCGCCGGGATGCTGACGCCGGCGATGCCGGCCATGCTCGCGCCCACCGTGAAGAGGTCGGAGAGGTACATGGCGAGCGGGTCGTCGAGGCGTTCGCCCAGGCGGAAGGCGGGCGTCGGGCTGGCCGGGCCCATGAGGCAGTCGCACCGGTCAAAGGCGGCGTCGAAGTCCTGCCGCACCAGCCGCCGCACCTTCAGGGCCTTCTTGTAATACGCATCGTAATAGCCGGATGAGAGGGCGAACGTGCCGAGCATGATCCGCCGCTTGACCTCGTCGCCGAAGCCCTCGCTGCGGCTGCGCATCATCATGTCGATCATGTCGGCGGCCTCGCTGGAGCGGTGGCCGTAATGCACGCCGTCGTAGCGCGCGAGGTTCGAAGACGCCTCGCTCGGCGCGACGAGGTAGTACGTGGCGATGGCGTAGTCGGTGGCGTGGGGGAGGTCCACCTCGACGACCTCGGCGCCCAGGCCTTCGCACGCGGCGATGGCCTCGCGGACGACTCGCTCGACCTCCCCGTCCAGTCCCTCGCCGAAGAATTCCTTCGGCACGCCGATGCGGAGGGGCTGGACGGGCTCGTCGAGGTCCGCAAGGTAATCCGGCACGGGCGCGTCCGACGCCGGGACGCTCGTGGAATCGCGCGGGTCGTGGCCCGCGACGGCCTGGAGCAGGAGGGCGGCGTCGCCGACGGTGCGGGCAATGGGGCCGATCTGGTCCAGGCTGGACGCGAACGCCACGAGACCGTAGCGGCTCACCCGGCCGTAGGTGGGCTTCAGGCCGACGACGCTGCACAGGCTGGCGGGCTGGCGGATGGAACCGCCCGTGTCCGACCCGAGGGCGACGGGGACGAGCCTTGCGGCGACGGCGGCGGCGCTTCCGCCGCTCGAGCCCCCGGGCACGCGCTGCGTGTCCCACGGGTTGTGCGTCGGGCCGAAGCAGGAATGCTCCGTGGACGAGCCCATGGCGAACTCGTCCATGTTCGTCTTGCCGACGATGACGGCGCCCTCGGCCAGCAGCCGCTCCACGACGTGGGCGTTGTACGGGGCGTGCCAGGTGCGGAGGATGCGGCTGCCGCAGGCCGTCGGTAGACGATCGGCGGTGGCCATGTTGTCTTTGACGGCGACGGGCAGGCCCGCCAGGAGGCCGACGTCCTCGCCGGCCGCCCTACGGCGGTCGATCTCGGCGGCCCGGGCACGGGCGGCGTCGGCATCGGTGGAGGCGAAGGCGTGAACGGTGGGCTCGAGGCGGTCGATGGCGTCGAGGCAGGCGTCGGCAGCCTCGGCGGCGGTGAGGTCGCGCCGGCGGAGGGCGTCGCGAAGGTCGCAGGCTGTGCGGTCGAGGATGGACATGGGTGTTGTCGTATTTGCGCCGGGTGCCACTGGCTGCTTGCCGGCCAGT
The DNA here is from genome assembly GCA_964577175.1 of uncultured Anaerolineales bacterium. Classification (GTDB taxonomy): domain Bacteria; phylum Planctomycetota; class Phycisphaerae; order FEN-1346; family FEN-1346; genus BS750m-G62. The sequence goes on from CAZNYC010000145.1 coordinate 2,414, forward strand.
GCTTCCCGCCAGGGTGAACACAGTGGCGGACAAGCCGCCAGTGGCACCCGGCGCCGCGCGT
>CAZNYC010000145.1:2574-9558 GCA_964577175.1 uncultured Anaerolineales bacterium
CCGCGGCTCGTGGCTCGGTGCTCGTGGCCCTCTGCCGCGGCACGCCGCGGCCTACTCGTTACGCGCTGCTGCCGTCGTCGATGACGCGGGGCACGCGGAAGCAGCCGTCCGCGGCGTCGGGCGCCCCGCCGAGGGCCTCCTCGTTCGAGAGACCCGGCCGGGGCTCGTCGGCGCGGAGGACGTTCCGCAGCGGCAGGGCGTGGGCGAGGGGCTCGACGTCCTCGGTGTCGAGTTCGCCCAGTTGGTTCACGTAGTCGACGATGGAGGAGAGTTGCTCCGCGAACTTCGCGACGTCGTCGTCGGCGAGGTGGATGCGGCCGAGGTGAGCCACGTGCAGGACGTCCTCTCGCGAGAGGCCCATCGGCGTTCTCCGGGCGCGGGGCACAGGCGCCTGTGCCACGGCGGGTCTTGTCCCGCCGTGTTCTTCTCCGGCCGTGGCACGGGGCGCAAGGAAGCGGGGAGGCGGGCGCGCGGGCGGCTACTTGGATTCGACGGCCGGCCGCTTGCCGGGTTTCTTCACCTTGCCGCTGCGGAGGCACTGGGCGCAGATGCGCATCCGCTTGCGGGTGCCGTCCGGCAGTTCGACGCGGACGCGTTGGAGGTTCGGCTTGAACTTGCGTCTGTTGATGCCGGTGACCTTGCGTCCGACGCCGCCGAGGTACTTGGCCTTGCCGCGGCGTGTGATGGAGTTGCCCATCCGGCCGCTCTTGCCGCAGATTTCGCACTTCGCTGCCACGATCCGTCCTCCGTCCGTTGGTTTCCGCCTGCACTAAGACGGAACAGTATACGGGTTTCGCGGGCGGGTTCAAGGGGATTTCGGGTGACATGGGCGTGCCGAGCCGGGCGCGGAAGCGGCCGGACATCACCATCCGCCTTGGCACGTGCCATTGCGGGTGACGATGACCCGCCGCTCCCGCGTCGGGTTCGAACGGCGCGAGGCCATGCTCGGAATGACAATTGCACCCACGGCCGGGCAAGACCGGCCGTGGCACGGGGCGCGCTTACTCCTCCGCCACGCCGATCTCGCGTCGGAGCCAGTCGGCGGCCTGGTCGGCGGTCCGGCTGTTCTCATCGCGCATGACCTGGTAATTGGCCCGTCTCATCGTCTCGACGGGAATGGCCCGCACCAACGGCCGCAGCGCCCGGGCCAGGGCCTCGTCCTCGGCCACGCCGGGCGCAAGGAGCAGCACGGCGTCGTACGGCGGGATGATCTGCTTCGGGTCCTCCAGGACGACCAGGTCGTAGGCGGCGATGCGGCCGTCGCTCGTGAAGGCGGCGATGACGTCCACCTCGCCCGTCGCCACCGCTTTGTACATGAAGGTGGCCTGGTACTGCTTGCGCTCGGCGAAGGAGAGGCCGTAGGCGTCGCGGAGGCGGGTCCATTCCGGCCGGCCGAAGAACTCGTAACTGCCGCCGATCTTCAGGTCCGCCGACACGCCGGCCAGGTCGTCGATGGACTCGACGCCGAGGGCCTCGGCCCGGTCGCGTTTCATGGCCAGGGCGTAGGCGTTCTCGAAGCCCAGCGGCCCGAGGCAGCGGATGCCCTTGCGGCGGGCCAGCCACCACGTCATGTCCGTCAGGACGGTGTGGGGGTCGGCCACGGTATCGCGTTTCATCTGGTTGACCCAGATGGTGCCGGAGTAATCGACGTAGACGTCGATCTCGCCGGAGGCCAGGGCCCGGAAGACGACGGCCGAGCCGAGCCCCTCCCGCATGCGGGTGCCGAGGCCGGCAGCCTCTATCTGCCCGCGGATGGCGGCCGCCAGGACGTACTGCTCGGCGAAGGTCTTGGAGCCGATGGCGTAGGTCGCCTTGGTCGCCTCGGCGGGGCCCTCGTCCGTCTCGCCGCGGAACCATCCGCGCAGCAGTCCCTCGCCCTGGACGGCCGGCAGCGCCAGGCCACCGAGGATCACGACGCCCAGCCCCACGGCGGCGCCGACGACGCGGCCGCGGCGCCGAAGGTCCACGCCCGTCTGCATGAGGCCGATCAACTGGTCCAGCACCAGGGCCAGGACCGCGGCGAAGACGCACCCGAACAGGACGGCGATCCAGTTCTCCATATACAGGCCGCTGAAGATGTACGTGCCGAGGCTCGTCTGGCCGATGGGGGCCGAGAGGGTGGCGATGCCGACGACCCAGACCGTGGCGGTCCGGACGCCCGCGATGATGACCGGCAGGGCGAGCGGCAGTTCGACCTTCAGGAGCACCTGCATCGGCCGCATGCCCAGGCCCCGGGCGGCCTCCGTCATCGCCGGGTCCACCCCCGTGATGGCCGTCACCGTATTCCGAAGCACCGGCAGCATGCTGTAGAGCGTCAGGGCGATGATGGTCGGCAGGAACCCGAGGGCCGAAATCGACACGCCCATCCACCGGCTCGTCAGGTACGACACGCCCACCAGCACCGGAAAGAACAGCGCCAGCAGCGCCATGCTCGGAATCGTCTGGATGATGCTGGCGGCCGTCAGGACCGGCCACCGCAGCGCCTTGCTGCGGGCGCCGAGGATCGCCAGCGGCAGGCTGACGACGATACCGATGCCAAGGGCCAGCACGCTGATCAGCACGTGCTGGCCGAGGTAACTCGGCAGGTTCCGGAGGCACTCGCCGATCTGTTGCCAGACCTCGCCGGTCATGTGGCCGCGTCCCCTTCCTCCTGGACGATTTGCTCGAGACGGTCGGCCTGTTCCTTGGGCGTCTGCATCAGTTGGCGGACGAAGTCGTCTTCCGGCCCGGTCATGAGTTCGTGCGGCGTGCCGACCTGGACGATCTCGCCGCTGCGCATGCAGGCGATGCGGTCGGCCATCAGGAGGGCCTCGGTCATGTCGTGGGTGACCATGACGCTCGTCAGGCCCAAGCGGCGGTGGATGCGGCGGTACTCGTCCTGGAGGCTGGCCCGGGTGAGCGGGTCGAGGGCGCCGAAGGGTTCGTCCATGAGCATGAGACGCGAGCGGGCGGCCAAGGCCCGGGCCACGCCCACCCGCTGCCGCTGACCGCCGGAAAGGTGCCGCGGCATGCGGTCGCGGAAGGCGCCGGGGTCGAGGTCAACCATGCGGAGGAGTTCGCCGACCCGCTCGGCGACCGTCGCCCTGTCCCAGCCCAGGAGGTGGGGGACGACGGCCACGTTCTCGCCGACCGTCATGTGCGGGAAGAGGCCGATCCGCTGGAAGACGTAGCCGATGCGTCGGCGGAGGTCGACGGGGTTCTGGTCGCGGACGTCCTCGCCCGCGACCTCGATGTGGCCGGAGGTCGCCTCGATGAGGCGGTTGATCATCTTGAGGGTGGTCGTCTTGCCGCAGCCCGACTCGCCGAGGAGGACCATCAACTCGCCCTCGCGGACGTGCAGATAGAGCCCGCTGACGGCCCAGGTCCGGCCGCCGTCGTATGACTTGCTGACCTGTTCGAGACGGATCATGGCTGCTGGGACCCTAGACGTTCGGGCGGGTCGTGTCAACGGCAAAGCGAGCGGCGTCGCCGAGCCGCCATCCTAAGAGGGCGGGAACTTCCCGGTGCAGCGCGGTCTTCGGCTGCGCGGGGCGCACCGCGCCGGTGGGGACCCGCGACCTGGGGAGCGGGGGGCGGCGGTGAAGCGCGGCGGGTCTCCGCACCCGCCGCGCAGCCGCAAAAACGCCCTTTCGAGCGCGGTGGGGGCGGAGACCCACCGCGCAAAATGCGGACGGTGCGTTGTCGTGTTAAGCCCCTGGCCGTCCCGGAGCCGAGGCCCTCGTGGGGTCGTATCTTCCTGCACCTTCGCGGGCTTCCCATTTTTTGCTTGCCGAAAGCCGCCCGCGCCGGTACAAAACGCGGCCCTCGATTGGCAAGTTCCCCCGACGGACGACGGGACGCAGGGCACGAACGCTATCCTCAATCACCGGAAAGGGCCGGGCATGAACAGTCGGTTGTGGAAGGGTATCCGCCTCGGAGTCGCCGTCGTGCTGCTGGCGGGGATGGGACTGCTGGCGAGCGAGGTCCTCAGCGAGCAGGCGGCACCGGAGGCGGCGGGTACCGTCGCCGACGCCAGGCCGCTGCCGACCGTCTGGTACCTCGCCTTCGGCGGCGCGGTCCTTGCGCTCATCATGGCGTATTACTTCTACAAGAGCGCCATGAAGGAGAGCGAAGGCACCGACGAGATGAAGGAGATCGCCCGCGCCGTCCGCGAGGGCGCCTACGCCTACCTCAGGCAGCAGTACAAGGTGGTGGCGATCTTCTTCGTGGTCGTCTTCGGCCTGCTGGCAGTGATGGCGTTCGGCCTGCACGTGCAGCACGGCCTGGTGCCGTTCGCGTTCCTGACGGGGGGCTTCTTCTCGGCGCTGGCGGGATTCATCGGGATGAAGACGGCCACGCAGGCCTCCGCCCGGACGGCCAACGCGGCCAAGAACAGCCTGAACCAGGGGCTGACGGTGGCCTTCCGCGCCGGCGCCGTCATGGGCCTGGCCGTCGTCGGCCTCGGCCTGCTGAACATTACCGCCTGGTTTATCTTTCTTTATAAGGTCTGGGGATACGGCTGGGCCGACACGGTCGCGTGGCAGCCGCTGTCCCTCGAGCAGATTACCGTCATCATGCTGTCCTCCGGCATCGGCGCATCGAGCCAGGCGTTGTTTGCCCGCGTGGGCGGCGGCATCTATACGAAGGCGGCCGACGTCGGCGCCGACCTGGTCGGCAAGGTCGAGGCCGGCATCCCCGAAGACGATCCCCGCAACCCCGCCACCATCGCCGACAACGTCGGCGACAACGTCGGCGACGTGGCCGGCATGGGCGCCGACCTGTTCGAATCTTACAGCAACTCGATTCTGGCGGCGGCGGCGCTCGGGGCAGCGGCCATCTTCGGCCTGACGAACCTGTATCCCGAGACGCTGGAGGGCCTGAGCCAGGGCGCCCTGAGGCTGAACCTCATGATGGCGCCGCTGGCCCTGGCGGGCCTGGGCATTATCGTCTCGATCCTGGGCGTCTTCGTGGTCCGCACCAGGGAAGGCGCCTCCATGAAAGGCCTGATGGGCGCCTTGAACCGCGGCACATACCTGGCCAGCGTCCTGGTCATCATAGCCACGGTCGTCATCGTCTGGCAACTGCACCTGCCGTGGGCCATTGTCGGAAGCGTCGTCTCGGGCCTGCTGGCGGGCCTCGTCATCGGCTGGGGGTCCGAGCGGTACACGTCCGCCCAGTATAAGCCGACGCAGGACATCGCCGACCGTGCCAACACCGGGCCGGCCACGGTGATTATCGACGGCATCGCCACGGGCATGATCTCGACGTGGATTCCCATCCTGGCGGTGAGCGCGGCCATGATCCTGGCGTTCGCCCTGCCCGGCGGGTTCCGGGAGATTACGCTGGGCCTGTACGGTGTGGGGATTGCGGCCGTCGGCATGCTTTCGACGCTCGGCATCACGCTGGCCTCCGACGCGTACGGCCCCATCGCCGACAACGCGGGCGGTAACGCCGAGATGAGCGGCCAGCCGCCCGAGGTCCGCGAGCGGACCGACGCCCTCGATTCCCTCGGCAACACCACCGCCGCCATCGGAAAGGGGTTCGCCATCGGCAGCGCCGCCCTGACGGCCCTGGCGCTGCTGGCCGCCTACGTCGAGGAGGTCCGCGTCGGCATGCACCGCGAGGCCGCCGCCGCCTACCAGTACACCGAAGAGGACGACGTGTACGCGCTGGGTTACGGCAAGTTCGCGCAGGGCGTGCTGGAGGAGAGCGAGGCGCCGGGCCTTGCCCTGAAGGAGAAGGCTGCCATCGTCTACATCCAGGCCGCCGGCGAGGACGAGCACACGGTAGCCCGCCGGGCTCCCGCCGGAACGGAGCGCGGCGTCGATGCCGACGGCCGCATCCACCTCGTGCCCGTCGCCATGGGCGAGGTGGCTAAGCAGACACTGGCCGACGTGGGCGACTCCCAGGCCGGCATGCTCGACTTCATGCGGTTCTACGGCGTCACGCCCATGAATCCGAAGTTCCTCGTGGGCGTCTTCAGCGGCGTCCTGCTCGCCTTCGTCTTCTGCGCCCTGACGATGAAAGCCGTCGGCCGCGTGGCTTCCCAGATGATTGACGAAGTCCGACGACAGTTCCGCACCATCGCAGGCATCATGGAGGGGACGGCCAAGCCGGACTACGCCTCGTGCGTGGCCATCGCTACCGCGGGAGCCCAGCGGGCCATGGTCGTCCCGAGCCTGCTCGCCATCGTCGTCCCCGTGGCGGTGGGGCTCGTGCTCGACGTCAGCGGCGTGCTGGGCCTGCTGGTGGGCGGCCTGACGAGCGGCTTCGCGCTGGCCATCTTCATGGCCAACGCCGGCGGCGCCTGGGACAACGCCAAGAAGTACATCGAGGGCGGGGCGCTGGGCGGCAAGGGGTCCGACCCCCACAAGGCCGCCGTCGTCGGCGACACCGTCGGCGACCCGTTCAAGGACACCTCCGGCCCGTCGCTGAACATCCTGATCAAACTGATGAGCATGGTCAGCGTGGTCTTTGCGGGCCTCGTGGTGAAATACGGCCCGCAGATCGGCGAACTGCTCCGGATCGGCTGGGACCACCTGGCGAAGTAATGGCCAAACGTGAAACCGACGCGCGCCGGCTGGCGGTTCACCTGGCCCGCGTGTGCGCCGAGAACCGCTGCCGCGAGGTCGTCGTCCTCGACCTCACGGACCTCTCGCCCGTGACGGACTTCTTCGTCATCGCCACGGGCACGTCGCCGCGGCAGATGCGGGCCGCCGCCCATTTCGTGGCCGAGGCCGGCGAGGAACTCGGGGACAAGGCGTTCGGCGTCGAAGGGCTGGAGACGGCCGACGAGGCCGAGGAGGCCCGCTGGACCCTCGTCGATTACGTGGACGTGGTGGTCCACCTCTTCTCGGCCGACTCGCGGTCGTACTACGACCTGGACCTCCTCTGGGGCGACGCCCCGCGCGTGGACTGGCAGAAAGGCTGGACGCCGGGATAGGACGAAGACGCGTAGGCCGCGGCGCGCCGCGGCTTCACTGGCAGAAAGGCTGGACGCCGGGA